>LUZE01000053.1 GCA_001602845.1 Bacteroidales bacterium Bact_13 | reverse complement strand
CCGGGATTATCTTGGCAAGCTACAGGAAATCAAGCCCGTAGTGGTTTGCGGCGACCTGAACGTCGCCGCCGAGGAGATCGACATTCACGATCCGAAGGGCAACCGGAAGAGCGCAGGCTTCTCCGACGAGGAGCGGGCCGCTTTCCGGGAATTGAAAGCCGTCGGCCTGGCCGATGTATGGCGGGAAGCAAATCCGGAAACCCGGAAGTATTCCTGGTGGGCCTACTGGGGCAACGCACGGGAAAGGAACCTGGGATGGCGCATCGACTATTTCCTGGTATCAAGGCCGCTGGCCGGAAAAGTCACGGGCGCCGACATCCTCGACCAGGTACAGGGTTCAGACCACTGCCCTGTTACGATCGATCTGGATCTGTAACCGTCTTTTTCTTTCCGAAACCGTCCACCAGCAGGATGGTCACCAGCCGCGTAAGCACCGCCAGCGCGATGAAGTTCGTACCCATCTCGAGCCGCATGACGATGAACCGCGAATTCATCTTGAAATTGAGCAGCAGCATGGCGACCAGGAACACGTCGATCATGTTCCACTTGTCCACCGACTGAAGCTTAAGGAACTGACGGCCCGTACCCAGCCGCAGGGCCAGCTCGATGTACTTGAGAATCGGCAGAATGAAGGTGAAAACCAGGATGATCGACGCCACCAGGTACTCACTGCTTTCCCAGAACATCCGGACGGAATCGAAGAGCGTCACCTCCTGGTGCTTGAGCTGGATCCCCAGCACCTGATACTTCGTCGACATCAGCGGCCAGATGAGCCCCATTACGTAGAACGTCACCGACGCAGCCCAGAATCCCGCCGCCACCAGATTCCGTGCCGTCAGGAACTTGTACTTGTTCTTGAGATCGATTTCCATTGTTTTCCAGGGTAAAGATACATTTCTTTCCTGATTTTTTGCTATCTTGTCCTCGATTTGTGCGAAAAGATCAGATAGGACATGTCTACGACTTCATTGATCATCCTCATAGCCGCCGTGGCCGCGGTCATTCTGGCCATCATCCTCACGCGGGCGCTGACGCGGTCGTCCCTGCTCGCTGACCGCGACCGTCTGGAATCCATCCTGGATGTTCCCGGCCGAATCGAAAAGGCCGTGGAAGCTGCTGAAAAGGCCAAGGACGGCGTCATCGCCGCCCGCGACAAGGCCCACGAAGAAGCGATAAAGACAATGAAGGAACAGTTCGACGTGGCACTCGGGCAGATGAAAGACCAGGCAAAAGCAGCCACGGACGAACTGCTCAGGGCCCGCCAGAAAGAATTCAGGGAAACCAGCAGCGAAGCCATCGGGAATCTTCTCAATCCCGTGAAAGAGAAGATGGAAGAGCTCCGCAAGGAGATGACGGCCAACAGCGACGTGCACAAGACGGCCCAGAGCGCCATCAAGAGCGACGTGGACAACCTGATGAAATACACCGGCCGCGTGGCAAAGAGCACCGACCAGCTGGCCGCCGCCTTCAAGTACGGCAACAAGCTGCAGGGCACATGGGGCGAAACCATCCTCGAAGAAATCCTCTCGTCACAGGGCCTGACAAAAGGTGTGCATTTCGACGTACAGCCGACCATCCTGGACTCCGACGGAAAGGCCGTCAAGAACGAAGACGGCTCCGTCATGCGGCCCGACGTGATTATCCACCTGGACCGCCGCCGCGAGGTAATCGTCGATGCCAAGACTTCCCTCGCCGACTATGTGAACTATGTCAACGCTGAGAACGAGGAGGACCGTGCCCGTTACCTGCGGGCGCACATCGACAGCATCCGGAAACACGTGAAGGAACTGGCCCGGAAAGACTATGCCTCCTATGTCCAGCCCCCGAAGATGTCGGCCGGCTACGTCATCATGTTCGTTCCCAACATGGGCGCCCTCTGGACGGCCCTGAATGCGGAACCCGACCTGTGGCGCTGGGCGGCCGAGCAGAACGTATACATTGCCGACGAGCAGTCCCTGTACGGTGCCATCCGCATCGTCCAGCTCACCTGGACACAGGTGCAGCAGGCGGAGAACCACGAAAAAGTCTACGCCCTGGCCGGCGAGATGATGGAACGGGTCGACAAGTTCCTGGCTGCATACGAAGATATGGGAAATGCCCTTGAGAAAGCCCTGAAGGCTTATGGAGAAGCCGGCAAGAAACTGGCGCCGAATGGCCAGAGCATCACGACGACGGCCATCAAGCTCGCGAAGATGGGCGCGAAAAAAGGCAAGCACATCGAACGCGCGATGCTCGACGTGGCAGATATCGGCGCGCTGGAACCCGGAGACCGCGAATAATCAATCACGATAATACAATACAGCAAGATATGGCAAACACCCCTACTCCCCACATCGGGGCACAATACGGCGAAATCGCCGAAACCGTACTGATGGCGGGCGATCCGCTGCGTGCGAAATTCATCACCGACAACTATCTCGAGAACCCCGTCCAATTCAACAATGTCCGCGGCATGCTGGGCTTCACCGGCACCTACAAGGGAAAACGCGTGAGCGTGATGGGACACGGCATGGGCATTCCTTCCATCGGCATCTATTCCTACGAACTGTTCCATTTCTACGGTGTGAATACCATCATCCGCGTCGGATCGGCCGGAGCATACCCGGAAGACCTGCATATCGGCGACCTGGTCATCGCGCAGGGCGCCTGCACCGATTCGAATTACGGTTCACAATACGAACTGCCCGGCACGTTCGCCCCGATCGGCGATTTCGACCTGCTGCGGGCCGCCGCCAATGTCTGTGACGCGCGCGGCATCCGCTACAAAGTCGGCAACATCCTTTCCTCCGACGTATTCTATTCCGACAATCCGCACCCCGACCGCTGGGCGAAGATGGGCGTGCTGGCCGTCGAGATGGAGGCGTCAGCGCTCTATATGAACGCGGCCCGCGAAGGGAAACGCGCACTGGTCATCTGCACGATCTCCGACCATATCTTCACCGGGGAAGTCACGACGGCCGAAGAGCGGCAGACAACCTTCACCAACATGATGGAGGTTGCGCTCGAGATTATCTGACGATAAACGTATATTTGCCGGAGGGCAGCCCGTAACAGCCGGGCTGCTCTTTTTCTTGTGCGTATTCCGCGCCGGTGATGACGCTCACGTCAGCATCTTCCGGCAATGGCAGCGTCAACGCGGCATACGTATTGGCCGGCACCGTAAAGTCGAAACGGACCGATCCGTCCCCCTGGCGCTCCCACTGGCTTTCAATGCGTCCGTACACCGAATCATAGTGCCCCTTCACATACGCGAAGGTTCCGCCGACACGCGGTTCCAGGAGGAAGGTGTGATAGCCCGGATCGTTCTCCACGGGCTTGATACCCAGCATATACGAGAACATCCACTCCTCGATGGCGCCGAAGGAATAGTGGTTGAACGAATTCATGTCCACCATCCCGAATCCGCGCTTGATGGTATAGGAGTTCCATCGCTCCCAGATGGTCGTCGCACCTTGCAGCACCGGATAGAGCCACGAAGGATAGTTCCTTTGTTCAAAGAGTTTATACGCCACTTCGTCGAAGTGGTTCTGCGACAGCACCAGGTTCAGGTATGGTGTACCGATGAAGCCCGTCGTCAGGGTATAGTCGTGTGATGCGACGTTATCCACCAGGTTCTGCACCGCGAGAGGCTTGTGCTGGTCGTCGAACAGGTCGGCCTGCAGCGGCACGACATAAGAAGTCTGCGTATTGGCCTTGAAGGAAGCATCCGAGCCGCCTGCGATCCATTCATGGTAAGGAGGCACGTTCTTCGATTCCTTCGTCACGCCGTCCGGACCCACGAATTCCCGGTTGAACGCCGCCTTGATGCGCTCATACAACTCGCGGTACTTCTGCTCATCGGCGTACTTGCCCAGGGCGGCGGCCATCTTGCTCATCAGCAGCGCATCGTACCCGTAATAAGCCGTATTGGTAAGCGGGGAGTTGGTATGCTCCACCGCCACCCAGTCGCCGTAACCGCTGCCCGGCTGGATATCCTTCACAGACCGGTTCTGCAGATACGACAGATAGGCCTTCATCGAGTCATAATGCTCTTCGAGGAAGCGGACATCCGCATACTGCAGATACAACTGCCAGGGAATGACGATGCCGGTTTCCATCCAGCCCAGCGCTCCCCCGCCCTTCGACGAGCCGTACGGCGGCTGGCCTACTTTCGGGATGAAGTCGCAATAACTGCCGTCATCGCCCTGGATGTCGCGCACGGAATGGAACCAGCGCGAGAAGAAAGGATCGACGTTCATGTTGTAGGTGGCCGTGCGGGCGAATACCTGTGCGTCGCCCGTCCAGCCCATGCGCTCATCGCGCTGCGGGCAGTCGGTCGGGATGGAGAGGAAATTGCCGCGCTGGCCCCATACGATATTCTCGTAGAGGCGGTTAACCTCGGCGTCGGACGTCTCGAACCCGCTCAACTGCGCGCCGATGGAGTTCAGCACCAGGGCCTCGACATCCGCCAGCGGCAGCGCCTTCTCCAGGCCATGGATCTCGATGTAGCGGAATCCGTGGAACGTAAAATGAGGCTGGAACACCTCAACGCCCCGACCCGCCAGGATATAGTGGTCCGTGGCCAGGGCTCCGCGATAGTTTTCATTGTAAGCCAAGCCTTTCCGGTCGGCATATACCTCCGCGGTCAGCGGTGGCATCGGGTCCTCAGGCACCTCGGTCGGATAGATCATCTCACCGTACTTGAACGTGATCGTCTGGCCAGGATTGCCCTTCAGCTTGATGCGGGGCACGCCCACCATATTCTGGCCCATGTCATAGACAAATACGCCCGGCTTCGGCTCGGAGACCGATACGGCCTTGAGCACCTGCTGCGTACGGACCGGCGAACCGATGTAGTACTGGATGTCGATGCTGTCGGCGGGCGGTTCCACCACGATGGCCGTCTTCCAAGCGGAGTCGTCGAAACGAGGATCGCTCCAGCCCTCCACCGTACGGCGGGCATCATAATCCTCACCGTTCTGGAAACTGTCGCTCGTAATCGGTCCTTCGTTGAAAACGGTCCAGGAATCGTCCGATACGATGACTTCCTGAGACCCGTCCGAATAGGTCAGCACGATCTTCGCGAGCAGCGACAGCTCCGTGCCGAACTGGTCCTGCCAGGCCGTGGCATATCCCGTGAAGTCGCTGTACCAGCCGGCGCCCAGCATCGCACCGACCGTATTCATTCCGCGCTTGAGCAAGGGCGTGATGTCATAGGTATTGTACAGGATCCTGTAGCGATAGTCGGTCGATCCGGGATTGAACCAGTCGTCGGCCATCTTCTTGCCGTTGATTTCGTATTCATAGATACCGCGCGCCGTAGTGTACAGGCGGGCAGAAGCCACCGTCTTGCGGATTTCAAAATCCTTCCGCAGGATCGGCGCCCCCGATTCCTCGGCCGGCGACCGGAATTCTTCGGTGTCGTCCAGTACCCGGATGGACTCATCGCTTGCATAGAGGGTCGTATGCCAGACATCCTCGGTCACCGTGAGGTTGGAGAACGTAGCTTCACACCCCGGTGCCTTCTGGGCGAACCCGAGCGTGTTGAACCGGCAATACGGCTTCCAGACATCCAGGCTGTAGGGCTGGATGACCACCGGTTCCTTGTTGACCGGCACATGGTCGGCGATGAGCCAGACACGATAGCCCTTGGCATAGTCGAGGCAGACGACCCGGACACCCATATGTTTGGGAAGCGTTTTGCAAGGAGCCTCGTAATCTTTCGTCTCGACGCCATCCGTCACATGGAAAAGCGCCATGTGCGAAGCGTCCATCTCCAGTCTCACGTAATTGTCCGGATCCTGCACGCCGAACTTGAATACGGGAACGGGGGTTTCGCCCGTGCAGGCCAGGTCGAAGTCGATCTGGTAATGGGAACGATACTTCGAGAAGTGCGGCTGCCCGGAGGAGATCCATTTGGCATCGGACCAACCGCTGTCCATCAGGCCCGTCTCAAACCACGATTCCGCAGCGGAAGAATCCCGGTCGGCGTTCCAGACCGTCACCTTCCAGTTATAGCGGGTCGCCGGCTGCAGGGCCGTGCCCCTGTATACGACGCCGACGGAAACGTCCGACGGAACCGGATCGGAAGACCAGACCGTCTTGCCGGTGGCAGCTTCCCATACGTCGATCCGGCAGGCCTCCTGCCGCTGGCCGTACTTTTCGCTCACCATTTTCCAGCTGAAACGAGGCTCCGCCACGTCGATGCCGAGCGGCGTTTCCATGTATTCCACCTGCAGCCCGTCCAGACGGAACGGGGCGGACGACTTCTTGCAGCCGCCCAGGATTGCCATTGCCGCAAGCCCGATAACCAGTAACTTTTTCATATCGTTCTTTACTCTTCTCCCATCCGTTGAACCTGTTCCATCACGCGCAGGAAGTTCGCCCCGGCGATCTGACGGATCTCATATTCTGAATAGCCGCGCTTGCGCAGCTCGATGATGACTTTCTGCATCCGGCTCACGTCTTCCAGCCCGTCAGGCGTCGCTTCGATGCCGTCGAAATCACTACCCAGGCCGACGTGCTTGACGCCCACCAGCCGGACCACGTGGTCGATGTGGTCCGCAATCCGTTTATAGGACGGACGCGGAATGGCTTTCACCGCGTCGATTGCCGCCTGCATCCGCGCCTGCAGCGCAGGGTCGGAAGGATTCTCGAGCCAGGCGTCGCCGGCCGCCTCCTGCTCGTCCAGCGCCGCGGAAGCCCGCGCCGCATAGGAACTGTCCAGGAAGGAAGGATAGAAATTGATCTGGATTACGCCGCCCTTTTCAGCCAGCGCCACGATCATCTCGTCGGTCATGTTGCGGGGATGGTCGCTCAGCGCGCGGCAGCAGGAATGGGTCGCGACGACCGGTGCCTTCGAATACTTGAGCACGTCCCAGAACGACGCGTCGGAAATGTGCGAAACGTCGATCATCATGCCCAGCCGGTTCATCTCCGCGATGACCTCGCGGCCGAAGGGGCTCACGCCGTTCCAGCGGGGCTCCGGCGAGGTGCAGGAGTCGCAGATTTCATTGCTGCGGGCATGCGTGAGGGTCATATAGGTAATGCCCATCCGGTGGAACATCCGCAGCAGCGACAGGTCCTTCTGGATCGGCGCGCCGTTCTCCATGCCCATGAAAATCGAGATCAAGCCGTTCTTGGCGTTGCGGCGGGCCTGCGCGGGAGTCTCGGCGAAGGCCACCTTGTCAAGATTCCGTTCCACCGCATCGTAGACGTACGACACGAGTTCGAGCGCCCGGCGCGTCGCCTGATCCGGCGACAGGGCGTTCGACGTGTAGATGGCGAAGAACGAGCCGTTCACGCCGCCCTTCTTCATCCGGGG
>LUZE01000052.1 GCA_001602845.1 Bacteroidales bacterium Bact_13 | reverse complement strand
CTTCAGCGCGCCCTTCGTGTCGCCGGTCTTCAGGAGGGTTTCCCCCTTGAAGTCGTAACAATCGGGATCATCGGGAATCAGAACAATGGCTTTGTCGATGGATTCCAAGGCCTTGTCGTACACCTCGGTGGCCGCGTACAGCAGGGCCAGGTTGACCCATATCTGAGCGACATATTCCCCGTAGACACCGGGGTTCTGCTCATACAACAGCAGCCGGTGCTCCAGCGAGCGGTAATAGTATTCTTCCGCCCGGGCATAATCCTTTGTGGTGTAGTAGAAAAAGCCCAGGGTGTTCAGGATGCGCGACTGATCCATGCGGTTGGCCTCGGGATTCTGCCGGAACATTTCCCCAAAATGTTCCGATGCTTTCAGATAACACTCCTCCGCCTTGGCATAGTTGCCGACTGTACGGTAGAAATTGCCCATGTTGGCCAGCGTCCTGGCCACTTCCGCACGATAGGTATCGGGGCTCTTCTCGAAGGCGGTGGTAATGTTGTCCAAAGCCTGGCTGTAATACATTTCCGCCTTTTCATAGTCGCCGGTGGAACGATACAGCATTCCCAGGTTGTTCTGGATCTTTGCAAGATCCATCCGGTAGGCGTCGGGGTTGCGGGCGAACAGCAGCTGCCGGTTCTCCAGCACTTGAAGGTAGTACTGCTCCGCCCTGGCATACTCGTCGCGGTCATAGTAGAAATAACCCAGGTTATACTGGATCATGGTCAGCGACGAACGATAGGTCTCAGGATCGCGGGCGAAAAGCTGGCTGTAATTGTCTAATGCCTGCAGATAGTACGCCTCACACTTGTCATACTTCCGGAGCACACGGTAGAGGGCCCCCAGGTCGAGCTCGATATCGGCCATATCCAGGCGGTAGGCCTCGGGGTCCTGGGCGAACATCTGGCCGTAATTCTCCAATGCCTGGAGATAGTACGACTCACTTTGTTCATAATTGTGAAGGACACGGTGGAGAAGCCCCAGATTCAGCTGCAGATTGGCCATCCACGGACGGTAGGCCTCCGGATTCCGGGCAAACAAAGGAGTCCGGTACTCGCAGGCGCGGGTCCAGTATTCCTTGGCCTTGTTGTAATTGTTCAGGTTGAAATAGACATAGCCAAGGTTATTCCAGACGGACGAAAGCCGGTCGGGATTGTCTGCACAGCCTTCCTGGCAGATGAGCCAGAAATGCGCGGATTCCTCGAAATCCTTTTGGGACATCGCATAGTAGGCGTAGGCCCACGCCGCATCGACGTCCGTCGTATCGGCCAGGGCATTTTCTTTGAGCATCCGGCCGATCTTGTCATAATTTTCCTTGCCGCCGGCCAGCTTGAGCGTGGCGATTTCACGTTCCTGCTTGGCTTTCAACTCCCGTATGGCCTGTTCCTGGCTGGCTGCCTCTTGTTCGATCCGGGCTTTTGCCTCGACGAGTGCCTTCTTGTTCTCACGGGCCTGGCGTAGCTTTCCGCTGATGTCCAGATCCTCGTATGCCTTGACCGCCTCATCGATGCGACCCTGTTCCACCATTTCCAGAATCTGTCGTTCCTCCTCGGACACATCGCTCAAGTCGATGCGGGCGAACTGGTCGATATAGTTGTCCAGATTGGATAGCTGGATCTGATAGCGGGCCTCCAGGTCGTCGTATTTCCTGTTGAACTCTTCCTCCTTCAGTTTCCCGGCCTGCTTCTGCGTTTCCAGCTCGCGGACAGCCTGCTCGTACTTGCGCTGGTAACTGTCCGTGGAAGTCAGCGCGAGCTTCGCCTTGAGGGCATCGAAATACTCCTTGCTGACCAAGACGAGGGAGAAGGGCTTCTGGTCGCGCGAGATGTTCCACTGCTCCACCGCTTCCGTGTTGAACAGTTCGAATCCCGCCTTCTTCGCGCTGATGAGATTCACCTTGTCGCCCGGTTTCAGGGTCCGGAAGGTCAGGGTCAGCCGGCCGTCATTGTCCGATACGGTACTGCCCGCATTGCTGACCATCACCGTCACGCCGGGAAGCGGCGTCTTCGCCGATTTCTGGTTGTATTGCGTCACGACGCAGGGTTGCGTAGACTGGGCAAGAAGGGCCTGCGAACAAACAGCGACGGCCAGGGCGCAAAGGAATAAACGTTTCATGCTGCAGATTATTTATCGATTCTTTTCAATCCTGTACCCCAGCTTGACGATCAACTTGATCGCATTCATGGCAGTGGCACGGTCGTAATCTTTCTCGCCTTCGGAAAGGCAGGCGTAAGGGACAAGTCCGGGGTGTTTCAATGCCTTGTCATCACGTTCCGTTCCATACGTCCAGCCCTCCTCCATCCGGTTCCGGGACCAGACTTCATGCGTATTCTCGGCAATGGCTTCCGTAAGCTCAATGAGCGATTCGGGCAACCGGACATCCGACACGTCCAGCGGGGCGGGTCTGTATGCCCTGGCGGCTGCGGCTTTATTTGTCTTATCAACCATAGAACAAGTGCATTTCTTACAAAGTTAATGCTTTTTTCAAAAAAACGGCTCCCGTCCTCATTAATGAGAACGGGAGCATCGGCACCGTAGCGGGAAAACCTTATTTGAAGATCAGCGGGACGAACTCGCTCAGGTAGATGCGCCAGTTGCGCCAGATGTGTCCGCCGTCAGTCTCCATGTACGTGTACGGATACTTGTTGGCGTCGAGTTTCTGGCGGAACTCATTGTTCGACTGGATGAGGAAGTCGGTCGAACCGATGCCGATCCACAGAAGTTTCGGCTTCTTGCTGAAATACGTTGCCAGCTTCTTATCGAAATCCTGGTAGATGGGACTCACGTTCGGGTCGCTCACGCCGATGGCGGCGGAGAACATGCCCGACCAGCCGAACATATCCGGATTGTTCAGGGAAATGTACAGCGTGTGGAAACCGCCCATCGAGAGGCCGCAGATCGCGCGGGACTCCTTCTTGGCGATGGTCCGGTAGTGGCTGTCGATGAACTTGACAACCTCGGGGAACGAGGTCTCGAACGTACCTTCCATCGTCTGGGGCAGCTGCATCGTCGGACGGGTGTAGTCCGTGGAGTTCTCCAGCGGAGCTGCTTCCTGCGAGATATTGCCGTTGGTGAAGACCACGATCATGGGCTTCGCCTGGCCGCGTGCGATCAGGTTGTCGAGAATCTGCGTGGCACGGCCCTGCGTGACCCAGGCATCCTCGTCGCCGCCGATGCCATGGAGCACGTACAGCACGGGATACTTCTGCTTCGGGTTGTTCTCATAACCAGCCGGCGTGTAGACGGTCAGGCGGCGGTCGAAACCGGCCGTAGCCGACGGATACCAAACCTTCGACACGGTTCCGTGGGGAACGCGGTGGATGGCATAGAGGTCGCTGCATTCACCGGCCTTGGGAACGAGCAGCACGCTGGTCAGCGAAGCGATGTCGCGGTTGACGAACACGTTGTTGTTGTCGATGACGGAATTGCCGTCGACGATCATCGTGTAGGTGTACATTTCGGGCGCGACGACGAACGGCGTAGTGTATTCCCACACGCCGCCCTGCTTCTCGGTCAGGTCGGCCACGCCGGGAGCGTCATAGCTCATCTTGTTGCCGTTGAACTCCACTTCCAGCTTCTGCGTCGGAAGGAAGTCGCCGGTCACCTGGACCTTCACGGCCTTGGGTGCGCGATAGCGGAACGTAACGGTTCCGTCGGGATTGATCACGGGGGACTCGGTGTTGGGTCCGCCCCAGAGCGCCTGCTGTGCGAAGGCCGAGAGGGTCAGCAGCAGCGCGGCAGCTATTGTAAGGATTTTTTTCATGCTAGGTTGGATTTGAGATGCCCGGTCGGGGCCGGGCATGACATTTTAAAATGATTCGCCGGCCTTCTTCAGGGCCTTGGGCAGGCATTCCTGCCAGAAATTCCAGTAGTGGATGCCGCTGCGGGCGATCCATTCGCAGGTCAGGCCTTTCTCTTTCATGTAGTTGGCCACTGTTTCGGCATCTGCATTGTTGACCGTGGTGTCCTCCTTCCCCACTTCGATAGTGAACGGCGGAAAGACCTTCTTATCGGACTGCGCGTCAATCATGGCCTTGAAAGAACCGGCATCGACCGCCGGGCTCATCGCATAGGCATACGTAAACTTCGACGGATACCTCAGGGCGTGATAGAGCGTACCGTAACCGCCCATCGAAAGGCCGGCTATGGCCCGCTTGCCGCTGAACTTGTATTTCGCCTCAACAGCCGGCATCAGTTCCTCATGGAAATACTGCTCATACGCTCCGATATAGAAAGTCATCTGAGCGTCGGGCATGACGATAATCATCGGCTTGCCGCCCGTCTTGACATACTTGGCCGCGATGGGCATCGCGTTGCCCTTGTTGCTGTCGAGCCAGGCATTCTCGTCATCCCCTGCCCCGTGTAGCAGGTAGAGGATGGGATAGGCCGTATTCGCATCGAACTTGGGCGGGAGCCAGACGTTGTATTTCATCGTCCTGCCCATCTTCTTGCTGTCGACGGAAAGTCCGCGGATTGCCTGCCCGTCCGGATTGATGTACTCGGACAAGTCGATTGGATCCGGCTCCGGCTCCACAGGGCCGCAGGCGCCGGTCGCGAACGCGACCAGCGCCAGGGCCGTCAGGATAGTGAGAAGTCGACTCATTTATTCGAACTTGCCCACGAATTCGTAACCGGTGGAACCCGTAAATTTCCAGGTATCATCCCCCACCTTGGTAATGGTCAGGGTTTCACCGGGGTTGACCAGCACAGTAGAGCCGTCATCCGCGATGTAGCGGGTGCCGCCCATACCCATACCCCACATGCTCAGGTCGTAACCGTTGCCGAAGGTATGGTCTTCATGTGCATATTCCTTGCAGACATAGTCGCCGGAGAAGTCCTCGCTGCCTTCCGTCAGGACCAGCTGGAACCAGACCTTTTCAACGCCGTCGGCATCCTTGAGGGTCAGGTTGTGGGTCTTCACGCCGGAAACAGGAGCAAAGGTCTCGTCGACCGGGTCGCTCAGTTCGTCGGTGATGGTGAATGCTGCTTCCACAGGCGTGTCACCACCGCCCGTACCGAAGACGAAATCGTAGCCTTCGCCGGAGATCTCCCAGATGTCGTCGCCCAGTTTCGCAACCGAGAGCGTCTCGCCCGGGTTGATCAGGACGACGTTTCCGTCCTTGAGATAGCGGCTGCCGCCCATGCCCATGCCCCACATGCTAAGGTCATAGCCATTGCCGAAGGTATGGTCTTCATGTGCGTATTCCTTGCAGAAGTAGTCACCGGAATAATCGTTGACACCTTCCGTCAGGACCAGCTGGAACCAGGCGACTTCCTCGCCGGCCTTGTTCTTCAGCGTCAGGTTGTGGGTCTTCACACCCGCGACGGGAGCGAAGGTTTCGTCGACCGCGTCGCTCAGTTCATCGGTGTATGTATAGTCCGGAGCCGGGACATCTTTGGGCACCAGTTCCGGAATCTCACCGGTGAAGGTTGCCCAGTGCGGGTAGGTATCCTCGCCGCCCCAGGTGATGACAAACTTGCTGCCCTTCTTGACGACGGTGATGGGTTCCTTGTCGATGTGCGTGACTTTTTCGCCTTCCCACCAGCAGGTACCCCAGTGCATGATGCCCATGCCCCAGGAGCTCAGGTCGTACTCGTAACCGGGTGCGTACTGGTAAGGAGCGACGTTTTCGCTCGAAGCTGCCGGCGTATAGACACCTTCGCCCAGATAACCGTCAGCGCTGTAGAGGTCGGCCGTCAGGGCATAGCCGTTTCCGACAGGCGTTCCCATCATGTCGATGTCCATGTCGTCCGTACCGAGCTTGAAGGTCACGGTACCATTGCTGTTGGACTGCGCGACCAGCACTTTGGTCAGCACCATCGGTTCCGGATCGGGCTCGTACGGGATGACGCCTTCCCATTTGGTGCGGTACGGCGTTCCGTTGGCATCGAACAGGATGAAGATAAGCTTGTACAGGTTTTCACCCTTCAGCTGGACGGTGATGTTACCGGAAGACACGTTACTGCCGTTGACCTTGGTCTGATTGACCAGGAAGCAGCCGTTCGCTTCACCGGGACCGTAGACGTTTGGTTCCAGATAGTACTGGTTGCGGGCACCCACCAGGCTGGCCTCGATCGTAGCGCCGCCGCCGCTGAATTTGAGGGTAAAGATGCGATTGGTCGAGGTCTTCTCGAAGGAAGAAGCGTCCAGCGAAGTCAGGACGGGCTCCTGCGGGTCCGGGAATATGCCGGTCAGCGGGTCAAGCTCGGTATTCGTGCAGGAGACGAGGGCCAGGATGGCCGCCATCATGAGTATGAATGTTCTTTTCATGGTATTCATCCTTTATAAGTATCAATAGCCGGGGTTCTGCTGGATGTTCTCGTTCAGCATCACTTCCGTGTAAGGATAAGGCAGATGCTCGTGCTTGCCTGTCTTGAAGCCATAGACGGAACGGCCGCTGGGCACGTAGCTCACGGAGCCGTTGGGTTCCATCTTCGGATAGTCCTTGCCCGTATCTTTCAGGCGGTCGGCTGCTTCGCCCCAACGGAGGAGGTCCTGGAAGCGCTGGCCCTCACCGCAGAGTTCCAGGCGTTTCTCAGTCTTGATTGTCTCCATGTCGATGGAATTGAGGGCGGGAAGCTGTGCGCGGGAACGGATGCGGTTCACGTAGTTGAGTGCCGTAGCCTGGTCACCGGCCAGGAAGCTGGCCTCTGCACCGCAGAGCAGTACCTCTGCCAGGCGCATCCAGAGCGGGTTCTTGGTGTTGACCATGGCGTAGTAGGCAATCTCGTCGGCCATGAAGCGGCCCTTCCAGTTGAAGATGCCGGTCGACAGGGTGGCCGTGTTCCAGACCACGCCCATGGCGCGGAGTTCCTCGTAGGTCTTGAGGGTCTCGGTGCGACGGTAGCTGTTCTTGCCTTCGTATTTCTCGAAGGTGTTGAGCAGGTCGGTGGTCGGGACCATGAAGCCCCAGCCGCCCGTACAGCAGACCTCTGCCGGGATGGTCATCTCGGAACCGGAGCTGCGCCAGGAAACCATTGCGCCGTAGAAGTCGAAGTTGTCGAACTGGTTGTCCAGGTCGTTGACGCGGATGCTCTCGAAGATGTCTTCGCAGTTCATCTTGTAGGCGGTGTGACGCTGGTCGCCGTAAGGGCCGGCGGTGAACAGGTCGTAGAGGCCGGAGTTGATCACGGCTGCGAACTGGTCGGCCGACTTCTTATAATAGGAGTTGTCGCCCAGCGCCCAGGCCATCCACAGATAAGCCTTGCCCAGGAGGGCCTGGCCGAACTGCTTGGTCACGCGCCAGCAGGTAACGTCGTTCACAGAAGATTTCTGTGCCAGCTTGCCGGAGTTGACGGCATAGGTCAGGTCGCTCTCGATGAGCGCCCACAGATCTTCGGTGCTTCCGTTGGGCTGTGCATACTCGGAAGGATCCAGCTCGTGGTCCACGATCGGCGGATTGCCCCACAGGGTAGTAAGCTCGAAATAAGCCCAGCCGCGGAACAGGTGCGCCTCGGCGACGGCACGGGCAGCCGCCTCGCTCTGTGCGGGATCGATGTGCCCGATGATCACGTTGGCGTGATAGATCAGGCCGTAGTAGCCGGAGAACGAACCCTCGATCTGGCCGGTCTCGGAGTTGAAGGCAAATTCGCCGAGGGCGTCCATGTCCACGTTGTCACCGTGGGCTGCGCCGCCAGGATAATAGTCGTCGGAGATGATGTTCTTCACCAGCATCACGTTGTAGTACCAGCCACGGACGTCGCTGTACATCGTGATGACACCCGATTCGATCTCATCGTCAGTCTTGTAGTAGGTATTGTAGTCGATGGCGCCCTTGCGGGGGATATCGAGCAGGTCACTGCAGGAAGACAGGGCCAGGATGGCCGTCATAAAGGAAAGCAGGATATATTTCGTTTTCATAAGGCAGTCAGGTTAGAAAGTGATGTTTACACCGAATACCACCTTCTTGGAGGTCGGATAGTTACCCTTGTCCACGCCCATCGTGGCACCCACGCCGACGATCTCGGGGTCGAAGCCCGGATACTTGGTGAAAGTGAACCAGTCATCCATGGAGG
The DNA here is from genome assembly GCA_001602845.1 of Bacteroidales bacterium Bact_13. Taxonomy (GTDB): domain Bacteria; phylum Bacteroidota; class Bacteroidia; order Bacteroidales; family UBA932; genus Cacconaster. The sequence continues at coordinate 2,242 of LUZE01000052.1, read as the reverse complement.
CATAGATGCGGAGATTCTCGATGAGGGCCTTGCGGAGCAAGTTCTGCGGGAAGTTGTAACCCAGCTGGATCTGTTTGATCTTCAGGTAGCTTGCATCCATCACGACACCGCTTGAAGTGAGGAACTTGGCATAGTTGGCCGCGCCCGCCGCCGGCATGGTGCCGTTGGTATGGGTCGGAGTCCAGCGGTCTTCCGTCAGATAGAGGAGTCGGTTGGACGTGTAGTCGATGTTGTTCAGCGCGTTGAGGATCTGGTTTCCGCCCGCACCGGACATGAACACCAGGAAGTCGACGCCTTTCCAGGCTGCGTTCAGGGTGAGACCGTAGTTGTAGGTCGGGATACCGGAACCCAGGTGACGCTTGTCGCTGTCAAGCGGGTCGGTGGTCGGCGTGCCGAGCGTGCCGTCTTCATTGTAGTGGTTGAAGAGCGCCTCGCCCGTGCTCGGCTCGATGCCGGCGAATTCATAGCCGTACAGGTGCCATGCCGGATAGCCGATCTCGAAGCGGGTGACCGTACCGTAGTTACGGACGCCCGTACCGCTCAGACCGTCTTTCAGGGTCGGGTGCAGGTAGGTGACACGGTTCTTCAGGGTCGAGAAGTTGCCGGCGATGCCATAGGTGAAGTCACCGATCTGGTCGCGCCAGCGGAGCTCGAGCTCGACACCCTTGTTGTCCACGTTACCGGCGTTCATCGGGGATGCGCTCACACCCACGATCGTGGAGGTGGTGATACCCGTCACGATCAGGTCCTTGGTCTTCTTGTCGAACCAGTCGAAGCTCACGGTCAGGCGGTCGCGCAGGAAGCGCAGGTCGATACCGACGTTGAACTGCTCGGAGGTCTCCCACTTGAGCTCCTGGTTACCCGACATCGACGGTGCATAACCGATGATGTACTGATACGAGCCGTCACCGTTCAGCAGGCCGGTCGGATACTGGCCGGTCGAAGTGATGTCGTTGGCATAGGCATATCCACCCAGGCCGGCGATGGAACCGTTCTGGCCCCAGCTCAGACGCAGCTTCGCGAAGGAAACCACGCTCTTGAGCGGCATGAAGAAGTTCTCCTCGGAAATCGTCCAACCACCGGATACGGACGGGAAGAAGCCCCAGCGCATCGGCTTGGGGAGGACCGAAAGGTCGGCTGCGTCGGCACGGAAGGTAGTCTGGAGGTTGTACTTGTTCAAGTAGTTCCAACCCACGCGGCCGAAGTAGGAGTTCTTGCGGCTGAAGGTCTCGACGCCGCCGCCGACGCTCTTCGTGGCGGTCGGGGTAGCCTGGCTGATATAGTAGAACAGCGGGTCGTCGCGCTTGATACCGAAGTCGATAACGCCGCCGTTGTCGGAACCGCTGATACCGGCGCTTGCGCCGTAGCTGCGGGTCTGGCTGTACGAGGTACCAGCCATCAGCGAAACGTTGTGGTTGCCGAACTGATGGTTCCAGTTGAGGAAGTTCTCCCACTGGTAGTACATCGAGTTGTTGGCGCTGGCGCTGATCGACATGTAGTACTGCTTCGCATAGCCCTCATTCACGAAATAGTCGTGGCTGTAGCCGTAGCTGTCGCTCGAGGTGAAGCGGTAGCCCAGGCGGGAGGTAATCACCAGGTCCTTGAAGGGACGCAGGTTCAGTGCGGTGGTACCGTTGATATTGAAGCCCTTGCCGACACTGTAGGAACGGTCACGCTGTACGAGCGGGTTGACGTTCTCGGAGAGGTTGAACTGCGAGATACCGTAGATACGGCCCTGTTCGTCGGTCAGGAGCACCTTGCCTTCTGCCAGATAGTCCAGGATGAAGTCGGGTTCCTGTCCCTTCTCGTAAACGACGGGGGTCATCGGGTCGAGCTGCAGTGCTGCCAGCACGGCGGAACCGTAGTCGGAACCCTCGGAGATGCTGCGGGACTTGTAGTATTCCACCTGGTTATTGGTCTGGACGTCGAGCCAGGGCTTGAACTTCCAGGATGCGTTCACCATTCCGGTGACACGGTCGTACACATCGGCGTCACCCACGAACATACCGTTGTTGTTCAGGTACGAACCGGAAATGTACAGGCTTCCCTGGTCATTGCCGGCCTGGAAGGTCAGATTGTGGTGGTGCATGAACGAATTCTCATAGGAAGCGCCCAGCCAGTCAGTATTGGTGTGCTGGTCCCACTTGCCGTACACGTCGGTCAGGCCGATGGTGCCTTTTTCAAGATAGTACTGCAGGAACTGCTCGGAGTTCATCACCTTGGGGGTCTTGCCCAGGCTCTG
>LUZE01000051.1 GCA_001602845.1 Bacteroidales bacterium Bact_13 | reverse complement strand
CACCAGGCCGTTGTTGTCGCTGTGGCACATGATGAGCGCACCCATCAGGCGCGTGGAAACGCCCCAGGAAGTAGCCCACACGTACTCCAGCTTGCCTTCCTTGTTGGCGAACTGCACATCGAACGCCTTGGCGAAATTCTGGCCCAGGAAATGCGAGGTACCGGCCTGCAGGGCCTTGCCGTCCTGCATCATCGCCTCGATGCTGTAGGTGTCGAGGGCGCCGGCAAAGCGCTCGGTCTCGGACTTGTGGCCGACGACCACCGGCATGGCCATGAACTCGCGGGCGAATTTCGCGTAGACACCCACCATCTTCTGTGCCTCGGCCACAGCCTCGTCATAGGTGGCGTGCGCGGTATGGCCTTCCTGCCACAGGAACTCGGCCGTGCGCAGGAACAGGCGCGTGCGCATCTCCCAACGGACGACGTTCGCCCACTGGTTGCAAAGGATCGGAAGGTCGCGCCACGACTTGATCCAATTCTTATAGGTATTCCAGATGATGGTCTCGGAAGTCGGCCGGACGATCAGTTCTTCTTCGAGCTTCGCGTCGGGATCGACCACCACGCCCTTGCCGTCGGGCGACACTTTGAGGCGGTGATGGGTCACCACGGCGCACTCCTTGGCGAACCCTTCGACATGCTCGGCCTCGCGGCTCAGGAATGATTTGGGTATGAAGAGCGGGAAATAGGCGTTCACGTGGCCGGTAGCCTTGAACATCGCGTCGAGCTGATGCTGCATCTTCTCCCAGATGGCATAGCCGTAGGGCTTGATGACCATGCAGCCGCGCACGGCGGACTGTTCCGCCAGGTCTGCCTTGACCACCAGATTGTTGTACCACTGTGAATAATTGTCTTCCCGGTTTGTAACTTCTTTATTGGAAACCTCTGCCATTTTTTTATTGGTATAAATATTGTTATATTTGCAAAAATACAAAAATTAACCAACACAGGAGGTAAAAATGAAAAACAAACGATTCGGACTCATGCTGATCCTTGCTTTCGCGGCACTCGCCACTTCTTGTGGAACGTCCGGGTACTACGCTTCGACGTCGTACGAAGACGGTATTTATTACCGCCCTACCAAAGAGGAGCGGGCCAAGATGATTGCAGAGCAGCAGGCGCAGCGCGAACAGGCCAAGCAGCGCCAATACGACCAATACCTCGCAAAAGATGAGGACGGTAATCTCTACGTGGTGACGGAACTGCTGGACGGCGAGACCTATGAGTCGCGTCTCCACAAGTTCGACAGTCCCTGGTACACCAATCCTTACTGGTACGACACCTGGAACTACGGCTGGTACAATTCCTGGTACGGCTATCGGCCCTACTATGCGTATGGCTATCCTTACTACGGCTACTACGGCTATTACGGCTACTACAATCCCTGGTACTACAGCTGGGGATACTACGATCCCTGGTATTGGGGTGCAGGCGCCTACGGCAGCTGGTACGCATGGAACTACTGGGACCGTGCACGCTGGTATGACCGCTACTATGGCCATGGCTACGGTCCCGGACCGGGCCCGGGTCCCGACAGGGATAACGGCAGCCGTATCGTCCATACGCCGCGCACCAGCGGCGGCATGTACCGCACTACCGGTACTTCAGGCAGCAGCCGCGGCATGTATTCTACGCAGCGGAGCAACAGTGGCGGCAGCGTAAGCACCCGCACCTCTTCCGGCACGGTCCGCAATTCGGGCAGCAGCCGTCCTTCCCGCACCGGAGCCAGCAGCAGTTCGTCGGGCGGATACTCCCGTTCCTCCGGCAGTTACAGCAGCGGTTCGTCGGGCGGCGGATATAGCGGCGGCGGTTCTTCCAGCTCCGGTTCTTCCGGAGGCGGCCACACTTCCAGCGGCGGCAGCCACAGCGGCGGCGGACGCCGATAACCTGGCACACGCACTCGTTCAACCTTTAAAATGATTATGGCAATGAAAAAGATAACCACGCTGTTTCTCATCCTGGCGACGGCAGCCGGCCTGTACGCACAGACGGCAGACGATGCGCTGAACATCGCCCAGGAGCGTTACGAAGGCACCGCCCGCTCGATGGCGATGGGCAACGCCTTCACCGCCCTCGGCGGAGACCTGGGCGGCCTGGGCATCAACCCGGCTGCGTCGGGCGTCTTCCGCTACTCACAGTTTACCGTCACGCCCTCGCTGACCACCAGCCGTTCGAACGTGGACTATCTGGGCAGCTCGTCAAACACGAACAACACCGGCCTGACTGTCTCGAACCTGGGTGTCGTGCTCTCGTACGACACGGGCAACTACAACGGCCTGCTGAACTACAACTTCGGCTTCGTCTACAACAAGAAGAACAACTTCCGCAGCAAAATGACCGCCCGCGGCACGACGGACCAGTCCTCGATGCTCGGCTCGATCGCAGGACGATTGAACCTCTTTGACAATCAGGGCGGGTGGACGGATATCGACCAGCAGACGCTCGAGTCCTCCAATGCCTACTCAACCCTTTCGGACTATTTCTGGACCAGTATCCTGGCCTGGAACGCCTACGCACTGGCGCCGTTCTATACCGATGATGCGGAAACGAACTACATCTACATCGGCTCCACGGAGAATAATTACCAGGAGTTCGACGCCAATGGGAAACTGGTCCGGGACTGGATCACCACCGGCGGTCCGCTGAACCAGCGGTTCAACCGCAAGACCTACGGCAGCGTCGAGGAGTTCGCCCTCAACTTCGGCGGAAACTTCAATGATTTCCTGTACTTCGGCGTGAACCTCAACCTCCACACCCTCAACCAGACGACTGAGGAATACTACGAAGAGAAAGCGCAGAGCGCCAATGATTTCCAGGACGGCTTCGTGTCGATGGACAATAGCTACTGGCTCCACACGTCTGGCGCCGGCATCAACCTGAAGTTCGGCGTGATCGTGACCCCCGTCGCCGGCCTGCGCCTCGGTGCCACCTTCACCACCCCGACCCGGTACACGCTCACCGACCAGTGGGACTACACCATGAACACGGCCTTCAACAACGGCAAGACTTATACGGAGTATTCCCCCACCGGCGAATTCTCCTATAAGCTGAAGACCCCGATGCGCTGGAGCGTGGGCGCCGCCTACACCTTCTGGGACAGGGCGCTGATCAGCGCTGACTACGAGCGCGTGAATTACGCGTCGATCCGCTACAAGAACGAAAACGGTGGCGACAGCTACTTCACCAACCAGAACAACGAAATCGATAAGTATTTCCGTAACGCCAGCATCCTGCGGGCGGGCGCCGAAGTCCGCGTAAACCGCCTGATCTCGCTCCGGACCGGTTACCAGCACTACACACCGGCCGCAGCAGGCCTGTCCACCCTGCGGGTCTACAGCGCCGGCATCGGCTTCAACATCGGCGACCAGGCCACGATCGACGTAGCATGGACCCGCACCTCCGACTGCAAGGATACCTTCCAGTTGTACGATAACTACGCAACGTATGACACCGGGAACACAAACAACGCAAGAAACGTCACGGCACCTACGGGCACCAAGACCCACGGCATGAGCCAGGTTGCCTGCACGTTCGGCCTCAAATTCTAAGGAAGGATCCCGCATTCGGTCCTTCGGCCGACAGAAGGTCGAGGATCGAGAGGTTAGGAATGAACGACGACGTTCCGTCATTCCGGGCCTGACCCGGAATCTCATTCACGAAAACCTGATAGTAAGCCTGTTCGCAATGATACTCTGCGAGCAGGCTTTCTCCTTTGTATTTCGGCTGAATCCGCTCACGACCATCCAGCACATTTTTGTGCGACAGTACGAACGATGTCGCGTTAAGCGAGCATTTTTCGCGAGCGTACGCGACATCAGAGTACCGAGCACAAAAATGATCTGTCAGGGAGACAGGGACGTGTAGATTCAGCAGCTCCAGCAACTTTTCGAGCAACGACTGATTCAGGTCGAACAGGAAGACCGGCTTGCGCTCGAGCATCGGAATCAGATCGTCAGCGTAATAATCGTAGAAAGCCGCATTGTGATAGGCCGCGGCGAAGGCGCGGATGTGATGCTGCAACCACGGCTCGCTGTAATCAATCCGGATGTCGCGAATCGGACGGCTCAGCCGCTCCTCCTTTACCACAGGAATCGACAGATCCTCCGGGCCGCCGGTCGCCAGAATACGGCAACGGTTCCGCCACGACTGCTTCTGGTACGCCTCATGCTGCTCGATGAGCACACGCCCGCTATTAGCGATGGCAAAGAAATACTCGACCGGCGGCAGATAGGCGGTCGTCAACACGACGGTCCCGAAAAGCGGGCCGGAGCCGCCGGACGGATTCATCGCAGAATACCCCTGCGGGAATTGCTGATGAACGAAAGGATGCGGTCGAGATGCTCGGATGCGGGGAATGTCTCTTTGATTTTGGCGCAAGCGTCAGAAACATTCAATCCGCTATTGTACAGCATCTTATAGATAGAAGAAATATCCTGGATTACCTCCGGGGCGAAGCCGCGGCGGGAAAGGCCCACCCGGTTGACGCCCGCGAAGGAAATGGGATCGCGCGTGGTGAGGATATACGGCGGAACGTCCTTGACCACGATTGCACCGCCGGCCACCATGGCATGCGCACCGATGGTCGTGAACTGGTGGACCAGCGCACCGCCGCCGAGAATCGCCCAGTCCTCCACGTCCACTTCCCCGCCCAGCACGGCGAAACTCGACATGATGCAGTTGTCCCCCACGCGGCAATCGTGTGCCACATGGCAATACGACATGATCAGGCAGTTGCTTCCGACATGCGTGAGGCTCTTCCCGCTGAATGCCGTACCCCGGTTGACGGTGACATATTCACGGATCGTAGTATTGTCGCCGATTTCCACCCAGGTCACTTCACCCTGGAACTTGAGATCCTGCGGAATGGCGCCCAGCACCGCACCGGGGAAGATCTTGCAGTCATGGCCGATCCGGACATAATCGAAGATGGTCACGTTCGGGCCGATCCAGCAGTTGTCGCCGATCTCGACATGCTCCGCGATGGTCGTAAAAGGAGAGATCACCACGTTCTTGCCGATCTTCGCGCCGGGATGGACATTCGTCATATTATCGTTCATATCGTAGATGCTAAAAAGAGTTTCAATGCAGTCGTATTGGCCTTGTGGCCCGGCTTGTAGGCGGTAATGTGCCCCTGGATCGGACGCCCGGCGAGCGCCAGGTCGCCCAGCAGGTCGAGCAGCTTGTGGCGGGCAGGCTCGTCGGGGAACTGGAGGACCGGATCGCCCAGATAGCCGCGGGGTTCGTCCACCACCAGCGCGTTGTCGAGCGAGCCGCCCTTGATCAGGCCGAGGAACCGCAGCATCCGCACCTCTTTCCGGAAACAGAAAGTCCGGCAGGGAGCGATCTCGCGGGCATAGTCCACGGACCGGTCCCAGTGTGCCTGCTGCGTGCCGATCACCCGGGATTTGAAATCGATGGTCACGTCGACCGAGAAATCCGACGCCGGCTCGAACGCGATGCGCGAGCCGCTGCGCGGATCTTCATATACGAAAGGCTTGTCCACCACGATCGGACGGCGCTCCGCCGGCTGCTCGATGAGACCATGCTCGCAGATGGCCTCCACGTATGGACGAGCGCTGCCATCCAGGATCGGGACCTCGGCGGCATCGATCTGGACCAGCGCGTTGTCCACGCCCATGGCAGAAAGAGCAGAGAGCAGGTGCTCGGCCGTGATGATCTTCACGCCGCGTTCCGACAAGGTCGTACAGCGGCGCGTCTGGAGCACGTTTTCCACGCGGGCATGGACCAGGACGTCGTCACCCAGGTCGGTCCGCTGGAACACGATGCCGTAATCCTCCGGGGCGGGAAGCAGCTGCATCGTTACCGGCTTGCCGGTATGCAGTCCCTTGCCCGAAAACGTATATGTAGAATTGAGTGTATGCTGTTTCATTCGCTCTTGTGCTTGTCGTCGCGGCCGCTGGCGCGGAATTTCGCGTAAGCCCGCATGTAGGTGCCGTATTCCAGGGCGGGATAACCGATCAGCGTGATACCGGGCTTCCGGATGGTGCCGAGGACACCGGTCTGGGCAGCCACGGTGGTGTTGTCGGCAATCGAGACGTGTCCGTTGACGCCCGACTGTCCGCCGAACATACAGTGCCGGCCGATCTTCGTTGAGCCGGCGATGCCGGTCATCGCAGCCATCACGGTATTCTCGCCCACTTCGACATTGTGTGCGATATGGCAGAGGTTGTCCAGTTTCACGCCGCGATGGATCACGGTCGAACCCATCGTGGAACGGTCGACCGCGGCATTCGCCCCGATTTCGACATCGTCTTCGATCACCACGTTGCCCAGCTGCTGGATCTTGCTGTAGGTACCGTCCTCATGCGGGGCGAAACCGAAGCCGTCAGCTCCGATCACGGCACCTGCGTGGAGAATGCAGTTGTCGCCGATGACACAGTCGTGGTAGATCCGCACGCCGGGATACAGGATGCAGTTCCGGCCGATTTTTACGCGGGGGCCGACATATACCAGCGGAAAGATATGCGTTCCCTTGCCGATCCGGGCCGAGCAGGCCACGGAACGCCGCAGGGAGAGCCGCGCCCACAGGCGGTTGCCCTTCTTCTGCTGGTGACGCATCTTGCTGAAGAAATCCAGGAGCAGCGACACGCTTTCGTAGGCGTTGTCGACGCGGATCATCGTCGCCGGAACCGGCTGTTTCGGCTCGAATGTCTTGTTGACCAGAAGCACGCTGGCTTTCGTGTCATAGACGTAATGCTCGTATTTCGGATTGGCGTAGAAACAGATGTCTCCCTTGCGCGCCTGCTCGATGCGGGCCGGCCGGACGACCACGGCCTGCGGGTCGCCGACAAGCTCGCCCCCAAGAAGTTGGGCCAACGTCTGCGCGGTGATTTCCATAAAGTTTTGCAAAAGTACACTTTTTCGCGCAAAAAATTTGCCAATTGACATGATATTGCTAAATTTGCGGCGAATTGAGGGGACGGAAGTCTCCTTTTTTTGTGTACAAAACCTGCTTATGATACGGAAAGAAACCATCGAAACCCTTGCAAACGAACACCTTGCCGGAACCGGGCTGCAGCTCGTGGAGGCCAAGGTCAGTGAAGACAACGACATTGAAGTCATCATCACCCGCGAAGGTGGCGGCGTGTCGATCGACGACTGCGTGGCGCTGAGCCGCTACATCGAATCGAAACTCGACCGCGACAAGGAAGACTTCTCGCTGATGGTGGGATCGGCAGGTATCTGACGGAATGAATGAACGATAAAAACAACGACAATACAATGGAAGGCATTAACCTGAGCAGCACATTTGCTGAATTCAAAGAGCTCAAGAACATCGACCGTCCGACGATGATGAGCGTGCTGGAAGACATCTTCCGCGCACAGCTCGCCCGCATGTACGGCGATGCGGACAACTTTGATATCATTATCAACATCGACAAGGGCGACTTCCAGATCTGGCGCAACCGTACCGTCGTCGAGCACGTGGAGGATCCCAACAAGGAGATCTCCCTCGAAGAAGTGCAGAAGATCGACGACTCCTACGAGATCGGCGAGGAGTATCCGGAAGAGATTTCCCTGGCCAGCTTCGGCCGCCGCGGCATCCTGAACCTGCGGCAGAATCTCTCCAGCCGCATCACCGACATCGAGAAGGCCAACCTTTACAACAAGTATCGCGAGAAGGTGGGCGACATCCTCGTGGGTGAAGTCTACCAGGCCTGGAAGAAGGAAGTGCTGGTGATGGATGAGGACGGCAACGAACTCGTCCTGCCCAAGAGCGAGCAGATCCCTTCGGACTTCTTCCGCAAGGGCGATACCGTCAAGGCCGTGATCATCAGCGTGGAGATGCGCAACAACAATCCGATCATCACCCTGTCCCGCACCTCGAACCTCTTCCTCGAAAAACTCTTCGAGCAGGAAGTT
>LUZE01000050.1 GCA_001602845.1 Bacteroidales bacterium Bact_13 | reverse complement strand
TAGATGGCGAAGAACGAGCCGTTCACGCCGCCCTTCTTCATCCGGGGAAAATCAATCTGGGTTACTGGGAAACGGCCGGGGGTGCAACCTTGTTCGACCCGCCGGCCGAAATCGGCTCCTTTGGCGAGCATCAGCGGGGCGTCGCAATGGGAATCAAGCAGGAATATCATCGGGAAATATGTTTTAAGTTAAAGATTTCTTTGTCTGACAGCCTCGAACATCACGAGCGCGGCGGCGACGGACACGTTGAGGGAGCCCGTCTCACCGACGATCGGGATGCGGGCGCCCACGGTACAGAGGCTCAGCACAGGCTCGGAGATACCCTTCCCTTCCGAGCCCATCACGATGGCCGTCGCTTTCCGGAAATTGATGTCGTACATTTCGTCTTCGGCCTTCTCGCTGGCCGCCACGATCTGGAATTCAGAGTCACGGAAATAGTAGAGCGCCGTCCGGAGATTCGCGACGCGGGCGGTCGGAATGCGCAGCAGCGCGCCGGCGGATGTTTTCACGGCATCGGCGTTGATGGCGGCGCTGCCCTTGGCCGGTACCACGATGCCGTCGACCCCGGCACATTCCGCGCTGCGGGCGATGGCACCCAGATTCCGGACATCGCTCACGCCGTCGAGCACCAGGAAGATGGGATTGGCCTTGCGCGAAAGCGCGCCTTCCACCATTTCTTCAAACGGGACATACTCGATCCGGGCCAGGTAGGCGATCACGCCCTGATGCGCTCCTTTCACGAGCCGGTCCATCTTCTCGTGCGGCACGAACTGATACGGGATATCCCGCTCTGTAACAGCCTCCAGCAGCGTGCGGAACTGCTCTCCTTCCAGTCCTTTCCTGAACAGGATCCGTTCAAATTTCCGTCCCTGCAGCACCGCATCCGTCACCGGATGCATCCCATACAGATAGAATTGTTCCTGGTTATTGTCCATGACTTTGACGTTTCTTACAAAGATAATCATTTTCCCGGGATTTTGCCAGCTTATGTTTTTTTTATAACTTGCGGTGAATAATACCCATCTCATGCGACTGATTCCCGTATATACCTGGAACAAGACCCTGGTCAACATCGGAAACCGCAGGCGTGCGTTTTTCGGACAGCCCTGGGCGCAAGGCGTCATCCTGCTTGCCTGCGTCGTGGTGGCGATGCTGCTGGCCAATCTTCCCTGGACCCACCATTTCTATTTCAACCTGCTGGAGACAGACATCGCCATAACGGTCCATTCACCGGAAGGAAACGGCTTCATCTTCCCCGCCGGCATGACCGTCGAGAAATTCATCAACGACATCCTGATGGTCGTGTTCTTCTTCACCGTCGGCATGGAGATAAAACGGGAAATCGTCTGCGGAGAGTTGAGTACGCCGAAGAAGGCCATCATGCCGGTCATCGCGGCTTTTGGCGGCGTCATGGTTCCCGCGCTCATCTATGTGCTGGTCAACCATGGCACGGCAGCCTCGTCCGGCTGGGGAATCCCTACCGCGACGGACATCGCCTTTGCGGTGGGTATCCTTTCCATCCTGGGCGACAAGGTGCCGGTATCCCTGAAAGTGTTCCTGACCGCGCTGGCCATCGCGGACGACCTGATCGCCATCCTGGTGGTCGCCCTGTTCTACGGCGGGAAGATCAACTTCCTGCTGCTGGGGCTGGCGCTGCTGCTCATCCTTCTGGTGCTGCTGATGTACCGGCGGGGCGAAAAGCGCCCGTGGTTCTATTTCATCCCGGCCATCGGCGTGTGGATCCTCTTCTACTATTCCGGTATCCACGCCACGATGTCGGGCGTGGTGATGGCCTTCCTCATCCCGATGAAGCCCCGCTTCACAAAGAACTATTACTACCGCAAGCGCAAGATCTGTCGCGAGAAACTCAGCGAGTACGACTCCATCCACGAGGAAGGCGGCTTCCCCAACACCCCGCAACGGCAGGTGCTGCGCGAGCTGAGCAAGACGTCCCGCGACTGCATCGGCCTGAGCTACAGGCTGGAGCACGCGCTCGCCCCCTGGGTCAACTTCGTCATCATGCCCATCTTCGCCCTGGCCAATGCAGGCGTGCGGATCACCGATCCGTCGTACTTCAACGTCTTCCAGTTCTCGCCCGAACTGGGCAGCGTCAGCATGGGCATCTTCCTCGGCCTGCTTGTGGGCAAGCCGCTGGGCATCACGCTGGCCAGTTTCATCGCCGTCAAGGCGAAAGTGGCCGCCATGCCGGCCGGCGCCACCTGGAAGATGCTGTTCGCCGTGGCCTGCCTCGGCGGTATCGGCTTTACGATGTCCATCTTCGTGGACACCCTGTCCTTCGGAGACCAGCCGGAACAGGTGACCCTGATGCTCCGCAACATGGGCAAGGTCGCCGTGCTGCTCGGGTCGCTGTGCGCCGGCATCCTGGGCTCCATCCTGGCTATCCTGACACATAAACGCGAAAACAAGATATGACGGCAGAACTGAAATCGTATATCGAGACCGAGATTCTCCCCCGCTATACGCATTTTGATAAAGCACACCAACTGGACCATATCACCACGGTCATCCGCCAGAGCGAAGACCTGGCCGACATGCTCGAACGGAAGGGCACGATTGTGGACCGGGACATGGTCTATGTCATCGCGGCCTACCACGACCTCGGCATCGTGAACGGCCGCGAGAATCATCATACCGATTCGGGCAAGATCCTGATGGCCGATCCGGTGCTGAAAAAGTATTTTACGGAGGAGCAGCTTATTACGATGAAGGAAGCGGTGGAAGACCACCGTGCCTCCGCCAAGAACGTCCCCCGTTCCATCTACGGGCGCATCGTGGCCGAGGCCGACCGGCAGATCGACCCGCGGACCATCGTACTTCGCACCATCCAGTTCGGGCTGAAGAACTATCCCGAACTCGACAAGGCAGGACATTTCGCCCGTGCCGAAGCGCACCTTAAAGAAAAATACGGGGACGGCGGATACTTGAAACTCTGGTTCCCGGAAGCGGACAATTCCCGCCGGCTGGCGGAGCTTCGCGCGATGATCGTCGACCGGGAGGCGCTGACGGCGCTGATGGAAGACATCTGGATACATGAGACCCGATCATGAAGACATTATTACAACTCTTCTGGGCCTTCTTCAAGATCGGGGCGTTCACCTTCGGGAGCGGCTATGCCATGATCCCGATGATCGAAAAGGAAGTCGTGGACAAGCGGAAATGGTTTGACAAGGACGATTTCTACGACCAGTTCGCCCTCGCCTCTTCCGCACCCGGTCCTTTTGCCTTGAACACGGCTGTTTTCGTGGGCTACAAGCTGAAGGGCTGGTGGGGATCCCTCTTCGCCGTGCTGGGCGCCGTCATCCCCTCCTTCGTCATTATCCTGATCATCGCCATCTACCTGACCGAATTCCGTGACAACCGCTATGTGGGAGCGGCGTTCAAGGGCATCCGGCCAGCCGTCATCGCGCTGATCGCCGTACCCTTCATCAATATGCTCAAGCGCCTGCCCTGGTACTTCATGGTGCTGGGCTGCGCCGTCGCGGCCGTCATCTGTTATCTGGGCGTTTCGCCGATCTGGTTCATCATTGCCGGCGCCGCCATCGGACTCATCCTCACTTATCGTTCCAAGCCATGATCTATCTTCAACTGTTTCTCTCCTACCTGAAGATCGGATTCTTCGGCTTTGGCGGCGGCTATGCGATGCTGTCGCTCATCCAGAACGAGATGGTGACGCGCCACGGCTGGATGACGGCCACCGAACTGGCCGACATCGTGGCGGTATCGCAGATGACCCCGGGTCCGATCGCCATCAACTGCGCCACCTACGTGGGCTATACCGTCACCGGCAACATCTGGGGTTCGCTGCTCACCACGCTGGCCGTCTCCCTGCCGCCCCTCACGCTGATGGTGCTCATCACGGTCTTCTACACCCGGCTCAAGAACAACCGCTACATGCAGGGAGCCATGAAATGGATGAAGCCGATGATCTGCGGCATGATCGGCGCCGCGGCGCTGCTGTTCGTCAACGGCGCGACCTTCATCGACTGGAAAAGCTATGCCATCTTCCTGGTCTGTTTCCTGGCCACCTGGTTCAAGGTCGATTCGATTCTGATGATCTGTCTGTCGGCTGTCGCCGGCATCCTGCTATATGTCTAATACCATGGCTGATAATTATTTGGAAAACAAGTTCGAAGAATTGCGGAACAGGCCGGCGAAAAAGAAGGTTACGGCTTCCCTGAGTACCTTGCTGCGCCGCAACCGCAGTTATCGCGGCTTCGACAAGTCGTGCGTCGTGACGCAGGCACAACTGCGCCGCATCGCGGAAGTCTGCACCAAGGTCCCGTCGGGCCGCAACCAGCAGGCCCTCCGCTTCAAGCTCCTGACCCGCGACACTGGCGCGGAAAAAATGCAGGGCCTGTACAAGTTGGGCGGTGCGCTGCCCGAGCTGCATCTGCCCTTCCCCGGCACGGAGCCCGAAGCCTTCATCATCATCTGCAGCACCAGGGAGCCGGACCGCTGGGTAAACATGGACATCGGCATCGCAGCCCAGAGCATGCTGCTCAAGGCCACGGAAATGGGACTCGGCGGCATCTGCATCGGTGCCTTCAATCCGGCCGCCGTGACGGAAGCTTTTGCGCTGCCGTATCCGCCGCAACTCGTGGTGGCCATCGGCAAGCCCGCCGAACAGATCGAACTCGTCACCGTACGGGAAGGCGACGACCTGAAATACTACCGTGAAAACGGCGTCCACTACGTTCCGAAAATCGCCCTGGACGACCTGATCCTGTAAGATGCACAAGCTCCGGAGTTACGTGCTTCCGTTCGCCATCGTGATGGGACTGCTGTTCCACCACTGGCTCGTGTACGTACGCGGCGTAACCCCGTACCTGATCTTTGCCATCCTGCTGCTCAACTACGTGGCGGTGGACATGAAAAAGCTGAAGGTCACGGGGCTCGACATCTGGATCATGGTGTTCCAGATCGTCGTGTCGCTGGGGAGTTATTTCCTGGCCAAGGCGCTGGGAGCGAGCGAACTGGTGGCACAGGGCATCCTGGGCGGCGTGCTCTGCCCCGTGGCAGCATCGTCCGTGGTGATTGCCACGATGCTCGGGGCGAACCGCGAGACGGTGACCACCTATACCATCGTCGGCAACCTGATGGTGGCACTCGTCGCCCCGGTCTATTTCTCATTCATCGGGACGTTGCAGGAGCTGCCGCTGCTCCAGTCGATGTGGCTCATTTTCCGCCGCATCGCCCCGACCCTTGCCCTCCCGTTCTTCGTGGCGCTGTTCCTGCAGCACTTTGCCCCGAAGGCCAATGCGTTCCTGTGCCGGTACAAGGGCTTTTCGTTTTATCTGTGGGCCCTGGCCCTGACGATCACGCTCGGCCAGACAATCGATTTCATGTTCCTCAACGGCAAAGAAGAACTGAACAGCATCCTGATCCTCGGGGCGGCCTCCATCTTCTTCTGCATCGTGCAGTTTGCCGTGGGCAAATGGCTGGGCAGCAAGTATGGCGACCGCGTCGCCGGCGGGCAATTGTTGGGACAGAAAAACAGCGCGATGGGCATCTGGATCGCCAACACCTACCTGCTGCCGCTGGCATCGGTCTTCCCGGCGCTGTACTCCATCTGGCAGAATCTCTTTAATAGCTATCAACTCTGGAAAGATGCCCGGTCAAGCCGGGCAT
>LUZE01000049.1 GCA_001602845.1 Bacteroidales bacterium Bact_13 | reverse complement strand
CAGGTTCATTCGACCTGGCCGTTTCGGCCACGGTCGAATGGACCGCGACTTCTTCTAACGGAGACTTTACGGTGACACCTGCTTCCGGCACGGGTTCCGCGACGGTCAAGGTCGCCTATACCCGCAACCCGAGCAGCACGGCCGCCCGTTCGGCCGTCATCTCCTTCAAGGGTTCCGACGGGTCCGAAGCCAAGCTGACGGTCAACCAGCAGCCCTACGAGGCTGTGACACCGAGCCAGGTGCAGCCTTGGCTCGAGATGCCCGCCACGCCCGCTACGGAAGGCAAGGCGTTCTTCAGTCACGACATGACCTACAACGGCCAGAAGGTCCGCAACTACTCCTTCTGGTACGACCTGCAGAACCGCGTCTCGCTCTGGGTGGCATATCCTTTATATAAAGGCATGACGACGGGAAGCGCCCGTTCCGACAAATGGGAGTACGATCCGCTGCTGCCCAAGTCCTACCAGGGAACGGCCTACAGCGGCTACGGCGTATCGGGCCTGGACCGCGGCCACCAGCTGCCTTCCGCCGACCGCCTTTGCACGGCGGAGGCCAACGAGCAGACCTTCTATTTCACGAACATTACCCCGCAGAACAGCGACCTGAACCAGGGCGTCTGGGAGAAGGCGGAGAGCCATCTGCGCGGAATGGTCAACACGAACGACACGCTCTACGTGGTGACGGGCTGCGTGCTGCAAACCTCGTCCGACCCCAAGATCCAGTACATCAAGGACAACGAGGGCAAGGAAGTGGCGGTGCCCAAGGCCTATTTCAAGGTGGTGCTCAAGTACAAGCCCGGCGAGGGCAACAACGGATATGCGGCCATCGGCTTCTGGTTCGAGAACAAGAAATACGGCGACGTGAGTTTCAGCCGCTCGTACGCCCGCAGCGTCGACGAGATTGAAAAACTGACGGGATTCGACTTCTTCTGCAACCTCGACGACAACATCGAGGCGGCGGTCGAAGCCTCCTACACCGCATCACAATGGGGATTATAACTATTTACTATATCAATATTATTAACCATTAAAAACTTTATGAAAAAAGCACTTAAAAGTTTCCTGGCTATCGCAGCGTTCCTGCTGATGATCGTCCCGGCTACCGCTCAGGTCACCACCTCGAGCCTCGCCGGCCAGATCGTCGATGAAAGCGGCGAGCCCCTGATCGGTGTGGCGGTCGTCGCCGTCCACACTCCTTCCGGAACCCAGTACTACGCTACCACCAATGAGAATGGCCGTTACGCCATCCAGGGTATGCGTACCGGTGGTCCGTACGAAGTTACGATGTCCCTGATCGGCTGCCAGTCGGTGGTCGTTCCCGACATCGTCCTTTCCCTTGCTGAGACCTATCAGCAGAATGCCGTCCTGCGCACGGCGACCGAGCAGCTGGCAGAGGCCCTCGTGGTCGCTTCCGCATCTTCGAAGTTCTCGACCGAGAAGACCGGTGCAGCTACCAACATCAACAACGCGCAGATCACCAACCTACCGAGTGTCAGCCGTGCCATCACCGACGTCACCCGTCTTTCGCCGTACGGCGGCAACGGCATGAGCTTCGCCGGCAGTGACGGCCGTATGGCTAACTTCACCGTCGACGGTGCAAACTTCAACAACAACTTCGGTCTGAGCTCCAACCTGCCTGGTGGCGGCAACCCGATCTCCATCGACGCCATCGAGGAACTCCAGGTCGTGATCTCGCCCTACGATGTCCGCCAGACCAACTTCATCGGCGGTGGCGTGAACGCCATCACCAAGTCCGGTACGAACACCGTCAAGGGTAGCGCCTACATCTATCACCGCAACGAGAACATGCGCGGTGACACCGTGGAAGGCGAGCAGATCTCCGGCGCACGCGCGAAGGACCGCAGCACCACCTACGGCTTCACGCTGGGTGGCCCGATCATCAAGAACAAGCTCTTCTTCTTCGTGAACGCTGAATATTCGAAGGTGCCGACGATCGTCAACCGCTGGCGCGGTTCCTCGAACGGCGTTGCCGACGCGACCAACTACGTTTCCCGCACCCGTCTCTCCGACCTGCAGAAGGTCTCCGAGTTCGTGAAGACCAAATACGGTTACGACACGGGTTCCTGGACCGACTTCCCGGCTGACGAGAAGAACGTGAAACTCCTCGCCCGCATCGACTGGAACATCAGCGACAAGCACAAACTCGCCCTCCGCTACAACTACACCAAGAACAACGTGTGGAACTCGCCGAACGGCAGCTCCATGGACGGTGGTACGCGTATGTCGGGTTCCCGTATGTCGCAGTACTCCATGTCCTTCGCAAACGCAATGTACTCGATGAACAACCTGGTGAATACCTGGTCTCTCGACCTCAACAGCCGCCTGTCGGACAATGTGTCGAACCAGTTCCTGGCAACGTTCTCGAAGCTCGACGATATCCGCGGCACGAACTCCGACGAGTTCCCGTTCATCGATATCCTCGACGACACCCAGAGCAACAACTACATGGCCCTCGGTTATGAGCTGTTCACCTGGAACAACGCCGTGCACAACACCATCGCCAACGTCAAGGACGACGTGACGTGGTACAAGGGTGCCCACAAGATTACTGCCGGCATCAGCTACGAGTATCAGATGGCTGACAACCAGTACATGCGTAACGGTACGGGTTACTACCGCTACAAGAGTGTCGACGACTTCCTCAACGGCGCAACGCCGGAGGTCGTCTGCCTCACCTACGGTTATGACGGTGAGCAGTATCCTGCAGCCCGCGTCCAGTTCCACAAAGCCGGCATCTATGCACAGGACGACTGGAACGTGACCGACAAGTTCAAGCTGACCTACGGTGTCCGCATCGACGGCCTGTTCTTCGACAACGGCGACCTGATGACCAACAATGCCATCAAGGAACTGAAATACTATCCGAAGAAATACAACTACACCGAGCAGAACATCGACACCGGCAAGTGGCCGAACTCCAGCGTGACCTTCTCGCCGCGCGTGGGCTTCAGCTGGGATGTGTTCGGTGACAAGAGCTTCAAGGTGCGTGGCGGTACGGGCCTCTTCTCCGGCCGTCTCCCGCTCGTGTTCTTCACCAACATGCCGACCAACGGTGGTCTGGTGCAGTACCAGGCACAGATCAACGCCAAGAACGCCGCTGCCAAGGGCTTCTCGATGGACGTCTTCAAGGGCGGCCTCGTGACCGACTCCGAGGGCAAGGCGACGATCTCAGCTCTCTACAACAAGCTCATCAGCCTCGGCTATCCGAGCACCGTTTCTCCTGAGGACGGCACGGTTCCTTCCGCAGTGAACGGCGTGGATCCGAAGTTCAAGATGCCGCAGGTCTGGAAGACCTCGCTGGCATTCGACTACAGCTTCCCGACTTCCTTCCCGATGTCCTTCTCGGCTGAAGGTATCTTCAACAAGACCCTCAATGCAGTGGCCATCTCCGACTGGAGCATGAAGGATGTCGGCGGCTTCGCACGCTTCAACGGCGCTGACAACCGTCCGATCTATCCGTCCGGCTTCCGCAACAACACCAAGGCATTCGTCCTGGAGAACACCGACAAGGGTTACGGCTGGTCCGCAAGCGCAACGTTCAACATGCGCCCGATCGAGAGCCTGAGCTTCATGGCAGCTTACACGCACACCGTGAACAAGGAAATCACCGGTATGCCGGGTTCCGCAGCAGAGTCTGCATTCACCTATGTGCCGACCAACGAAGGCCCGAATTACATCAAGCTCCACAACTCGCAGTATGTGACGCCTGACCGTGTGGTCGCATCCCTGACGCACCACGACAAGAGCGGCAACCACTACAGCTTCATCTACGAGGCATGGCGTGGCGGTTACAACTACAGCTACATGACCACCAACGACATGAACGGTGACGGCTACAACTACGACGCCCTCTACATCCCGACCGACGACGAGGTCGCTTCCCGCCAGTTCCGTTTCGTCTCGGCAGACGACCAGGCACGCTTCATGGACTTCGTCCACAACGACAAGTACCTGAGCACGCACCAGGGCCAGTACGCCGAGGGTTACAGCGTGTACAGCCCGTGGGTCCACCGCGTGGACTTCAGCTACAAGCATGACTTCACGGTGAAGTGCGGCAACAACACCAACACCCTGCAGCTCTGCCTCGACCTGAAGAACGTCCTCAACCTGTTCAACTCCAGCTGGGGTGTGAGCAAGTACCTGAATCCGGAAATCGGTTCCGACGCACGCATCCTGAAGTATGAAGGCGTCGACGCAGATGGTTACGCAACCTTCTCCACGCCGTCCTCCATCAGCGGCAACACCCAGACCTTCGTTCCGAACCACGCGCTCGGCCAGTGCTGGTATGCATCCGTGGGTATCAAGTATCTGTTCAACTAATAAAAAGACTGCAATATGAAAATCAAGAATATCCTTGTTTCCCTGGTCGCCATCCTGGCCCTTGCAGCCGGTTGCAACCAAATCGAACCCGACCACTATCTGAACGAGGTCAAGGTTTCCTCTTCCTACGTTGCCCTCAGCATGGACGGCGGTTCCACCAGCATCTCGGTTGAGGCAACCGAGGGTTGGTCCATTCCGACGGCTCCCGACTGGCTCACCATTTCGCCGGCTTCCGGCGGAGCAGGCACGACGAACGTTTCGTTCTCGGCTGCCAAGACGCTCGACGGCCGTACCGCCGAGGTCCAGATCAAATGCGGCGACAAGACGCAGAACATCAATGTCATCCAGGGTCTGGCAGTGGTCTCTCCCGCTACTTGCGCAGAGGTCATCGCCGGTCCGGACAGCAAGACCTACCGCGTGACCGGTGTCTGCACCCGTATCGCCAACACCAGCTATGGCAACTGGTATCTCCAGGATTCTACCGGTGAGATCTACATCTATGGTACGGTCGACAATACCGGCAAGTACAACTGGGCAAGCTTCGGTATCGAAGTCGGTGACAAAGTGACCGTCGAAGGTCCGAAGACCACCTACAACGGTACGGTTGAGCTCGTTGACGCTTCGGTCGTCAAGGTCGAGAAGTCGCTCATCAAGGTCGCCGAGTATGATCCTGAGGACGGCGTCCTCCCGATCGAAGGCGGCATCCTCACCGTGAAGCTCACCAACAAGGGCACCGGCCTGTATGTGGACGCTCCGGCAGACTGGCTCACGATCGCTTCGATCAGCGGCAACACCG
>LUZE01000048.1 GCA_001602845.1 Bacteroidales bacterium Bact_13 | reverse complement strand
CAGGTGACGGCTTCCGTCCCGCCGTGCCCGGTTTTCGAAGGCCGCGACATCACGTTCTCCCTGACGTGCGCGACGGCTGCCGGCGAAGGCCGCTCAAATCTCATGGTCAGTCAGCACGGCGGAGTCGTCGTCTATGGCGGTGAGGTCTATTGGGCCGTGCTCATGGGTGACGGCAAGTGGTGGATGACCGAGAACCTGCGCTACATTCCTGCCGGCATGACTCCGTCCGACGACAAGAACGCAGTGAACAACGGCATCTGGTACCCGCTCGTGATCGACGAACTCAATGAAGACAAGGCTACCGTGAAGTTCAGCAAGGCTGCCTCCGACATCGTGGCAAACGGCTATCTCTACAGCACGGAAGTGGCCCTGGGCCTCAAGCCGGGTGAGATCACGGCCGACAACGCCGGCAGCTTCGAGGGCGTGCAGGGCATCTGCCCGTCCGGCTGGCACATTCCGACCAAGGCCGATATCGTGGGCCTGGTGGGCAAGACCGCCGACAAGAACGACACCAACCCGAATGCACCGTACTACGACCCCGACCTGAACGGCGGCAACGGCAGCGTGGCACTTCTCAACGCCGACGGCTGGTATGCATATGCATGGGGTGCCATCGCGATCGGCAACGCCGCAGCGACCACCGGCTCGACCATGGGTGCCATCAAGGCTTACCAGAAAGGCATGAATACCGGTTACATCGCCGGTTCTACAATGCGGCAGGTAACCAAGAACGACGACGGCACGCTTAAGAACGTCCAGTTCGTGGCGTTCATGCCGAACATGAACAACGGCACCTTCAACGGTGCGTGGAACAACTACCGCAACGGCGTCTCCGTCCGCTGCGTGAAGAACAACTAGTCTATGATGGGCCGGCTCCGTCCTGCCCTGCGTGCGATACTGCTTGCCATCCTTATGGCAGGCAGTTTCGTTCTGTCCACCGCACAGAACGCGTCCCGCTTCAAAGTGTCGGGGACGGTGGTGGAGCAGGGTTCCGGCGAGCCGGTGATTATGGCCTCGGTCGTCCTGAAGGAACTGGGCCTCTGGGCTGTGACCGATGCGGACGGGCGCTTCGAAGTGGAGGCGGTCCCGCCCGGGAAGCATGTCGTGGAATTCACGCTGCTGGGCTATGAGACCAAGACGCTCAACCTCGACGTGAAGGGTCCGCTGGGCGGCCTCCGCATAGAGCTTGCGCCAGCGAGCCTGGCCCTCGACGCCGTGGTGGTCACGGCGAAGGAGGGCGGCGAGATCACCACCGCTTCGAAGATCAGCAAGCAGACGCTTGAGCACATCCAGCCCTCCAGCCTGCGCGACGTGATGCAGCTCCTGCCCGGCAGCGTGACGGAGAATCCTTCCCTTACGCAGGTGGGCGCGCTGTCGATCCGCGACATCGGCAACAACATGGCCAACCAGGCCGGCACGGCGCTCATCGTGGACGGCGCCTCTTTCTCGAACGACGCCAACCTCCAGATGCTTTCGACGGGCACGGCGATGGGCGGTGGCGAGAGCAACGTGGCCGCGACAGCTGGCGGCGGCGTGGATTCCCGGCAGGTCTCGACCGACAACATCGAGTCGGTGGAGGTGATCCGCGGCATCCCGTCGGTGGTCTACGGCGACCTGACGTCGGGCGCCGTGGTCGTGAAGACCAAAGCCGGCGTCACGCCGTGGGAAGTGCGCGTCAAGGCCGATCCGCAGCTCAAGCAGGTGTCGCTGGGCAAGGGTTTCCCGCTCGGCGAGAAGGCCGGCGTCCTGAATTTCGATGCCGACTATGCCCACGCCTACAGTGACGTGCGGACGCCCGCATCCGCCTACAACCGGTTCAATTTCCAGACGGGCTGGTCGGGCAGTTTCAACAAAAAGCTGACGCTCAACGCGAAACTGCGGGCCAACTGGTCGAATGCTACCAATGCCAGCGATCCCGACCTCCTGCTCGACGAGCTGATGCAGGAGCGCGACCGTGGGCTGCGGCTCAACGTGAACGGCCGCTGGATCCTCAACAAGTCCTGGATCACCAATCTCGAATACCTGGTGACGGGCAGCATCACCGACCAGTTCTCGCGCAACCGTGTGTACCAGGGTTCTGCGGGACGGACGCCCACTTCCGCCGCGATGTATGACGGCGAGAATGAAGCCTTCTTCACGCCGGCACAGTACTATTCCGACGTACAGGTATACGGCCGCCCGGTCGATGCACAGGTGCGCGTGACGGCCCACCAGCTGGGCAAGTACGGCGCGGTGACCAACAAGGTCCTGGCGGGCGTCGAATGGAAGAGCCAGGGCAATGTGGGCCGGGGCAAGACGTTCGACACGACGATGCCCCCTTCGCCCGGCTCCGCCTCGGCCTTCCGCGAGCGCTCCTACCGCGACATTCCCTTCCTCCACAGCCTCACGGGTTATGCGGAAGACAACCTGAAGCTGCCGCTGGGCGGTACGCTGCTCGAGGTCCAGGCCGGGGCGCGCGTGAGCACCATCCTGGCCTCCGGCATCGCCACGGACGCTTTCCTGGGCGTCGAACCGCGCGTGAACGTGCGCTATACGCTGGTCCAGCGCAAGACGGGCCTGCGCGAGCTCGTCCTCCGGGGCGGCTGGGGCCGTGCCTGCAAGATGCCCTCGATGATTTATCTGTATCCCGAGCCTGCCTACAAGGACATGGTGTCGTTCTACTACAACGACTTCGACGCGCGCGACTATGGCCTGGCCGTGGTTACCACCAAGCGTGTCGAAACGGCCAATCCCGAGCTCAAGCTCCAGAAGAGCCGGAACATCGAAGCCGGCCTGGAGTTCGACGCGGGGAAGGTGAACGGCTCCGTGGTCTGGTTCAACGAGAAGATGACCGACGGCTACGGCTTCGTGACGGAGTACGTGCCGATGGAATACACGCGATACGGCTACTCCTGGAAGAACGGGTCCCCTTCGCAGGTCGTCCTGCCTTCCGGCGCGAAGGTCAGCTGGCGCGTGGGCGGCGTGACGGCCGACGGGGAGACGCTCCCCTCGATCCGTGACACGACGTTCCTGTCGATGTCCCGTCCCGTAAACGGGGTCTGCCTCGACAAGTGGGGCGTGGAATTTACGTTCGATGTGGCGAAGATTCCGGCCCTGGGCACGTCGATCAATGTCAGCGGCGCGTACATGAACATCACGACCCGCAATACCGCGCTCACGCAGCGGCTTTACGCCGGCACGTCGGCGGGCCGCTCCTATCCCTGGGTAGGCATCTACGGCGGCTCGTCCACCACGTCGAACGGCTCGGTGAAGGAGCGCTTCAACACGAACGTGCGCCTGATCACCCATATCCCGCAACTGGCCATGGTGGTGACGCTCACTGCGCAGATGGTGTTCTTCGAATCCACGCGCAATCTCTGCGAGTTCGACGGCAAGCAGCAGTATTATGAAAAGGATGGTACGCTTTGCGTGGCGCCGCTGCAGATCATCGACCGGGCGGGCCGCCGGATGCCCTTCACCGCGGAGATGGCAGCCGACCCGCAGTACCGCAACCTCATCCTGACGACGAACACGGGCACGTTTTACGTCCGGCAGTCCTATCCGTTCTACGGGATGCTGAACCTGCGCCTGTCCAAGGAGATCGGGCAGCTGGCCACGGTCTCGTTCTACGCGAACAACTTCCTGAACCTGCGCGGCCGGGTGGAGAACTCGGTGACGCATTATCCCAACGACCGCAACACCCCGCTGTACTTCGGGGCCGAGGTCAAGATCTCGCTGCGATGAAGAAGATGAAAAGGACACAAGGTTTTCTGCCGGCGCTGATGCTGGTGCTGGCCGCGCTGGCGGCGGGCTCCTGCTATCAGGAGCGACCTTCCGTGGCCCATCTCACCGTGCAGCTGATCGTGGAATCCACGCCGGTGGCGGTCGACATGAAGGAAGTGGAGGTGCGGCTCCAGAACAAAGGGGCGGATTTCTCTTACACGGCCCGTCCCGACGATGCGGGAAGGGTGACCTTCGATGTCCAGCCCGGCAAGTACGACGTGGTGGCGTCGGCCTGGTTCCCGGCTACCCGCACGGCAGTGAACGGGGCCAGCGAGGAGTTCCTGCTTACGGCGACCGGCCTGTATGACGCGGGCGGCCAGGAGCGTGAGCCGCTGGTGGAACTGATGCTCCACGTGGCGGTTCCCAATCCGCTCATCATCCGCGAAGCCTATTATCACGGTTCCGCGACGCTGGAAGGGGCCAACTATACGAAAGATACGTACATCGAGCTCTACAACAACGCCGGTCCGGGCGGGCAGACGATCTGGCTCGACTCGCTCTGCCTGGCGGCCATCTATCCCTACAACAGCACGACGGGCAACAACGCCTGGGCGGAAACCGACACAATCGCCATCGCCCAGATGTACTGGATGTTCCCGGGCGACGGTCACACCTATCCGCTCGCGCCGGGCGAGAGTGCGGTGGTGGCCTGCATCGCGGCGGTGGACCACGGAGGGCGGGCCACTTCGGGCCTGGCGCTCAACCGGGCGCATTTCGGCTGCTGGTCGGAGACGCTGACGCGCCACGAGATCGCGGCGGGCGTGGTCCCGATGGTTTTGACGATGACCGGCCAGGGCATTGCCTGGGCGCTGTCCATCCACAGTCCGGCGCTCGTGGTGTTCAAGCCGTCGATGGGCGTGGCGACCTGGCAGTCGCAGGCGGCGGTGTGGGAGCGTTTCGAGCCGGGAAAGACCTCCGGCACGAAATACTGGCACATTGCGGCAGACTGGATCCTCGACGGCGTGGAGTGTGTGGATTCGCCCTCTTCGGCCATCAAGCGGTTGCCGGGCACGGTGGACGCTTCCTATGTCTGGATGCGGTCGGCGCATTATTCGGGCAAGTGTGTGACGCGTCGGCTCGAGTTTACGGAAGGCGGCATCGAAGTCTTCCAGGATACGAACAATTCGGATGCTGATTTCATTCCCGACAGCACCCCCAAACCCCGACTGCGATGAAGAGGCTGCTGCATATCGGTTTGCTGGCGGTCCTTGTGGCCGTAGGAGTCGGGGCCGTGGCTCCGGCTTCGGCGCAGGAGCGCAACGCTTCGCGGCTGGTGCTCGAAGATACGACCTATGTGGACGTTTCGATGGGCGTTGCTGCCGCGGCCGGAGAACTGCACGACGTGTTCGAGCCATTGCGGCAGCTGGGTGGTACGCTGGATGCTTCTTCCCGTCGGAAACTGGGCGACGTGTCCCTGTACGGCCATTTCGGCTACGGCTACGGCCATGCGCAGGGCAGCACCTGGCGCGGCTGGATCGATCCGTACGAGACGCCGTTCATGCTGGCCGATTCGGTTCCGGGCAATCTCTCGCTGGAGCAATATGCCATGGAGGCGGGAATCGGCGTGCCGGTGGGCAGCGGCTGGTCCGTGGGTGTCAATGCCGCGTACGACGTGACGCTGATGGCCAAGCACAAGGACTTGCGCAACAAGAATACGGCGATGGCGTTCCGGATCGCGCCGGGCATCAACTGGCATGGAGATGTGCTGGGCCTGGGCCTGGATCTGGGCTACGAGCGTTCCACCGAGCGGGTGGAATATACGCAGGTTTCTGAAAGCAAGGAGAACATGCTGTTCGATATCTACGGCTTGTGGCTGTATCACGCAAGCGGCTTCGCGAGTGCCGAGAACCGGAGGATGAAAGAGCGCAACCGCCTTTTCGGCGATTTCCAGTTCGACGTAGATGCCGGTCCGGTGCAGGTGCACAACAACTTCCGGGCGCTCTGGGAACGGAGCGTCCAGACGGAGGTGGGCTACAACAACCTGCAGTTCGGCGAGGTGGATGCCTGGACGTGGAGCGACGACCTGTCGCTGTCGATAGGAGAGGCGCACCTGGTTGAGGCGTCGGCTGCTTTCTCGACTATGCAGGGACTCCGTCCGCTGCAGCGGCAGGAACTGGATCCCGATTCGCGCATCCGCGTGTGGGTGACCTACGGCGACCCGGTGTTCTGCTACTGGCGGCGGTATCATGCTGAACAACTGCAGTACACGCTGGGCACGACCTGGAAGCTGATCGTGGGGCTCGAGAACTGGGGCATGGAACACAGCTATACGGAGTATCCGCATCGTTTTGAGCAGCGGATCAGCAACATGGCGGCTTCGCTGTCGCTGGAGATCCCGGCCGGTCCCTTTACGCTGGTGCCGTGGGCGGCTTACTCCCATGCCTATGATTCTTACACGGACGATACGCCCTGGCAGTTGTCGGGTCCGCTGCGCGAACAGTGGGACAACTGGGACGGAGACAATATTCTCGGGGCGATGGACGTGCGATGGTCGTCCGCCAGCGGTCGCTGTTATGTCAATGCTCACTATATCATCGGTGGGGTGCCCGGCCCGGATGACGACCGTCTCCGTCACATGGCCTCGCTGACCCTCGGTTTTGTATTCTGATAAGTAGATGATTACATTTCATATGAAAAAGTGCTTGTTCGTGGCGGCCCTGTTGTTTTGCGCCGTCAGCGCCTTCGCCGACGAAGGCATGTGGATGATCAACACCATCGACCGTGCGCTCGAGAAACGGATGAAGGCCACCGGCCTGAAACTCGATGCGAAAATGCTTTACGACGAAGAGAACGAGAGCCTCTCCGACGCCGTGGTCGCGCTCGGCTTCAGCTGCACCGGCAGCATGATTTCGCTCGACGGCCTGATGATTACCAATCATCATTGCGCCTATCATGACATCCATGCACTGAGCACGCGCGAGCACAATTATCTGGAAGACGGCTTCTGGGCGATGACGCGCGGCGACGAGTTGCCGGTCAAGGACCAGTCCGTCTATTTCCTGAAGAAAGTCATCGATGTTACGGAAGAGGTGTCTGCGTTGCGCGACTCGCTCGACGTCGCCAGCCGGCCGATGGCCATGCGGCGGGTGTATCGTCTCATCGAGGACAAGTACGGAAAGGCTTTTGTGGGGCAGGGCGAGGTCATCTGTTCTTCGTACTACAACGGCAACAAATACTATCTGGCGCTCTATCAGGTATACCGGGACGTGCGGCTGGTGGCAGCGCCGCCGGTGTGCATCGCCTCGTTCGGCGGCGATACGGACAACTGGGAGTGGCCGCAGCACAAGGGCGATTTCGCCATCTACCGGATCTACACGGCTCCGGACGGCTCTCCGGCGGATTATTCTCCGGAAAATGTGCCGCTGCATCCGAAGAAAGTGCTGACGATTTCGCAAAGCGGCCTGAAAGACGGTGACTTTACGATGGTCATCGGTTATCCTGGCAGGACGAACCGCTTCGCTTCGTCATACGCTGTTGAGGAGATCGTCCAGATCCAGAATCCGATCCAGGCGCAGTTCCGGCTCGATCAGATGAAGATCATGGAGAAGTGGATGAACGAGGATCCGGACGTCCGGCTCAAGTACGCGGACCGTTTCTTCAGTCTGAGCAATGTGCAGGAGATCCGCGAGGGCGAGATCTACTGTTACAATCGGTTCGACGTGGTTGAGGCCAAGCGGGCGGAGGAGCAGCGGCTGCAGAAGTGGCTGGGCAATTCGGACTTGATTTTCCGGCTGGGGAAGAAGTACGAGGACGTGGCGGCCATCAACCAGCAGATCGTCTATTTCCAGGAGACGCTGGTGCGGGGTACGAACCTGCATCGGTATGCGAACGCGCTCAATCGCGGCGATTCGCTGATGGCTGAGAAGGAGTTGCGGTCGTTGGACCTGCGGGTGGAGCGCGACCTGATGCGCTATGCGCTGCGGCAGTTCTACCGGAATGTCTGGCGTGAGTTCTGGGGCGGCTGGCTGACGGAGGCATACGATCGTTTTGGGGGCGATGTGGATGCCATTGTCAACGAGGTGTTCGAGGGGCATATTTCAGATGCGCTGTCTTCTTGCAAGATCGTGGCCTTCAACGAGCGGCGCGACAAGATCGAGGCGGGGGTCAGCAAGTCATCGCTGGAGCGGCAGTTCAAGGATGCGGTCTACCAGATGAAGCTCACGCGGCGGGAGCCGATGTATCCGGATGCGAATTCGACGATGCGCATCACGTTCGGCAAGGTCCGTCCGTTGCAGCCGCGCGATGCGGTGTCGCTGGCGTCGAAGACGTCGGTGGCGGGCATTCTGGAGAAGTACGATCCGGACAACTATGATTTCACGTTGCGGCCGGAGGTGCGCGACTTGTTGGAAAAGAACACGTCGGTTCCGGTCAATTTCCTGACGGACAATGATATCACGGGCGGCAATTCGGGGTCGCCGGTGTTGAATGCACGGGGTGAGCTGGTAGGCTTGGCGTTCGACGGCAACAAGGAGTCGCTTTCGGGGGACACGTATTTCGTCGAATCGATGAATCGTTGCATCTGCGTCGACATCCGCTATGTCCTGTGGATCCTCCGCGACTACGCCCACATGGACGCCCTCCTCTCCGAGATCCTCCCTTAACTTTCGTTGGCGCATTGTTCTGCGGGCTTTGCGGCTCTGGCCCCCGTCCCGGCTTGACCGGGCATCTGAAACGACATATTTAGCTGTCGGAGGCGAAGGCTAGGGTGGCGCAGCTGATGCGGAAGCCGGCGGCGGTGAGCGGAGCGGCGCAGGCCGCCAGGGTGCTGCCGGTGGTGAGCACGTCGTCGATGAGCAACAGGTGGCGCGCTCCCTGTTGTTGCAAGGCGGTGGCGCGCCGCTCGTTGAGGCCGAACGCCCCCTGCACGTTCCGGGCCTTCTCTGCGCCGTGGAGTTTCGTCTGCGTCTTCGTGTTGCGCCGCCGCCGGAGCAACCTTGTCTCGACCGGGACGCCCATCGCCTTTGCCACGCCCCGGGCAATCAGCTCCGCCTGGTTGTAGCCGCGTTTCCAGCGCCGCAACGGGTGCAGCGGCACCGGTACCACCGCCGTGCAGCGCGCAAATTCCCGGTTCCGGGCCAGATGCGCCCCGAGCATCGTGCCCAGCCGGACGGCCAGCTTCCGGCGGCCGCCATATTTGATACCGTAGATGATGTGCCTGTAGTTGCTCTCCGATCTGAAAAAGAACAGCGTGGCGGCAGCTTCGACGTCGAAGTGATGCGCAAGGCGCTCAAATGCCGCATTTTGTACAATGTCCCATTGATATGTCAGCGGCAAATCCTCCAGGCACGCCGCACATAGATCTTCTTCCTCCTCCGTCAGGAACCGCCCGCATACCACACACTTCCGCGGGAAAAACAACTCCCGCAGCCCGCGGATCCATCGCCCTCCCGCGTCGATCATTTCTTTCAAAAACTCTTGCATCCGCTGGGGCGCCACCGAAACCGTTCCACACATATCTCTCGCCTCGATAATTGTTGTGCAAGATAGGAAAAAAGCGCGAAAGTCCGTACTTTTG
>LUZE01000047.1 GCA_001602845.1 Bacteroidales bacterium Bact_13 | reverse complement strand
GCGGATATCGGCAGCCGTCAACTTGTCTTCATACGGCCAGATGTATTCCTGCAGCCATTTCTGGAGCGGCATGTCATCGGCATAGCCGCGGAGAAGACTCATCGCGGCGTGGGTATGTGTATTGTAGAATGGAGGCAGGATGGCCTGGCCGTCCGCCTCGATGACTTGCCGGGCCGGAGCATCCGCCGGCGCCGACAGGCTGCGGAAACGGTTTCCGGCAACCAGCACGTTCACCTGTTTCCCGTCCAGGAGTACATTTCGAATCAGGATATCGTCCATCTTCCCGTACAGATCAATAGTATTTCACTTCACTTCCGATGATGGCTGAGATCAGGTTGTTGGCCATCCGGCTGGCGCCGAAGCGGAAGTATTTCTTGTCCAGCCATTTTTCGCCGAGGATATCGGATACGATCATCCAGTAGGTGATCGCATCTTCCGGCGTCGCGATGCCGCCGGCTGGCTTGAAGCCGACCTGGCGGCCTGTCTTTTCGTAATACGACTTGATGCAGCGGCACATCACCTGCGCGGCTTCCGGCGTCGCGGCAGGCTGCATCTTGCCGGTCGAGGTCTTGATGAAATCGGCACCCGCCTCCATGGCCAGGAACGATGCCTCTTCCATCAGCTTCGTGTCCTTCAGGGCGCCGGTCTCGAGGATCACCTTGAGGATGACATCGGGACGGATGGCGCGGATGGTGCGGCCCATTTCCACGATTTCGCGGCTGGCCTCCTCGGGGCGGTTTTCCAGAAAGGCGTTCAGCGCCAGCACAATATCCACTTCATCTGCGCCGTCGCGAACCGCCGCATCGCATTCGGCGACCTTCACGGAAAGCGGGCTCTGCGATGCAGGGAAGCAGCCGGCCACCACGGTCACGTCGACGCCGGGCGTACGGCGGGTTTCGGCCACGGTCTTCGCAAAATTGGGATAGACGCAGATCGAGGCGGGAAGCGGGAGGTCAGGATAGGTATCGTGGAAACGGTTGACCTTCTCCGTCATTCCGGCAATTTTGGTATACGTATCCGTGCTGTTGAGGGATGTCAGGTCGATCATCCCGAGAACGGCTTTGTAGATGTCAATTTCGGTCATATCATTGTTTATTTTTACTGTCCATGCAAATGGTCACGGGTCCGTCGTTGACCAGCGCGACCTTCATCTCAGCGCCGAAGCGCCCGCATTCCACCGGCTTGCCCGTCTCCGCGGAAAGCAGCGCCTTGAAGCGCTCGTAGAGCGGGATGGCGATATCAGGGCCGGCCGCCCCGATGTACGAGGGACGGTTGCCCTTCTTCGTGGAGGCCATCAGGGTAAACTGGCTCACGACCAGGATGCCGCCGTCCACAGCCGTTACCGGGAGGTTCATCACGCCTTCCGCGTCATCGAAAATCCGCAGTCCCGCAATCTTGCGGGCAGTCCAGGCAAGGTCCTCCTCCGTATCGGCCGGTTCGAAGCCGCAAAGCACCATCATGCCGCGGCCGATAGCGCCGATGCATTGTCCGTCCACGGTGACGGACGATTCCAGGACCCGTTGAATCACAACCCTCATTCTTCCAATCGTTTTTCGAGTTCTTCCATTTCTTTCTTCGAAAGGCGTTTGCGCGTATTCTTCCGATTCTTGGCAGGTTTCTCCTTTTCGGTTTCGGGCTCCGTCCCCTCTCCCCACTCCTCCACTTCTTCCACCTCACCTATTTCTTCAACCTCTTCCTGGTCGCGTTCATCGACCATCCGGCCCATTTCCTCCAGCTTCGCCTGCACTTTCTTGTAGATCCGGGCGAAATCGCGCGGGTGGCGCAGATAGTACTCCACCGATTCGTCATAATTTTCCCGCGTCACGCCATGCGATTCCAGCACGAGGCCGTACACGTCCAGCGAATCCCATGCCTGCTGCGCGTCCGCGGCAGCCTCGATGCAGCCGTCGGTCAAATACATGTCAACGAGCAGATCCGTCATCCCGCTGGTCGGAAGGACACCCTCGGGACGGCAGCCCACCGAAAGAAAAACCAGGCAAAAAAGGAACAGCCGAAAGAAAATTTTCACGATCAATGCATTTTACACCGCATCAAAGTTAACAATTTTTGTGCATTTATCTAACTTTGCATGAAAATGAGCAGATCGACGATCAGTTTTACCGCCTTTCTGGGCGGAATCCTGTTCCTGGCGGCTTTCTATGCCTCCGGGTTGTATGCCAATACACCGGGCGCCACGACCGGCCCCTGGCCGGCCATCGGAGCAGCCGCCGTCATCGTGGCCAACGGCTTCGGGCTGCTCTTTACCAGCAACCGGGTGTCGGTGAAAGCCACGGTCTCCGTCCCGTTCATCTACATCGCGCTGATCGCCGCCAATCCCTGGGCGCTGCACTGGTCGGCCTTCCACCCGGCCTCGCTGCTGATGCTCGGATCCATCTTCTGCTACCTGTCCTTCTGCGCCGTTCGGCCGTCGATGGAATACCTGGCCGGCGGCACCTTCCTCCTGGGCGCCGCGGGGCTGTTCGTTCCGCCCGTCCTCTGGATCTTCCCGATCTTTCTCCTGATGGGTGTCGGAAAGGCAACCGCCAAGGTAAAATACCTGGTCATCTCGGTTATCGGCCTGGTCCTCCCCCTCCTCATCCTGGCCGGCATCACGTACCTCCGACAAGGCGCCGACGCCGTCCTTGGCCTGCTCCCCAGTCTCTGGGAAAGGATGACGGACGTCCACCTCGGCATCCGGCATTTTTCGGCAGCCACGCTCGCCCGCATCCTGCTGACGCTGGTCGCCACGCTGATGGCGGTCGTACACATCGTCCGGCAATTGAACACCTACAAGACCGTCCAGTTCCTGGCGCTGGTCCGGCTCATCATGATGGCCGTGGCGCTCAGCGTGATGGCGCTGCTCTTCCCGGAAGACGCGCATACGCAGTGCGGCCTGATCATCTGCCTGCCCGTAACCCTCCTGCTGAACGAGTACATGGCGGCGCGCGGCAACGAGAGAACCAAGACAGCCCTGGCAATCATCGCCTTCCTGCTGCTGGTCGCCGAGCGGGTCTCCCTGTTTTTGTAATTTGTAAAATGTAATAATCCATACTATCATGAAAAAGTTTGTAAGCATCCTGATTGTGATCCTGATCCTGGCACTGGCCGTGTTCTGCTATTTCCGCTTTTATTTCGTCTTCGGTGAAGGCGTCCGCAGCGGAGAGCTCAACTACGTGGTGCACAAGGGCCTGATCTGGAAGACCTATGAAGGGAAGCTGATTCAGACGGGCATCAAGGCGCAGACCAGCGGAGTGCAGTCGAACACCTTCGACTTCTCGATCGCCGACAAGGAGATCGCCGAGCGGCTGATGACCGAAAGCGGCAAGGTGATGGACCTCCACTACAAGGAGTATTTCGGCCGGCTCCCCTGGCGCGGCCACACGAAGTACATTGTCGACGACATCCTGTCGATCAAGGAAAAGAACACCACGATCGATGACCAGAACCAGGAGGTCCTGAGCACGATCGCTCCCGGCACGGAAGGCGCCGACCAGGTGATCCCCGGCCTTTATTGATGCAATACGCGCTTGACGGACATTACGGCTATCGGAGGCTGATCCGGTCGTCGATACCCGGCGTTGCGATGATGCTGGTAGGCAGCATCTACAGCGTCGTGGACGGGCTGTTCGTGTCAAATTTCGTCGGTACGACGGCGTTCGCGGCCCTCAACGTCATCTGGCCGGCCATCATGCTCATCGGCGCGCTCGGCCTGATGATCGGAACGGGCGGTTCAGCCCTCGTCGCGAAGACCATGGGCGAAGGCGACCACGACCGGGCACACCAGATGTTCACGATGCTGGTCCAGTTCACTTTCGTGCTGTCCGCCCTCTTCATGGTACCGCTTTTCTTCCTGATGGAGCCGCTGGCCCGCATGCTGGGAGCCGAAGGGGAGATGGTCAACCAGTGCGTCATCTACGGCCGTATCTGTTCGCTCGGCCTGCCGGCTTTCATGCTTCAGATGGCCTTCCAGTCGTTCTACATGACGGCCGAAAAGCCGCAGCTGGGCACGATTATGTCGATCGTGTGCGCCGTGACCAACATGACGCTGGACGCGCTGTTCATCGTCGTTCTCAAATGGGGACTGGCCGGTGCGGCGGCCGCCTCGATGCTGGCCTGCTGCGTCGGCGGATTCTATCCGCTCTGGTACTTCTCCAGCCGCCGGAACCAAAGCTCGCTCAAGCTTGTCTACGCCAAGTTCGAGCGGCATCCGCTGCTCCAGGCTTGCAGCAACGGCCTGTCGGAGTATGTGGGCAACATTTCGTTCAACGTGCTGGCCATCTGCTACAACCTGCAGCTGCTGCGCATGATGGGCGAGAACGGCGTGGCAGCCTACTCCGTGCTGCTCTACTACAGCTACGTCTTCGCCGCCATCTTTTTCGGCTACAATATCACGGTTACGCCGGTGGTGGGATTCAACTACGGAGCGGGTGACAAGGCCGAACTCAGAAGCCTGCTGCGACATTCGATGATTTTGCTGCTGGCGCTGGGATGCGTCATTACTCTGGCCGCCGAGTTGACCGCCGGCCCGGCAGCGCGGTTGTTCGTCGGTTACGATCCGGAACTGACGGCACTGACCATGCGCGCCATTCGCATCTCGATGGCCAGTTTCGTGCTCGTCGGTGTCAATATCTTCACCTCGGCCTGGTTCACCGGCCTCAACAACGGCAAGGTTTCGGCCGCTGTCTCTTTCATCCGCAACCTGATCCTGGAACTGGGCTTCGTGTTCCTCCTCCCCGCCCTCCTCGGCCCCGACGGCATCTGGCTCGCTGTCGACGCCGCCGAAGTCTGCGCCCTCATCATGACGATCACCCTCATCCTCGCCTACCGCAAACGTTACGGCTACTAGTCCGCTCTGCTTGGCTCTCGCGCGGGCAGAACCATCGGATTATAGCAGGACGGAGAGGTAGATCAGGATGGCGAAGATGATGGAGGCGAGGCCGTTGGCGGTGAAGAAAGCAGCGTTGAGGCGGGAAAGGTCCTTCGGGGAGATGATCAGGTGCTGGTAGACGAGCAAGGCCAGGAAAACCACGCCGGCGGCGATGCCCCAGAAGTCGGTCAGGCAGACGGCGGGATTGGCCCGGCCGGCGCTGATGAGGAACAACGGCACCAGCACGAACTCCAACAGATGGACCGCCCATGCGATCCGCATCGCCCGCACGCGGCCGAAACGCTGCGGAATCGAATGCAGCCCCTGCTCGCAGTCGATTTCCTCGTCAGCCAGTGCATACAGGATGTCGAACCCGCTCGACCAGAAGAAAACCATCAGCGACAAGAACGCAACCGGCCACGAAAAAGAGCCGGTCACGGCAATGTAGGCGCCCGCCGGAGCAATGCTCAAAGCCGCACCGACACCGAAATGGCAGAGCCACGTGAAACGTTTCAAATAGCTGTATCCCAGCAGGAAAACCAGCGCGACGAACGAAAGCCCGCCGCAGAGTGGATTGATCGTAAAGGCAACGGCCACAAACAGCGCGGCGTTGACCAGCGTGAAGATGAGCGCCTTGCGCGGGGAAATCCGGCCCGCCGGCACATCCCGCCCAGCCGTGCGCGGATTGCGCGCATCAATCTCGCGGTCGGCCCAGCGGTTGAACCCCATCGCCGCATTGCGCGCGAAGACCATGCAGCCCAGCATCTGCAGCAGCAGGAGCCAGGAAAAATGAGATCCCGGCTCCTGCAGCGCCAGCAGAAAGGCGACCAGCGCAAACGGCAGCGCAAACACCGTGTGCGCGAACTTCACGAGGGAAGCGAATTGTCGTACCTCGGTAAAAAGATTCTTCACTGCGTTCAGAATGACAGCGTGCCTATCTTAAGGTCGCGCCAAACTTGCTCTCGAACGCCTTGAGCAATTTCTCCATCGTGGCCTCGACCGCCGCATCCGTGAGGGTCTTTTCCTCGTCCTGCAGGGTGAAACTGATGGCATACTGCTTCTTGTCGGCCGCAATCTTCGGCCCGCGATAAACGTCGAACAAGCTGACCTGCCGCAGGATGCCGCGAACCGTCTGGAACGCTGTCCGGCGAATGTCCGCAAACGAGACATTCTCGTCGAACAGGAGCGCCAGGTCACGCCGCACCTCCGGGAAACGCGGCAGATCCTTGTATTTGATCTTGTCGCGCTTGACGAGTTCGAAGAACACCGGCCAGTTGACCTCGGCGTAGAAAACCGGCTGCTTGATGTCGAACATCTTCAGCAGTTGCTTGGACACGGTACCCGCCATGGCCAGACGCTTGTTGCCCAGCTTGTACTCCAGGCCCTCCGCAAACAGGTCGGACGGTGCCGCATCAGCCTCCATGTCATACAGGCTCGCCTTGAAACGGTTGAGCAGCAGTTCCAGATAGCCCTTGAGCGCGAAATAATGGCCTGCACCGATCTCGTTGCGCCAGGACTTGGCACCCGGGCCCGTGACGACCATCGACAGCCGCATCTCCTCCCGATAGCTCCGCAGGTTGTCGAGCGGGGCCTCGTCGCCCTCCTTGGGCTGATAGCTGTAGCAGTTGCCGAGCTCGAACAACTTCATGTTGTTGTTCTGGTGGTTGATGTTGCGGGCAACCACTTCGAGCGCATTGAAAAGAAGGGTCTGGCGCATGACGTTCAGGTCGTTGCTGAGCGGATTGACGATCCGCACCAGCGCGTCGGACGGGAAGGTCTTCAGCTTGTCGTAATACTCCCCTTTCGTCAGCGAATTGTTCATGATCTCCACGAAACCGCGGTCGGCCAGCAGATCGGAGACCGTCTTGCGCACCGCCTCCGGGTCAGGATGGGCCGACGGGTTGATGGAAGCCTTCATGCTGACGGGCAGCTCGATGTTGTTGTATCCGTAGATGCGGAGCACTTCCTCCACGACGTCGCATTCGCGCGTCACGTCGACACGGTAGGCCGGAACCGCCACCGTGCAGCCGCCATCACATTCCGACACGAACTCGAACTCGAGGCTTTCGAGGATCGACTTGTAGGTTTCAACCGGAATTTCCTTGCCGATGAGCATATTCATGCGTTTCCAGGAGAGTTCCACGCGGTTCTTCTCAAACGGAGCAGCACAGCATTCCTGCGGTGCGCCCACGATGGTACCGCCCGCCAGTTCACAGATGAGCAGAGCGGCACGGCGGCCGGCCGTCATCGTCGCAGTCGGATCGATGCCGCGCTCGTAGCGGAACGAAGCGTCGGTCTTCAGGCCCTGCCGCTTCGACGTCTTGCGGATCGACACGGGATTGAAGTAGGCCGCCTCGAGGAAGACCTCCGTCGTCGATTCGGTGACGCCGGAATCCTCACCGCCGAACACGCCGGCGATGCACATCGGTTTCTCTTCGTCGCAGATCACCAGGTCGTCGCTGCAGAGCGTGCGCTCCACGCCGTCGAGCGTCGTGAACTTGCAGCCGGGTGCGCTGCGACGCACCACCACCCTGCGGCCGGCGATCTTCGCCGCGTCGAAAGCATGGAGCGGATGACCCATCTCATTGAGCACGAAGTTCGTGATGTCCACGATATTGTTGATCGGCCGCTGGCCGATGGCCATCAGCCGTTCCTTGAGCCAGTCGGGGGAAGGTCCCACCTTCACGTCCTTGATGGTAATGCCGATGTAACGCGGCGCCAGGTCGGGTGCGAGCACATCCACGGGAATCGCTTCGCCGGCACCAGGCTTGAACGCGCTCACGTCGGGCAGCGTCCATTCCACCGGCACACCGTTCTGGCGGCACCACGCATACAGGTCGCGGGCCACGCCGATGTGGCTGGCGCCGTCCACGCGGTTCGGCGTCAGGCCGATCTCGAAGAGCGTGTCTTCCTTCAGGTGCAGTTGCTCCCGGGCGGGCGTTCCCACCACGGCGGCGGGATCGAGCACCATGATGCCCGAGTGGTCGTTGCCGATGCCCAGTTCGTCCTCTGCGCAGATCATGCCCAGGCTCTCCACGCCACGGATCTTCGAGCGCTTGATCTTGAACTTGCTGCCGTCGTCGGCGGGCAGCTCGGTGCCGACGGTCGCCAGCAGGACTTTCTGTCCCTGCGCCACGTTGGGCGCTCCGCAGACGACCTGCAGGAGTTCCGGTTCACCGGTATTGAGTTTCGTTACGTGCAAATGATCGGAGTCAGGGTGTGCCACACACTCGACGACCTCGGCGACGATGACGCCGGCCAGGCCGCCGGGAATCTGCTCGACCGTCTCCATGTGTTCGACTTCCAGTCCGGTAGATGTCAGGATGGCCCCGACCTGCTCAGCCGTCAGGTCAAACTTCAGATAATCCTTCAGCCAATTGAATGAAATGTTCATATCGCGTATTTTTTATTCTCCCAGGAGTGATTCAACGAATTCTTTTTTGTCGAACAGCTTGAGGTCGTCGATCTTTTCGCCGACGCCGATGAACTTGATCGGAATCTTGAACTGGTCGCTGATGCCGATCACCACGCCACCCTTGGCCGTTCCGTCGAGCTTCGTGACGGCCAGCGCCGTGACGTCGGTCGCCCGCGTAAACTCGCGCGCCTGCAGGAACCCGTTCTGCCCGGTGGATCCGTCGATGACCAGCAGCACCTCATGCGGCGCATCCGGCACGACCTTCTTCATCACATTCTTGATCTTCGTCAGCTCGTTCATCAGGTTGATCTTGTTGTGGAGGCGGCCCGCCGTATCGACGATCACCACATCTGCTCCCTTGGCGACGGCGCTCTTGACGCTGTCGAACGCCACGGAAGCCGGGTCGGAGCCCATTTCCTGCTTGACGATGTCGACGCCGGCACGCTCCGCCCAGATCACGAGCTGGTCGACGGCTGCGGCACGGAACGTGTCGGCGGCGCCCAGCACCACCTTCTTGCCCTGCGCATTGAGCTGCGCGGCCAGTTTGCCGATGGTCGTGGTCTTGCCCACGCCGTTGACACCCACCACCATGATGACATAGGGCTTCTTCGAGAAATCGAACGGTTCGGCACTCTTGCCGTCTGCCGCAGCGTCCAGCAGCCCCACGATCTCCTCGCAGAGATACCGGTTCACTTCGTCGGTGTTCAGGTATTTGTCACGCGCCACGCGTGCCTCCAGGCGCTCGATAATGTTCTGCGTCGTCTCCACGCCGACATCGGAGGCAATCAGCACCTCCTCGAGGGAATCGAGCACTTCGTCGTCGACGACGCTCTTTCCCGCGATGGCATAGGACAACTTCTCGAACAGCGAACGCTTGGTCTTCTCCAACCCGCTTTCGAGCGGACGTTCTTCCGCCTGGGCGGGCTGTGAAGCCTGTTCCTTATCTTTCTTCAACCAGTTGAAAAGTCCCATATCACAAAGGTTTATAAAGTTCTCTGATACAACCGTCCGCGAGCGCCTCCAGGGAGGAGATGCCCATCTCGGGCGGCAGGCCGGCCCGCCGCCAGGCCACCGGCAGTTCCGTGCAGGCGCAGACGACGGGAAGCCGTTCCTCGGCCCACAATTGTTCCACGAGCACCATGTAGCGGGCGCCCGCCTCTTCCTGCC
>LUZE01000046.1 GCA_001602845.1 Bacteroidales bacterium Bact_13 | reverse complement strand
GAGCATCGAGCAGATCCGCTTCCGGCCCAAGGCACACTATTTCCGGATGCGGCCGTACGCCCGTTTCCACGAGAGTTCCATCTTCCCGCAGGACGATGAATGGCTCGCTACCGAAGGCTCCTACCCTTCCGGCCATACGATCCGTGCCTGGAGCGCGGCCCTGGTCCTGGCCGAGGTGAACCCGGCTGCAGCAGAGGCGCTGTTCCACCGGGCGGTTGAAACCGGGGAAAGCCGCGTCATCGCGGGCTGCCATTGGCAGAGCGATGTCGATGCCAGCGCATCCGCCGCCTGCATCGGCTACTCCGTCCTCCAGGCCAATCCCGAATACCGGGCACAGGCCGACCGCGCCCGCGCAGAATTCAAACGGATCTCGGGACTTCCGGACCTCAAGTCGGAATTCGTGTGCGATTTTGCCGACTGGACGCCTGAAAATGAAAAGGTTACCGGCTCGACGCAGGGCTTTGCGATGTATGACCGCTATGCCTTCGTGCTGCACGACAAGGGCCGCCTCTGCATCTTCGACATGAAAAAGAAGACAATGGTCGGCAACTACATGCTCGAGGGCAACACGTCGCACTGTAACAACGCCTGCTTCGGCGTGGAAAAAGCCTCCCGCCGGTCGAAGTTCCCGCTGCTCTACATCGCGTCCTGCGGCGGGGAGAATTGCTGCTACGTGACCGACGTCACGCTGCAGGGCAGCCGCATCGTCCAGAAGATCTTCTACACCGGCACGGACTACGCCGGAACCATTGACTGGTGCCTCGACGCTGAAAACGGGTTCATCTACACCTATGGCGGCCGCAACGGGGACTACAAGTTGCTCAAGAAGTTCCGCCTGCCCAAACTCTCCGACAGCGACGAGAACGGCGAAGTGCACCTGACCGACGCCGACGTGCTGGACGTCACCCGCCTCGACAAGGGCATCAACATCTGGCAGGGCAGCATCGTCCGCGGACGCTACGCCTACCTGCCTGACGGCTACGAGCCGCACGAACTGTTCGTGCACGTGGTGGACCTCGATGCGAAGAAGATCGTCCTGAGCAAGAACATCACCGACCTGGTCGACGAGCCCGAAGGCATCTGCCTCAAGGACGGCTACGCCTGGGTCGTCTTCAACACCGCCGACGGTCCCCGCCACTCCCGGCTCTGGCGATTCAGTCTGCAATAACCTGCAAACCAAATCCTTATGAAATACCTGGCACACACCCTGCTGGCGCTAGCCGTCCTGGCTTTGGCCGCCTGCACCCGGAACGGCGGAGAGGCAACCGCTCCCGCCACCATCGGCAACCCCTATCTGCCGCTGTGGGAGCATATCCCCGACGGCGAGCCGTATGTCTTTGAAGATCCGGATCATCCGGGGCAGCTGCGTGTGTACATCTACGGCTCGCACGACATCGAACGGACGATGTATTGCGGCCGGGACCAGGTGGTCTGGTCCGCTTCCGTCGACAGCCTGTGGAACTGGCGCTACGACGGAGTGATCCTGGAAGTCAAGGCCAACCGCGACGGGCAGCCGCTCGACGCAGATGGCCTTAGCGATGTCCTGTACGCCCCCGACGTGTGCTGCGTGACCAACG
This sequence comes from Bacteroidales bacterium Bact_13, assembly GCA_001602845.1. Taxonomy (GTDB): domain Bacteria; phylum Bacteroidota; class Bacteroidia; order Bacteroidales; family UBA932; genus Cacconaster. The sequence continues at coordinate 6,462 of LUZE01000046.1, read as the reverse complement.
CCGACGGCACAAAGACGTACTATCTCTATCCCAACGATATGGGATGGCACCGCAACTCCCTGGTGGCCAGAAGCGCACGTCCGGACGGCCCGTTCGAGGCATTCAACTGGAGCGCGGACGACCCCAATGCGACGGAAGGTATCATGGGATTCGATCCCGGCGTATTGGTCGATGACGACGGCCGCGTCTACGGCTACTGGGGCTTCTCACAGTCGTTCGGCGGCGAACTGGACCCCGCCACGATGGCTACGCTGAAGCCCGGCACACAAGTGGTCGAAGACATGGTCTCCAACCTTCACCAGGATGGTATCTTCCGCTTCTTCGAGGCCTCCAGCATCCGCAAGATCAAGGACAAATACGTATTCATCTACAGCCGATGGACCGCTGACGGCGAATTCGGGCTCCCCGGCACTAACTACACGCTGGCCTACGCCTACAGCGACAAGCCCCTGGGTCCCTGGACCTACGGCGGCACCCTCATCGACGGGCGCGCCCGCGAGATCAACGAGCAGGGCGAAGTCATCGCATCGGCCTCACCCTCAGGCAATACCCACGGCAGCATCTGCGAGATCAACGGCCAGTGGTATGTGTTCTTCCACCGCCAGACGGGACTTAATGAATATGCCCGCCAGGCCATGGTGGCGCCCATCCGCGTAAAAGTGGAGGAAGGACCGGGCGGCAAGGTGACCATCAGCGAAGGAGAATACACCTCCGAAGGCTTCGCGCTGGAGGGCCTGAATCCCCTGGAACGCCATTCGGCCGGCATTGCCTGCTGGTACACGGGCGGTCCCTACATCGAGCCTGGCTACGGCACGGACGACCGCTTTGAGGCACCTTACGACCTGCGCAACAACATGAACCGGATCGTGAACAACATCGACGGCGCCATTGTCGGCTACAAGTACTTCAACTTCAGCAAAACCCACGGCAAGAAGAACCTGCAGCTCCGGCTGCAGCTCGTCCCCGAAGGCGTCGACGGCACCGTCACCGTCTGGACCGACCGTCCCTGGGCCTCCCAGAGCGGAAAGATCGTGGGCTCGCTCCAGCTGACTTCCGACATGCCCCAGGCATCCGCCGAATTCTGTATCGACGTCCCCGAAATCGCAGAAATGAGAGGCAAACACGCCCTCTTCCTCACCTTCTCATCAGACACGAAAGAGCAGTCGCTCTGCACGTTGGAGTCATTGGCATTCGCCAACTGACTACTTCGAGACGTCGATGCGGGTATAGTCGTGAGCGGCGACGTGAAAATGTACGAGATGCCCGGTCAAGCCGGGCATGACGCCAGCGGAGCGGAGCGGATGATAATCCGTCGAACGAGCATTTTTCTGCGAGGGCGACGGAATATCAGAGCGAAGCGACGCGTCATTGATGCCGAAGAATTCGAAAGCTTCGGGCGGAATCAGGACGTCGACATCGACCGGATGGTCGGCGAAATTGGCCACGATGGCCATCGCGCTGCCCGCATAACCCCGCATCCACGCAAACTGCCGCGTGGGATCGAACCGGTCAGACGCGGGATTGACGTACATCAGGTCGAACGTCTTGCCCTTCGAGAAAATGGCATCGGCCGTGGCGATGCGCAGCAGCCGGCAGTATTCCTTGTAGACGACGCTCTCTTCGACCGTCAGATGCCCGGCCAGGAAACGCCGGACCGACGGCACGCTGCAATAGTCGAAAATCGACGTACGCCCGTCCAGTCCGCTGAAACCCTCTGATTCCATGCCCCTTTCACCGAACTCCTGCCCGAAGTAAAGCAGGAAGGAAGCCGTGTTGAACAGCAGCGAAACAGCCAGCGCCGGAAAGGCAGCCTTGCCGCTGCCGGCAAAGAAATCGGAGGCCACGCGCTGCTCGTCGTGGTTCTCCAGGAAATTGAGCATCCGCGGCTGGAGGTCGCCCAGGAACTGCCATTCGTGCGTCAGGCAGGAAGCCGGGCGGCGGCCTGCGACGATATCGCGCAGGGCATCGTAGAAGCCGGATTTGTCGTACAGCAGGTCGAAGCCTGCGTCGGCATAGCGGCGGTAATTCTCCTTGCCGTACACCTCGGCGATGAACATCAGCCCGGGATGCTCGGCGCGCAGCGCCCGGAACGCCCACTCAAAGAAGTCGGCCGGCACAAGTTCCACCATGTCGCAGCGGAAACCGTCGACACCCTTCCCCACCCAGAATTTCAGGACGGAGAGCATCTTGCTCCAGGTGCCGCGATGGTCGTAATTGAGCTTGACGGTGTCGTACCAGTCGTTCACCGTCGGCCAGGCGTGGAACACATTGTTGCCCGTCGCCAGGGCGGGATTCTCTACATAGGAGCTGTGGAGCGATTCGGGCAGGTGCAGCGGCCCGTCGAGCGGGAAAAAGTTTTCGGGGGTGAAATAGCTGTGGTACTGACGGAACACGTGGTTCGGCACGAAATCGATGATGACCTTCATGCCGGCCCGGTGCGTCCGTTCGACCAACGCTTCGAACTCGGCCATGCGGTTGTCGAGGTTGACAGCCAGCGCGGGATCGACGTCGAACCAGTTACGGATGGCATATGGCGATCCGGCTTCGCCCTTGACGAGCGAAGGGTCACAATCGGGAACGGTACGGAAGTGGGTACGGGTGGCGTGGGACACGACACCCGTATACCAAACGGCGCCGACCGAAAGCTTCTTGAGCTTCAGCAGCACCTCATCGGTAATATCGTTGAACTTTCCCGACCCGTTCTGCGCATAAGAGCCTCCGGGAACACATGTCCTGTTCCCGAAGACCCTCAATAACAGCTGATATATAATCATCGGTCAATAAGTTTGTGCATTTAGCGCGGGTGGGTGCTTGCTCCAGAACCCGTGCCACCCTCGGCACCGTAAGAGGGAGGGGCCCATGCGCAGCATGGGAGGGGTCGAGCGTAGCGAGACGGTTCTGGAGCAACACCCAGAGCGCAATGCACAAACGCCGATTATTTCCAGTTCAGGATCTTGTAGAAATCGTAATCCTCCGGATTGGGCACATACTGACGCGCACCCTCGTAATCACGAGGCGTGATGTAGTTCAGCAGATGCTTGTACACCACCTGCGCCTGATCACCCTCAATGTCCACAAGACGCGGCGGAATCTTGCCCGTCTCAGGATCCTGCAGTTCCTCCAGATAAAGCGGACGAATCGTGCCCACCTGATCAACGAACACCATGCAACCCGTCTCACCCTTCTTGAAGAGCTCGTATACACCCGCACCCAGCTGCGAGCAATAGAACAGGTCGTAAGCAATCGGCTGCTGGCAACGGATGTCGTAACCGATCTCCACCGGACGCGTCTTCACCTTCATGCCGATCTCCTTCAGCTTGATCTCAAGCATATCGTTGAACAACTGCGCCTTGGAAATTTTGCCAAGCTCCGGATGACCGTGATCGTCGTAGGTGAACTTGATACCCGTTTCCTTGAGTTGCTCGTCACTCAGCATGTGGAACACACCCTCGGAGACAATGATACCGCCGTAAGCGATGCCACGCAGCCGGCGCTTGATGATCGCGCTGATCGAGAGGCGCAGGATCTTGTCGACCGTGATCTCCGTCTTGTTGAACATCTCCGGGATGATGATCATCGGATAGTGGCAAGATGCGCCGATACCCATGGCCAGGTGACCGGCCGAACGGCCCATTGCAGAAACGATGAACCAGTTGCCGGACGTACGGGCGTCCTCATACACCGTCGTAGCAATACGGGTACCCTCGGCCTTTGCGGAATTGAAACCGAAAGTCGGTGCGTTCATCGGCAGCGGAAGGTCGTTGTCGATGGTCTTGGGCACGTGGATGTTCTGGACGGGATAGTTTTTCTCACGCAGGAACTTGCCGATGCGGTTGGCCGTCGAAGCGGTGTCGTCGCCACCGATGGTCACCAGCAGCCGGATGTTGTTCTGCTGGAAGAACTTCAGGTTGAAGTAACGGTCGAAATCCTCCTGGGTCGGTTTGTAACGGCTCATCTGCAGGAAAGAACCGCCGCGGTTGAAGATGGAATCCGCGAGCGCGAAATTGAATTCGATGAAGCTGGGAGATGCGGAGAAGATGCCGGAATAACCTCCGTGCAAACCAAGAACACGATAACCTTCAGCCATGAATGCCTTCGCGATCGTTCCCTCCACGGTATTGATGCCGGGAGCCGGGCCACCGCCAGCCAGAATAAGAATGGATTCTCTCATAATATGTTTGGGTTTTCTCATACTCTATTAACCTCGCAAAGTTATCACTTTTTGACAAAATATCGTTAATTTTGTAGGTTATTGCAGTAATATGGCAAAAATCGGCAAAGCAGCGGCACAGCAACGGATCGAATTCCTAAAAAAGGAGCTCGAGCGGCACAATCATAACTACTACGTGCTCAACGCGCCCACCATCACGGACTTCGAATTCGACCTGCTGATGGGCGAGCTCCAGGGACTCGAGAAACTGTACCCCGAATTCGCGACGGAAGACAGCCCCACGCGCCACGTCGGCAGCGACCTGACCTCCGGTGCGGCGGGCACCGACTTCGTGCAAGTGCCCCACCGCTGGCCCATGCTCTCGCTGGGAAATACCTACGCCCGCGAGGAACTCTTCGAGTTCGACGAGCGCATCCGCAAGGCCGCCGGCGTGCCGTACACCTATTCCTGCGAGCTGAAATTCGACGGGACGGCCATCTGCCTCACCTACCGCGACGGCCGCCTGCTCCGCGCCCTGACGCGCGGTGACGGCACCAAGGGCGACGACGTCACCCGCAACGTCGTGAACATCCCCGCCATCCCGCGCATCCTGCACGGGACCGGCATCCCCCGGGAATTCGAGATCCGCGGCGAGATCTACATGCCCTTCGCTGCCTTCGAGCGCCTCAACGCCGAGCGCGAGGAAGCCGGACTGGAACCCTTCGCCAACCCGCGCAACGCCGCTTCGGGCAGCCTCAAGCTCCAGAATCCGGAAGAGATGCGCACGCGCGGCCTCGACTGCGTGCTCTATCACCTGCTGGGCGAAGACCTGCCCTTCAAGACCCATATCGAAGCCCTCCAGGCCGCCAGCGGCTGGGGGCTTCCGATTTCTGAATACAGCCTCCACGCCGACGGCATCGACGCGGCGTGGGACTACATCACGGCGTGGGATACCCGCCGCAAGACGCTCCCCTTCGCCACCGACGGCATCGTCATCAAGGTCAACGAGCTGGAGCTGCAGCGTCAGCTCGGCTTCACGGCCAAGTCGCCGCGCTGGGCCACGGCCTGGAAATTCAAGCCCGAACAGGCCTGCACGCCCCTCCTGAGTGTCGACTACCAGGTGGGCCGCACCGGCGCCGTCACGCCCGTAGCCAACCTCGAGCCCGTATTGCTTTCAGGCACCGTGGTCAAGCGCGCCTCGCTCCACAACAAAGACCAGATGGACCTGCTCGACATCCACATCGGCGACTATGTATATGTGGAAAAGGGCGGCGAGATCATCCCCAAGATTACCGGCGTGGATCTCAGCCGCCGCCCGGAGGGCGCCCTTCGCCCGGCCTTCCCGGAACGCTGCCCGGACTGCGGGGCGACGCTGGTCCGCGACGAGGACGAGGCCCGGCACTACTGCCCGAACCGCGAGCACTGCCCCGTGCAGATCAAGGGCCGCTTCATCCATTTCGCCAGCCGCAAGGCGATGGACATCCTGGCCGGGGATGCCACCGTCGAAGCCCTCTATAACAAAGGATACATCCGCACCCTGCCCGACCTCTACGCGCTGACCCGCGAACAGCTCACCGGCCTGGACGGCTGGCAGGAGAAATCGGCCGACAACTTCCTCGCGAGCCTCGATGCCAGCCGGAAAGTGCCTTTCGAACGTGTGCTCTACGCGCTGGGCATCCGCCACGTCGGCGAACAGACCGCCAAGATGCTGGCCCGCCACTTTGGCTCGATCGACGCCCTGATGGCCGCCTCGGAAGAAGAGTTGCTGCAGCTGGAAGACATCGGCCAGACCGTGGCCGGCTCAATCCTGGAATGGGCCGCCTCGCCCGAAGGCCGCGACACCGTGGAACGGCTGCGTGCCGCAGGACTCCGGTTCGAAATCGACGCGGCTGACACACAGCGCCTCTCCGAAACACTCGACGGAAAGACTATCGTCATCTCCGGCAACTTCAGCATCTCGCGCGAAGCCATGAAGGCGCTCATCGAAGCGCACGGCGGCAAGAACGCCGGTTCCGTGAGCGGCAAGACGTCCTTCCTGCTCGCCGGCGAAAAAGCCGGTCCCGAAAAGCTCCGGAAAGCCGAAAAGCTCGGCATTCCCGTGCTATCTGAAACGGATTTCAATAACCTGGTCGAAAAGGAGTCATAGCCCATGCGCCTGTTCTTCGCCCGTATCCGCGACATCATCCTCCGCCTGGTGAAGTTCATCACGAAGGACATCTGGTCTCTCGACTTCTCCGAGTTGAGCGAGGCCCGGAAGCGGACGGTCAAGAACGCGCAGGCCCTGATCCTGACGGCCAAGGGGTTCGGCCGCG
>LUZE01000045.1 GCA_001602845.1 Bacteroidales bacterium Bact_13 | reverse complement strand
GGCGGGCCGCCTGCAGCAGGTCCCACTTGCCGCTATAGCTGAGCATCAGGATGAGCGTCAGCCCGGTGTTGGCGGCCGTCTCCCCTTCCACCATCCGGATGGTATCCAGCAGCGAGGAAGACAGGTGGGCGACGTTCCCGATGACGCGGAAACGGATGTTGTTCTTGCGGAAAGTCTCGCGCTCGCCGAGCACGTTCTTGAGCATGATCTCCATCAGGCCCTCCACCTCCTCGCGGGGACGGTTCCAGTTCTCTTCCGAAAAGGCGAAGAGGGTCAGGTAACGGACGCCGAGCTCGGCGCAGTATTCGGTGCAGACACGGACGGACTCGACGCCGGCCTTGTGGCCGTACAGGCGGCGCAGGCCCTGCTTGCGGGCCCAGCGGCCGTTCCCGTCCATGATGATGGAAATATGCTGGGGAACGTTCATATAGCGACAGGATGTTATCGGGTATTACGCTTGTCAGCGCCCCAGAACAGCTTGGTACTGAGGGCACTGATAAAATTATCGTCGGAGAGGGACACGTAGCGCAGGCCATAGCGGCCGCGGGCCAGGCTCACCGTCGTGCCGGAAGGGATCACGCAGGAACGGTTGTCCAGTGTGATCAGGGCGTCTTCCTCGCGGGAATGGAACGTGAATTCGACCGCGGCCTCAATCGGGACGACCAGCGGGCGCACGTTCAGGTTGTGCGGGGCGATCGGGGCGATGACCATCACATCGGAAGAGGGCATCACCACGGGGCCGCCCACACTCAGGTTGTAGGCCGTGCTGCCGGTCGGCGTGGAGAGCACCAGGCCGTCGGCCCAGTACGTCGGCAGTTCCCGTCCGTCGATGCGGACATGGATCTGGAGCATGCTGGTGCCCCTTCGCTGGACAGCCACCTCATTGAGGGCGAACGGATAGAACCCGTCCGGAAGGGCCGCGCAGACCACGCGGAGCAGGCTGCGTTCCTCCACATTGTAGCGTCCCGACAACAGCGCGTCGATCCAGTCGCCGCCCGCATCGGCGCGTACGGCGGTCAGGAATCCCAGCCGGCCGAAATTGACGCCCGCCACGGGGATGCCACGGTCGCGCACGAACGTGAGCGACTGCAGGAACGTTCCGTCGCCGCCCAGCGACAGGAACAAGGCCGTATCGTCGGGGAGGTCCTCCCAAGAACGAAAATCCGTCCCATAGCAAACGACTGTCGCACCCCGCTCACACAGAAGCGTTTTCACCGCCTCTACGCCGTCATGGCGGTCCCTGTAGTACAAAGCGATTTTCATAATTGATTCCAAATTTATTAATTTTGTATGTCATGACAAAATTAAGTGTTAACATCAACAAGATCGCCACGCTGCGGAATGCGCGCGGCGGTAACGTGCCCGACGTGCTGAAAGCCGCCGTCAACTGCGAGCGGTTCGGCGCACAGGGCATCACGGTCCATCCCCGACCCGACGAACGCCACATCCGCTATGCGGACGTACGGGCGCTCAAACCCATACTGACTACCGAATTCAACATCGAAGGCAACCCCGTCGACAGTTTCCGCGACCTTGTGCTGGAGGTGCATCCCGCGCAGGTGACGCTGGTCCCTGACGCAGAGAATGTCCTCACGTCGAACGCAGGCTGGGACACGAAGCGCAACCTCCAGTACCTGAAGGAGATATGCGGAGTCTTCAAGCGCGACGGCATCCGCGTCTCGATTTTCGTCGACCCGGTGGTCGAAATGATCCGCTACGCCGCCGAGACCGGATGCGACCGCGTGGAGCTCTACACCGAAGCCTACGCCGCCGGCTATGCGGCGAACCGCGAGCAGGCCATCGCACCTTATTATGAAGCCGCGTGCGAGGCCGTCCGGCTCGGGCTCGGACTCAACGCCGGCCACGACCTCAACACGGAAAACCTGGGCTACTTCCACCGGATCATCCCCGGCCTGCTCGAAGTGTCGATCGGACATGCCCTGATCAGCGACGCGCTTTACTGGGGACTGGAGAAGACGATCCAAGCTTATTTGCAAGAGTTGAAATAATTTGCTTATCTTTGCGAGTTACACGAAAAACAACAAATCTCATACAATGAAAAAAGCATCCCTCATTCTGAGCATCCTGGCTGTCATCGCAGCTGTGGCCGCCCTGATCGTCTCGCTGACGGCACCCAAGAAGAATCACAAGGCAACCGAACCTGCCAGCACCACCGAAGCCGTTGCGGGCGACATCGTCTTCCTGCGTCTCGACACCCTGATGATGCAGTACGACATGTACAGCGACCTGCAGTCCGCCTTTGAAGCAAAGGCCCAGACCATTGAAAGCGACCTCAACAAGAAGGGCCGCAAGCTCGAGAGTGACATCAAGAACTTCGAAAACCAGATCAACAAGGGCCTGCTGACCCGTTCCGCAGCCGAGCAGCAGAACGCATCGCTGCAGCAGCGCCAGGCCAACCTCCAGAACGAAGCCGCACAGAAGCAGCAGGAGCTGGCGGAAGAGAGCCAGGTGCTCCTCAACCAGGTGATGTTCGCCATCCAAACCTATCTGGAAGAATACAACAAGGACCACAATTTCGCAGCCATCCTCTCCACGACCGCAGCTTCGAACGTCGTGATGGTGGGCGCTCCCGCACTCGACATCACCCAGGAGATCATCGAAGGCCTGAACGCCGAATACATCAAGACGCGCAACACCAAGACCGCTACGCCGACTGAATAAACCGACCGACCGATGAGACGGCTTCTTCTCCTCTTCTGGCTGTGCGCCGCGCCGCTTCTGGCCGTGGCACAGGACTACCAAGCCCCCGAAGTCCAGGTTTCCACCGAAAAAGTGAAGATCGGGGAGAAGTTGTTCCTTGTCCATAAGGTACTTCCCAAACAGACCGTCTTTTCCATCTGCAAAGCATACGGCATCACGGCCGATGAGCTGAAGGTGGCCAACCCCGACCTGAAGGACGGCCTCAAGGCCGGCTCCATCCTCTATATCCCGGCCACGGGACAGGCGCTGATCTCCGCTCCGGCGGGGAAAGAGACGGCTCCGGAAGGCGAAGAAGAGATGAACACCGGCGATCAGCCGGAAGGGCCCGCCCGGGTCATCGAGCACAAGGTCCGCCTGTTCGAATCCGTCCGTTCCATCGCGCGGAAATACGGCATCACCCCCGAAGAACTCCTTGACTACAACGGGATGAGCGCCCGCGACGTCACGCCCGGCAAGATCGTGCTGGTTCCCATCCCCCGCGACGGGGAGCCTGTCGACGAAACGGAAGAAGAAGACCCGCAGGAGCCCGACATCCTGGACGAACCCGAAAAAGGAAGCGTCCAGCCCGACGAGCCGATGCCGCCCGTGCGCAAGGTCCGCTGGTTCTCGGCCTCCGATCCGCTCCGGATTGCGCTGGTGCTCCCGTTCAACGCCACTTCCTCCAAGGCATCCGCCCAGTTCCTGAACTTCTACTGCGGCGCCCTGATGGCAGTACAGGACCAGAAGGAGCAGGGTGCCAACGTCGTGCTGAACGTCTTCGACCTGGCGCAGGGAGCCGACGCCATCCTCGCTGATTCAAAGTTCACGGGATGCGACCTGGTCATCGGCCCGGCAGAAGCGGCGACGATGGAGCCGTTCCTGCAATTCTCCGACGAGCAGGGCATCGCCTTCGTGTCGCCCCTCGACCACAAGGCAGATTCGCTGGCCGACCTTCATCCCTTCTTCTTCCAGGTACCCGCTTCGCAGGCCGTGCAGTCCGAGAACCTCGTGTCATCGCTCCATGCCGGCCTGAACCAGCGCGTAATCCTGATCCAGGGGCCGGCCTCCGATTCGCTGTTCCTGCAGCAGGTCGAAACCGCCCTCCGGCGGAACGACATCACGTACCGGAAAGCGACGGTCAGTGAACTTTCGGGCATCATCGGTTCGTACGGAAGCTCCATCAACCCGGCCAAGGTGATCATCGGCACGGAGAACAAGACTGTGGCCACGGAAGCCATCCGCAGCCTCAACGCGCTGGCCAAGAAGAATGTGCACATGGAGGTCTACTGCACCAACCGCGTGCGCAACTACGAGACTTCCGACCCCGACGCGCTCTTCAACATCGCCGCCCACGTCCCCGCCCCGTATTTCGTGGACTACACCGATTCCAGGGACCAGGATTTCGTCCTGCAATACCGGGCGCTCTTCTCCACCGAGCCGGATGATTTCGCTTTCCAGGGCTACGACGTGCTTTCCTATTTCATCGCGGCGATGACCCGTCTGGGAACCGGCTTCTGCGACAATGCCGACGTCGTCCCGATGGAATTCCTCCACTGCAACTTCCAGTTCCGGCGCGACAATGAAAAAAGCGGATGGCGCAACCACGCCACCCGCAATCTCGTGTACAACCGGGACGATTTCTCTATCGCAATAACGAAGTAGGGTCGAGATTCAGTTTCTCGATGTCCTTGAAATAGTTGACGGTACCCACCTTCAACTCCACGGTTGCTGCGTCGTCGCAGACGATGATGCCTCTCGGATGCATCTGCATCACCGAAATGGTCCACATGTGATTGACCGATCCCTCCACGGCATGTGCCAGCGCACGTGCCTTGTTGTGACCGTTGGCCAGGATCATCACTTCCTTCGCGTCCATGATGGTGCCCACGCCTACGGTGAGGGCGCGCTTCGGGACGAGGTTGATATCGTTGTTGAAGAAGCGGGAGTTGGCGATGATGGTGTCGGTGGTCAGCGATTTCACGCGGGTGCGGGAATTGAGCGAGGAACCCGGCTCGTTGAAAGCGATGTGGCCGTCCGGGCCGATGCCGCCCATGAACAGGTCGATTCCGCCGCATGCTGCGATCTTCTCCTCATAAGCAGCACACTCGGCCTCCAGGTCCGGAGCGTTTCCGTTTAGGATGTTCACGTTCTCCGGCTTGATGTCGATGTGCGAGAAGAAGTTGCTCCACATGAAGGTGTGGTAGCTTTCCGGATGATCCTCAGGGATACCGATGTATTCGTCCATGTTGAACGTGACCACATTCTGGAAGGAGATCTTTCCGGTCTGGTTCAGATGGATGAGTTCCTTGTAGGTACCGATGGGCGTGGAACCGGTGGGAAGGCCCAGCACGAACGGCTTCTCGGCCGTAGGCTGGAATTCATTGATCCGTTTGACGATATATGCCGCAGCCCATTGCGACATTTTACCGTACGATTCTTGAATGATCAGGCGCATAGTTTATGATTTTGATTGTTTCTTGTTTTCTTGCAAAAGGACGGCGGCGTTGGCCAGCGCCTCGGGCGTGATGCCCGATCCGCTGAGCATCCGGGCCACCTCGCGGAGACGGTCTTCTCCCTCGATGCGGCGTATTTGTGTACGGGCTCCTTCCGGGCCGCTTTCCTTGTAAACCAGGTAATGGGCGCTTCCCTTGCTGGCCACCTGCGGCAGGTGGGTGATGGCAAAGACCTGCATCCGGCTGCCCATCCCGACGATGAGCTGTCCCATCCTGTCGGCGACACTGCCGGACACGCCGGTGTCGATCTCGTCGAAGATCAGGGTGGGCATTCCGCCATAGCGGGCAAGCAGGGCCTTGATGCAGAGCATGATCCGGGAAAGTTCGCCGCCACTTGCGCACCTGGCGAGTTCGCGGAGCCCGGCACCGTTGGCGTCGAAAAGGAACACAACGTCATCGGCTCCGTCGGGACCGGGCTGGGACAGCGGGCGGATTTCGACAGAGAGCTGCGCCCGGGGCATTTCGAGGGCGCGGACATCCGCCGTCAGTCGTTCCGAGAGCCCGGGAGCGGCCTTTGCGCGGGCTTCGTGCAGACGGTCCGCTGCCTGACGGCAGGCCTTGCGCAGTTCCGCGCACCGCTTTTCCAGGGCATCCCGCTCCAGACGGTCCGCCTCCCCGGCATCCAGCCGCCCGGCAAGCGCGTCGCGCTCGGCGATCAGTCCCGCGACAGAATCCTGCCCGAACTTGTGCAGCAGGTCGTAAAGGTGTGCCATGCGGCGCTCCACCTCTTCCAGCCGGGCCGGATCGTACACCACTTTTTCACTCCGGGTATCCACCTCTTCGCGGATATCCTTTAGTTCGATGCGGGCCGACTCGATGCGGTCGGCGAGGGCATCCATGCCGGAGACCCACGACCGGACACGGGACAGGGACGCCCCGATCTCTTTCAGGCGGGCGTCAAGCGACAACTCCCCTTCTTCAAAAAGGCGGCCGGCCGCCGACAGGTTCTCCTTGATGGATTCGCTGTTGGCCAACCGGCGTTGTTCTTCTTCCAGTTCTTCCAGCTCTCCGTCCCGCAAACGGGCCTCGACAAGCTGGCCATGACGGTATGCCAGATAATCCTGCTCCCTGGCTGCGGCGGCAATCCGTGCGTCCAATTCCGCCAGTGCCGCAACGGCGTCCAGGCTTTCGCGATAGAGCTGCCCATATCGGGCCACTTCATCCTGCAGGCCGGCGAAACGGTCCAGCACGGAAAGCTGGAACGACCGTTCGGCCAGGATCAGATGCTGGTTCTGGGAATGAATGTCCACGAGGCTCGCGCCCAGGGCGCGCAGCTGTTCCACGGTGGCGGGTTCGTCGTTAATGAACCCCCGGGAGCGTCCCTGCGGCGTGACAACGCGGCGGATGAGGAACTCCTCCCCTTCCCGCTCGAACGCGGCCTCCACCACGCAGTTGCGCGACGGATCATGCAGTACGCCCGCATCGCTCCGGCCGCCCAGTGCCAGCGAGAGTGCGCCCAGGAGGATCGACTTGCCGGCACCGGTTTCACCGGAGATTATGACAAGTTCACCTGGAAACGCTATGTCCAGGTGATCGATCAGGGCGTAATTCTCGATGAGCAGCCTCGTGAGCATAGGCTGGATACGGAATTATTCGGCTTTGCGATAGAAAATCTTGCCGTCCTGGAACTCCTTGGTGGCGATCAGGACCGGCTTGGGCAGACGCTCGTAGTACTTGGAAATTTCGATCTGCTCGCGGTTCTCGAAAGTCTCTTCGAGGGTGTCGGCATAGTTGGAGAACTCCTCGAGCTTGTGATTGAGCTCCTGCTTGATATCGGCGGCGATCTGGTTGGAACGCTTTGCGATGATCATCACGCTCTCATAGACGTTTCCGGTCGGTGCGGCAAAATCCGCCAGGTTGCGGGTGACGGTGTTGGTGGGCACCTGTGCGATTTTCTGGTTATCCATCTGTATTTTCCTTTTTTAATATTTTTTGCACTTTGTTGTAGAGCGACTCCACTTCCTTGGTATACTTGGATTCGGGATACTCGCTCAACAGGTTGAAATAGTCGTCCACGAAGATCAGGTAACGCTCCCGCTGCTTGGTCGGGATGCTGTTCGCGGCGTATTTGTAGGCGGACATCGCGGTGTAGTAGAGGATCTCTTCGCGGTAGCGGTTGTCCGCGTTCTCCTTGATGACGTTCTTCAGGGCGTAATGCGCCGCCAGGTAATCTTCCATGTGATAATAGAGCCACGCTGACTTGTAGGCCTTGAGCTCCAGCCGGCCCTTGAGGTCGTCGATCATCCGCTCCACGTCATCGTGATACGGCGAACCGGGCTTCTCGATCTGGAACACGTTCATCGCCTGGAGCGCCCGGTAGGTCGGCGTCTGGTCCAGTTCATACCGGTAGGTGCCGCGATAGAGGCAGTCCAGATAGAGGTAGCGTGCCTCTTCGTTGAACGGGCTGAGCGGGAAAACGCCGATGAACTGCTCGAAATTGCTGGTGGCCGTGATATAGTCGCCGTAGCGGTAGTTGCTCAATCCCCAGTAGAACTGGACGGTATCGTCCTGCGGCGTACCGCGGAGCGCCACGGAGAGCGACTCGAAGGTCTCGGCAGCCTTGGCATACTTCTTCGCCTCGAACATCTGGAAAGCCATTTTGTACTTGGCCTGGATGTCGTTGCCATAGAGAATGGCCTCGTACTGGGTCTTGCACGAGGGAAGGAGGACGGCTGCGGCCAGTGCCACAAGGATGAGTTTCTTACGCATGGTCTATTCGTTTGACAGGATGAATCGTTCCGCGTCGAGAGCGGCCCGGCAGCCGCTGCCGGCGGCCGCGATGGCCTGGCGGTACTGCGGGTCCTGCACGTCGCCGGCCGCGAACACACCCGGCACATTCGTCCGTGTGCTCTTGCCGTCGGTCAGGATGTAACCGTTCTCGTCGGTGGCGATCCATTGTTTGAAGAGATCCGACTGCGGATGGTGGCCGATGGCGAGGAAGAAACCGTCAACCGGCTTCTCGAACACCTCGCCGCTCTTGCGAACCAGCCGGACGCCCGTCACACCGCTCACATCGCCCAGCACTTCCTGCGTCTGGCATTCCCAAAGGATCTCGATATTTTCCGTATTCATTACCCGCTCCTGCATCGCCTTCGAGGCACGCAGCACGTTCCGCCGCACAATCATGTAAACCTTCCGGCACAGGTGTGCCAGGTAGGTGGCCTCTTCGCACGCGGTATCGCCGCCGCCAACCACCGCAACATCCTTGCCACGGTAGAAGAAGCCGTCGCAGGTGGCGCAGGCTGACACGCCGAATCCGCGGAACTTGTCTTCGCTCGGCAGGCCCAGGTACTTGGCGGTTGCGCCGGTCGCGATAATCAGCGTGTCGGCCAGGATCTCGTCACGATCGTCAACCGTTACGCGGAACGGACGCTGCGACAGGTCGACGGCCGAAACATAGCCCGGACGCACGTCCGCGCCCAGGTTCACGGCCTGTGCGCGCATGTCGCCCATAAGCTGGTTGGCGTCTACGCCCTGAGGATAGCCGGGGAAATTCTCAATCACGGTCGTGGTGGTCAACTGGCCGCCGGGCTGGAGGCCCTCATACAGGATGGGGTTCAGCGCAGCGCGGGACGCATAGATGGCCGCCGTGTAGCCGGCCGGGCCGCTTCCGATAATGAGGCATTTCGTGGTTTCCATAGGAGGGAATGATTCAACCTGCAAAGGTAGTTATTTTTTAGTAATATAGAACTCAAGACGTTGTTCCCACACAAGGACGATGGACATCGCCCAGCGCGACAGGAGCAGGATCCACCAGACCGCACCGCAGGCAGTCAGCAGGAGCAAGTCCTCCAAGTTGCTGTGGGATATGCAGATATGCGTATCGAGCAGCAGGACGTCGCGGGGCTTCACCTCGCCACGGTCCAGTTCGTCGAGCATGGCGGCGGCGCCGTACCCCAGCCCGATGATATTGGCCACGATCCAGAGGAACACCGTTTCAGAGGGCAGGCCGAAAACGGCCATGAGCGGACGGAACACTTTCGCAATGCGCTCCATCACGCCGAACTCGCGCAGGAGCCGCTGCAGGATATTCAGCGCGTAGATGATGCAAATCATCATCACGACCAGTTTCAGGGCGGAGAGGAACCATTCCCAGAGCGTCGTCCAGAACGGCAGTTTCTCTCCCCCGCCGGCCGCCGCCACGGACAGGTCGGACGCACCGGGCAGGATCTGGTTGAGCACGATACCCAGGATAATGGCGCTCAGGGTCCGGACGATCACCATCCGCACGCCGCTCGCGCCGGTTTTCTTCAGCACGGCGGTCTCCAGCACCATCGAATGCGAGCACATGATCATCGTACAGAGAATCGTCAGGGCACGCCAGTCCAGTTCAAGCGTGGCCATCACGGCAATGGCCGAATACACGTTCACGAAATAGCCCGACACATAGGCCAGCGCCGCCGCTCCCGGCAGGCCGAAGATCCGGAACACGGGACTTACGGCATCCGAAATCCACGGCAGGATGTCGAAATACTTGAGCAGCATCATCGCGAAGGAGACAGCCACCGTGATCTTGATGATCCAGATGCAGGTCTTGGTCGTGGAGGGCAGCACTTCGCGGATACACCGCACCAGCCGGTCTTTCGTTTCCTGATTCATATTCTTAACGGGTAACCGGCGCAAATTTATGTCTTTTTGACTATCTTTGCAAATATGAAAAAGATCCTGTTATTCTTGCTGATGGGCTGCATGTTGGCAGCTTGCAGCGAAAAGCCTTCGGGCCCGTATGTAGTGGCCCACCGGGGCTATTGGAAAACCGACGGCTCCGCACAGAATTCCATCTCATCCCTGCTGAACGCCGGCCGTATCGGCGCTTACGGCTCCGAATTCGACGTCAACCTCACGGCAGACGGACAGCTCGTTGTCAATCACGACTTTACGTACCATGGCCTGGAGATCGCCGCAACGGATTTCGCCACGCTGCACGACCCGTCGCTCACCCTGGCCAACGGCGAGCTCATCCCCACGCTCGACGAATATTTCGAAGCTTCGCTCGCGTATCCGGACATGAAGCTGGTGTATGAGCTCAAGAGCAAGGGCGAACCCGAGTATGAAGCCCTGGCCCTGCCCGCCACGGTCGAAGCCATCAACCGCCACGGTGTGGCCAGCCGCATCGAGTTCATCTCCTTCAGCCTGAGCGCCTGCGTGGAATTTGCGAAACTGATGCCCGACAATGTGGTCGAGTACCTGGGCGGCGAGATCGCCCCGGCCGAACTGCACGAGATGGGCATCACGGGCATCGACTACGAATACCCCGTCTTTTATGAGCATCCCGAATGGATCGAGGAGGCCCACAAGCTCGGCATGGTGGTCAACACCTGGACCGTGAACCAGGAAGAGGACATCCGCAAGCTGCTGGAACTGGGCGTCGACCAGATCACGACCAACGAGCCGGAACTGGCGGCAAAACTCATCGAAGAGTTCAAGGCGGCAAAGAAAAAGTAATCCTGCCCGCAGCGTCACGACGGATCCACGTCGATGACGATGGAAGCATGGCCCTTGAAATCGCGGTCGATCTGTTCGACGCGGTCGTAGAGGGCCTTTTTCGTGGCCGCAAGCTGGCGGTTACGCGGGAGTTTGATCCAGAACTGGGCGATATGCTCGCCCGCCACCACGTCCACGGCGGGCGCGGTCGGGCCGGCGATGTCCCGGATACCGAGGGCTTCGGCTTCTTCCCGGATGCGGCGGCACACGTTCCAGACGCGACCTTCGTAGTGATCCTTCACCGTAATGGCGATCATCCGCACGTAAGGCGGATAGTTGAAGGTCTTGCGCTCGGCCAGCAGGCCGGACACCGCGGCCGGCTGACCGCCCGGCTCTTCCTGTGCACCCGCAAGCAGCCGTTGCAGCACCGGATGGTCGGGCTGGAAGGTCTGGATGACGATGCGGCCCTGTTCTCCCCTCCGGCCCGAACGGCCCATGAGCTGCGTGAGCAGCTGCAAGGCACGCTCGTCGCTGCGGAAATCCTGCACGGCGAAGAGGCTGTCGGCACTGACGATGACGGCCATCGCCATGCCTTCGAAATCGAAGCCCTTGGTGATCATCTGCGTGCCGACAAGGATATTGATCTTACCGGCGGCGAAGTCACGGATCATTTTCTCCTCAGCGGTCTTGCTCTGCGTCGTGTCGGCATCGAAGCGGGCGACGGTCCGGCCCGGAAAAGCCAATTGCAGTTCCTCCTCAAGTTTCTCCGTCCCGTTGCCCCTTTCCACCAGTGCCAGCTCATCGCACGAAGGGCAGCGCAGGGAATAGGGCCGGTGATAGCCGCAGTAATGGCAGGACAGCTGGTTGTTGAACCGATGGTAGCTCAGCGCCACGTTGCAGTGCGGGCACTGGACGGGCTTCCCGCACGCTTCGCACTGGACGACAGGGGCGTATGCGCGGCGGGAACGGAAAACCAGTACCTGCCGGCCGGCGTCAAGCACGGCGGCCATCTCCTTGAGCAACTTGCGCGAGAAAGACCCCTGCATGTTGTGCAGCCTTTGCGCCCGGGCCGTGTCGATGATCTCGACTTTCGGGTCGGCGCCGCCATAGTAGCGATGCGGAAGCGCCGCATAGGCGAACTTGCGTGCCTGCACGTTGTACAGCGCTTCGCAGGAAGGCGTCGCACTGCCCAGCAGCACATCGGCCTTGTGCAGGGCGGCCAGCATCAGGGCGACATCGCGGCCATTGTAGCGGGGCGCCGTGTCATCCTGTTTGTACGAGCGGTCATGCTCCTCGTCCACGACCACCAGGCCCAGCTTGCGGAACGGAAGGAATACGGCGCTGCGGGTACCCAGCACGATGCGGGGTGCCGGATCCCGGCGCAGGGTGTCGATCACCTGGTGGCGCTGCGGCACGGTCGTCCGCGAATGGTAGACCAGCAGCGCGGTGCCGAACACGGCTTCCAGCCGCTGCTGCAACTGCTTGGAAATGGCGATCTCGGGGACGAGATAGAGCACGTCCCTGCCCTGCTGCAATTGCGCGGCAGCCAGGTGCAGGTAGATTTCGGTCTTTCCGCTGCCCGTGACGCCGTGCAGGAGCACGGGCTTGCGCTGCGCGAAGCCGTCACGGATGGTTTCCAGGGCCAGTTGCTGGTTGACGGAGAGTTCGTGGAGGGGTTCTGTGGTTTGCTCCGTTTTTGCACCCTTCCGGGCTTTCCGGGGCTTCGGCGGACGCAGCATCAGCCGCTGCAGGCCGGCGTTGCAGGCAGCCTTGAACACCTCTCCGGCCGTACAGAGATAATAGTCGGCCACGGCCCGCCACAGCGCGAGTTCATTCGTGTCGGCGGGCGGGNNCAGTGGGAGCACTGTCCAGGATGGCCAGCACCACACCCAGCGCAGGATGGCCGCGCAACGGCACCTCGACCCAGGTACCGGGACCGATGCCATCAGCGGACTCTCCGTCGGCAGCCATTGCCTCCGGCAGCCGGTAAGTCAGCGCATCCTTCAGTTTCAGAGGCAGCAACACCTCGACATATCTCTTCTCCACGGCCATGTGCGTCGCTATTTCGAATATTCTCTGCGAAAATAGCATTTAATTCCGGACTTACCTAATTTGGTGTCATCGAAAAATGCATTAACTTTGTCTGGAGAGACAGACCTATCATGCAAGAAGCCATTCCTATTTCCCTTGACGATTACGTCCTTTCCGGCGGCGGGGCCAACGGCGAGAGCTATGACCACAAGAAAGACCCGTCGGTCATGCTCAAGCTTTATTTTCCAGGCAAGATCCAACAGCCACTGGACGAGATGATGCTGGCCCGCAAGGTCTACGCCCTGGGCATTCCCACGCCGGAACCCGGTGACTATGTAGTCACGGATGACGGCCGTTACGGCATCCGTTTCAAACGGATCTTGGGTAAGAAATCCTACGCCCGCGCGACGTCCGACGAGCCGGAGAAAGTGCAGCAGTTCGCCGCGGAATTTGCCCGGATGTGCCTTCAGCTGCATGCGACGCATGTTCCTGTGACGCAGTTTGAAAACGTCAAGGACCGCTACTACCGGCTGCTCGCGGAGAATCCTTTTTTCACCGCTTTAGAGAAAGACAAGCTGGGCCGTTTCATCGCCGACACGCCCGATGAAGACACGGCGGTTCACGGCGACCTGCAATACGGAAACGCCATCTTCACGGGCGACCAACGTTACTTCATCGATCTCGGAGACTTCTGTTACGGAAACCATCTCTTCGACGTGGCCATGGTCTTCCTCTGCTGCCGGCTCAGCGACGAGGCGTTTATCCGGGAAACTTTCCACCTTTCCAAGGAACTCGCCGCCCGTTTCTGGCAGGAATTCGTGCCGGTGTATTTCGGGACCGGCCAGTCGCAGAAGGACATCGAAGACGAGATTGCGCCATACGCGGGGCTGAAGACGCTGATCATCGAGCGCGACACCAAGTGCCCGATGCCGGAATTCCGTGCCGCGTTGGCTTCCGTCCTCAAATAAGGCACGGACAAGGAATGAGGCAGAATTGATGACATTTTTTTTGCAGAATAAAAAAAATCCTTACCTTTGCATTCCCAATCCGGTGCTGTAGCTCAGATGGTAGAGCAATGGACTGAAAATCCATGTGTCGGCAGTTCGATTCTTCCCAGCACCACAAGAGAAGGGGCCTTGCTTTGAAGCAAGGCCCCTTCTCTTGTGGTGCTGAAGCACCTGTTTCTACTGGGGGCATGTATGCCTGAACCATCATACTGACGGGGTAATAAGAACTCGCCATCCGCCTCCCTCCCCGGCCGACTCAATGTAACCCTTTTCCTTGAGGGAGCCCAACAAGCGCTGAACAGCAGATTTGTTGATGCCCAACTGCTCGCGAAGGCCTTCTATCGTGACGGACGGCTGAGATTGCATGATACGGAGGATCTTCGCGTAATTGGGAGTCCTGAATTCTACTCGCTGGCCATCGTACCACCAGACGTTTTCATTGGGTTCTGTGACGAAACGGACATCATTGTAGATCTCTTCGGCGACAAGGGCGGAGAAATACTTCAGGAACGGGCGGATACTGCCAAGCTCAGCATGAGCGCCATCACTGGGCGTAGAACCGGCTTCAAGGTCTGTCTTGTGGAGTGCCTCCAGATATTCCTTTTTTCCCCGGCTGCGAACCACGATCATCGGATAGTCGTGACGGAACAGAATATAGTTGACCAGCAGACGGGCAATACGGCCATTACCATCCTCAAAGGGGTGGATTCGAATGTATCTGTAATGGAACAATGCTGCCAATTCCACGGGAGAGAGTTTCCCCCTCGCTTCCTCGTCGTTGTACCAGTCCACCAGATCGGCCATAAGAGCCGGCGTCTCCTCAGGGGCCGCATAATCAAAACGGTCACCATAGCGCGTGATGACGCTATTGGGGCGCGTCTTGTACTGACCGGCATGAATGACATAGCTGGTCTGCTGCCCTCCCGGGAGTTCACGATAAACGGTGTAATCCTCCCGGAGCAGCGTCTTATGAAGATGGCGGACGAAGTTCTGCGTGAGCGGTTTTTCCCTGATCGCGGCCTGCTCCTGCATCATCCTGAGACCGACGTTGCTGGCTTTCATCTCTTCCAGATCTCTCATCTCAGCTTCGCCGATCACCTTGCCAAATAGCAACAGTAGCTCCGTTTGACCATAAGTAAGCGTGTTGCCTTCAATATGGTTGCTGTTGAAGTTGAAATCAACGGTAAACTTCCGGCTCAAACGCTCACGGTCCCGATCAGAGATAGGCTGAATGGCTCTCCATGCTTCAATAGCCTTTGCTATATTGAGGTACTTCATAATCAGAATGTTTTCTAATTAGTGGTAAAGATACCACTTTTTTGACAACTTTTCAAAACTTTTATCTTTTTCTCTACGCAAAGTGCCCCGGCCATTGGTCGGGGCGCTCTGTGCATATTTGCATGGTGCCAATGTACCACGCGGGCTGAAGCACCGATGCTTCTCGAGGCCCAGATGATGGGCTTCTACCAAACTCTTCGCTCGTAATTCGAGCGTCACTGCATATTACACGCCTAGAAGCGGCAGCCGAGGGAGAGGATGGCCTGCCATTCCTGGCCGCCGAAGCGCTGGAAGCCAGAGGCTTTGCTGGAAAAATGGGTGCTTGAAGCCATCTGGTTCACGACGCTGCTGAAGCCCAGCGACCAGCGGGTACCCCAGCGGTAATAGACACCGAAATGTGCCGAGCCCGCATACGCGATCTTGCCATAGGGATAATTGACCCTTTCCCGTTTTCCGTCCTTGCGCCAGCCCAGCATCTCATAAAACGTCCACATCGGGATCAGGGACGCATGAAGCAGCCAGTGCTGCTGGCCAAGGACCAGGTTGTATCCGTATCCCGCACCGATCGAGAAACGCTGGTAAAAGTAATTGGCTTCATAGAAGGAATCCAGCGTCCGCTCCGTTTCCTCCAGGAACAGCATATCCCACACCGACCAAGACAGCTCTGCGATGAAACTGCCGGCACTGCGGCGCTGGATTTTGGTTTGCTTCATCGCAGCCCCGTACGAGAAACGGGGATTGAAACTGTAGAGCAGATTCAGTTTGTTGGATATGAGATACAGATTGTCAATCTTGTCCTTGAGGCCTGCCGCGTCCACTCCGGACATCTCCACGGAGCCGGTCAGGTCGTTCGTCGCCCGTAAGGCGAATTCGAAGCCGAAATGCCGGCCGTATGAGCTCAGCGCCAGGTCGTGGCTTCGCCGCTTGCCGAGGGCGTGGGAGAAATTCAGGCCGAGGCCGCGATAGCTCAAGCCGACACCGGCACGGTTGCAGAACCCCGAAGAGAGGTGGATATCGCCGCCGAACGTCGAAACGAAATACAGCCCGGTCGCCTGGTCGAAAAGTCGCGCGTCCCAGATATACGGATACCGTCCGACATACGTCGTATCGGTTTTCGCATACGCCTTGTCAGCCCGCATGTCCAGGAAATCATTCCAGTCACGCCAGAAACTGTCCTTTTTCTGGCCGGCGGCCGGCAGGGCGGACAACAATACTATCAGGAACAAAACTCGCTTCATGCTTACAAAGATAGCTTTTTTGCCGGTCTTTTTGTACATTTGTCTTATTATACGGAAAATAAACTTTCAGGATATGCTAGTCAACACCAACATCCAGGACCGCATCTGTTTCGTGGAGATGCAGAATGCGGAGCACTTCAACTGCCTGAGCGCAGAGATGTGCAAGGAACTCTGTGAAGCCATCACCCATGCCTACGATGCAGAATGTGTCGGCATCGTCATCAAGGCCCAGTGCTACAAGGGGGTCTGGAGTGCCGGACACGATATCCGCGAACTGCCGCAGGATGGCGAAGATCCGCTCGCCTATGACGTACCGATGGAACGGCTGCTGCGCTGTGTCCAGGACACGCCGATTCCCGTGATCGCCTGCGTGAGCGGTACTGTGTGGGGCGGCGCCTGCGACCTGTGCCTGTCGTGCGACATGATTGTCAGCGCTGACACGGCCACCTTCGCCATCACCCCGGCGAAGATCGGCATCCCCTACAATGCCTCCGGCATCCTGCACTTCATCAACCAGCTGGGCATCAACAAGGCCCGCGAGATGTTCTTCCTGGCCATGCCCATCACGGCACACGACGCCCTGAACGTCGGCCTGATCAACCGCGTCGCTCCGCCCGAAGAGCTTGACAAAATGCTCGAAGAGCAGTTCCTCGCCCCGCTCCGCCGCAACAGCGTGATGAGCATCAGCGCCATCAAGCGCCAGTTCCGCATCCTGAGCAAGGGCGCGAACGTCATTCCGTCAGAGTGCTTCGAGCGCATCAACGCGTACCGCACCAAAGTCTACCAGGGTGCCGATTACCTGGAAGGCATCCGTTCCTTCCTCGAGAAGCGCACGCCACAGTACACCGGCAAGGCATCCGACCTGGACACGTACACGCACGAATAGACGCAGACCCATGAAACGGGCGGCCTTTCTGCTGGGAATCCTGTTCGCATCCGTGCTCGTCGCCGGGTGTGAAGGCATGATCAACCCCACAAAAAAAACAAATGAGGGAATGAACACGCTGGCCTTCCGGCTGGACGGCGAGACCCTTTCCGCAGGCGGCCAGGCCCCCGACTGGATACGGGCCATCTTCGGAATCTTTACACCCCGCCCCGAAGAGGACGAAGAGCAGGAACCGTTCAAGTCCGTCCAATCCGGCATAGACGAGACCGGCGACTGGCTCTGGATCCAGGCCTGGATTGTCGGCAACAAATGGGACGCCCGTCCCTTCGAATTGTATATCCCTGTCCGCCGCTTGAAGGAAGGGGCCACGATCGATTTCCCGGACATCCAGGTGCGGATGCCCTACGTCAGCGGGCATAAGCGCGACTCCTCTTTCATGCAGGGTTACGCGTACATACCGATCAAACGGGACGCCGAGTTCCTTTCAGGGGCGCTGCATATCCGGACCTGGGACGCTGTTTCCGGCATCCTGTCGGGCGAATTCAAGTTCAAGGTCCGGATGATTACAGAGGAGATTTCCAACGAGATGTTCCGGAGCGGCACCAACGTCCACCCCGACGACTATGTCGTCCGCCCGCGCGAGACCCACACGCTCGAGATCACCCGCGGGGTGTTCGATGTGAATTATCTGGAGTGATTTCTATTTGACGTAGGCACGCAGGATGCGGACGTCTGTCAGCGGACGGTCGTTCGCATCGGTGGCGACCTGCTGGATGGCGTCGACCACGTCCAGGCCGCTCACCACTTCGCCGAAGACCGTGTACTGGCCGTCGAGGTGGGGCGTGCCGCCGACCGTCTTGTAGACTTCGCGCATTTCGGGCGTCAGCTTCACGCGGCCGTCCGTGCGCGCATCGAGCCGGAGCTGGATCCGGTCGAGGCCTTCATCGTCGAAGACCCGGCCCCAGACGATATAGAACTGCATCGCCGAACTCCGCTGTTCCGGGTTCACATCATCACCCTCACGGGCTGCTGCCAGCACGCCGCGGCGGTGGAAGATGCCGTCCTCCAGCCGGAACTCAGCCGGAACCGTATAGTCGCGGTCGCCATCTCCGAGCACCTTGCCGGGCTCGGCGTATTTTGAATCGGGATCACCGCCCTGGATCATGAAGTCGCGGATGACGCGGTGGAACAGCAGGGAGTCGAACGCGTGCTCCTTTACCAGCGCCCGGAAATTGTCGCGGTGCAGCGGCGTAAGGTCATAGAGTTTCAACTCGATGTTGCCCATCGTGGTCTCCAGCACTACGTGGACGTTCTTATTCTGGCAGGAAGTCAGCAACAGGGCCCCGGCAAGCAGGGCGAAAAGGAGGATGCGGGTCGTTTTCATACGGTAAAGTTAGGCATCTTCCTGCAGAATCCCAACAAATTGGGATGGACGCACGAATGTTTTCGCGCTACCTTTGCTGCAGAATATGGCACACGAACATCATCATCACCATCACGCCGAAGGGGCGGATGTCGCTTCCCTCCGGGGAATATACTGGATATCCATCGCATTGAACCTGGCCTTCGTGCTCGTCGAGGCGGGCGTCGGCCTTTGGAAGGGCTCGCTGGGCCTGCTGTCCGACGCCGGACACAACCTGAGCGACGTCTTCTCGCTGATCCTGGCGCTGGTCGCCTTCCGGCTGGCCGCTTCGCATAGCACCAAGAAATTCACTTATGGATATAAAAAAGGTTCCATCCTGATTTCGTTGCTCAATGCGGTCATCCTGCTGGTCGCCGTGGGTGCGATTATCGTAGAAAGTGTCCACAAACTGCGCAATCCGGTAGCCATTGACGGTGGCGCAGTGGCATGGACGGCTGGTGTGGGCATTGTCATCAACGGACTGACGGCCTTCTTGTTGTTGCGTCACCAGAAGAACGATATCAACACCCGCGGCGCCTTCCTGCACATGGCGGCCGACACGCTGGTCTCGGTCGGCGTTGTTATCTCGGGCATCGTCATCGGACTGACCGGCTGGACGTTCATCGATCCGGTCATCGGCCTCGTCATCGCCGTCGTTATCCTGATCAGCACCTGGCAGTTACTCGCTGAAAGCATCCGGATGAGCATGGACGCCGTCCCCGAAAGCATCGATCCCGCCGACATCCGCCAGCGGATGGAAGCCATGCCGGGCGTCCGGGGCATCCATCACCTGCACATCTGGCCCATCAGCACAACCGAAACGTCCCTGACGGCCCATCTGGTCATCGCGCCGGATGCCGATGCGGAAACGGTTGTCCATACCGTCAAGCATGCCCTTCGCGACGCCGGTATCCACCATGCCACGCTCGAAACCGAGCGCGAAGGCCATCCCTGCGCCGACGAGTGCAGCTGCAACTGATTTCAGAGGCCGGTGTTTACCACCGGTCGTAGTGGATATTATCGGGGTTCCACTTGTCTTTGGGTTCGGGATTCTCGGCGGGGACACCGACAGGGACGATGGCCAGCGGGGTCACGTTCGCAGGCAGGCCCAGGTATTCTTTAATCCGCGCGACACTGTTCTCGTTGGGATAGCTGGAGAGCCAGACGGCGCCCAGGTCGAGGGCCGTAGCGGCGAGCAGCAGGTTCTCGGTAGCGGCGGAGCAGTCTTCATACCACCAGGGATTGGGACGTTCCTCCGGCGCAGATTCTTCAGATGCACCACGGGGTGTGACCATCCGGGTCGTTTCGCCACAGACAATGATGACGGCGCCTGCTTCGGTGACCATTTTCTTATGCCGTTCTCCCTGATAAAGGCCGGCCTTTATTTCATCATCGGTGATGACGACAAAGCGCCACGGGCGGATGTCCGCCGCGGTCGGTGCTGCCATGGCGGCGTCCAGCAGGGTATGGATCTGATCTTCGGTGAGTTTCTCACCGGTAAAGCTCCGGATGCTTGTCCGTGCCTTAATGACCTCGAGCGCACCCTTTTCCTTCGGTGCCTCATTCTTGCAGCAGCCGACAGCCACCACCATCACCGCCGCCATCACAAATACAACTATCTTTTTCATATTTATCCTAAATCCTTCACCAGTTTGTGGATCATGCGCATCTGTTCGGGGATGCGGATGCGTTGCGGGCATTTGGGGAGACAAGCATTGCACATCACGCAGACTGACGCGTCGGTGCCGGAAGCTAAAGTGGCGTATCGCTTGAGGAACTCCTTCTTCTTCTCTTTGTAACCCTTGGCCCGCTTGTTCGATGGATCAGGCAACATCAAGTTATCACTCATACCATTGTACACCGCAAACACACCAGGGATATCGACATTGCGCGGACACGGCATGCAGTAACGGCACGCCGTGCAAGGGATGTGCGGATTGCCATTATATAGCCGCGCCATTTCCATCAGATATTCATTATCCTCTGCCCCAAAAGGTTTGAAATGGCTGAACGTGTACACATTCTCCATCAGCTGCTGCATGTTGCTCATGCCACTGAGCGTACACATCACGCCCGGATACGACGAAGCGAAAGTCAAAGCCACGCCTGCCGGCGAGAGATGCGGGAACCGCTCCGCCAGCTTGTCCTTCAGGCCCGTAGAGACGTTCGCCAGTGCACCGCCCCGGATCGGTTCCATGATGACCACCGGGATTCCCTTGTCCGCCAGCATCTTGTAAAGCGTCTCCGAATCACACGGCTCGTTGCTGTCCTCGAGCGGCATGTTCTTCCAGTCCACATAGTTCATCTGGATCTGGACGAATTCCCATTCGTAAGGCATCTCCAACAGCGCCTTCATCGCTGCATTGGAGCCATGGAACGAGAATCCCAGGTGCCGGATCGTCCCGTTCTTGCGGAGCTCCTGCAAATACGGGAGCAGCCCGTTGTTCACAAAGCGCTTCTGAAAATCCTCGACACTGCCGATTGAGTGAAGCAGGAAATAATCCACATAGTCCGTCCGGAGATTCTTCAGCGAATTGGCGAACATATCCTTGCAGGCTTTCAAGTCGGCGTTCCAGAAGTTCGACATCTTCGTCGCGATGAGATAATCGCCCCTTTTGTGACGGCTGAGGGCCTCGCCCGTGGCACGTTCCGAATCACCATAGGCCGGTGCCGTATCGAAATAATTGATGCCATGCGCAAGCGCATAGTCGATCATCTGGTTGACGGCCTCCTGGTCGAGCGGGGCGCGGCGGCCGGTGCCTTTTTGCGGGAAGCGCATGCAACCCATGCCGAGCAGGCTGATGCTCGCATTGTCCAGCGACTTCCAGGTACGGTGGATTACCTGGTCACCCGTGGCAGGCTCCGTGAATTTCCAGTTCTGCGGCAGGACGCCTGCGGCCCGGAGCGGCGCGGCGACCAGCGAAGATCCGGCAGCCA
>LUZE01000044.1 GCA_001602845.1 Bacteroidales bacterium Bact_13 | reverse complement strand
CGTTACCCCGCCAACTAACTAATGTCTCGCGAGCTCATCCGTATCCACCGAAGCTTTCAAACTTCGAAGATGCCTCCAAAGTTGTTATGCGGTATTAGACGACGTTTCCATCGCTTATCCCCCTGATACGGGCAGATTGCTCACGCGTTACGCACCCTTGCGCCGGTCGCCGGCATGTATTGCTACACCCGCTGCCCCTCGACTTGCATGTGTTAAGCCTGCCGCTAGCGTTCATCCTGAGCCAGGATCAAACTCTTCATTGTATAATTTTCTATATAACTCAAGTCAGACCCCGCAACTTTTTTTAATTCCTTCAAGGAATCAACGCTTCGCTCTTTCTGATTTTTATCAAGTAAAAATCGGTACTTGCTTGTACTTGTTCTTTCCTATTCTTTCAATGAACTACCGTTCTTTCCGAAACGGGCTGCAAATGTAAGGCGATTTTTTTAATCCGCAAAATTATTTTGAAAAATTTTCAAAATTTTTAGCGGACCGTGCACCAGCCACCTGTGGTGGCGGCGCCAACCGTCTCGTCGTACATCGCCTCACAGATGACAGACGGGAGGTAGAAGCGGCCTTTGTACGTGGCCGTTATGCGTGTCTTGACAACCGACGTGGAGTTCCGTTTCTGATAGAGATAGGAGTAAACGCGGTCGTCGCGGAAGTCCTGGTAGAAGCCGTCGATACGGTCGGCGTGGATCTCCCAGCCGGACGGGAAGACCTGCGTCAGTGCCAGGTTGGTGTAGTCGGTGGTAGGACTGAGGTTCGTCACATAGGTGTTGACGATGAAGTCGGTCCCCTGCTCCAGGTTGAACGGATCGACCGGCGTGCCGTCAGGCAGCGTGTAGGTAACCGTCAGCCGCAGGCCGTCGGCACGTTCGACTTCCTGTCCCTTCTCCGGAATGCCGGTGGAACTGACCACGACATAGACCGGCGCCTTCGACGAATTGGTGATCTCCAGTTCGAGCGAAGTGCCGTCACCTGCAGCAAGGGATCCTTGTGCGATGGCCTTCGAGGTCTTGAGGGTCGAACTGCTGCGGCCGGCCTTGATGCTCACGTTCAGTCCGTCCACCGCGTTGTTCTTCATGTAGTCGGCCACGGCACGGAGTGCCCATGCGGTACTCTGCGTGCTCATGTAGTGGTCGCGGTCGTTGAGCCAGTTGGAGAGTTTCTCGACACACTTGAACGAAGCGGTCTTGTCGCCCACTGCCGTGTAGATCATCGCGGCGATGGCCTGTACGCGTTCCTCGCTGTCGAAGTTCGAGGAGAAGCGGTTATACGAGCCGGAGTCCTTGTGGAGATTCTGCAGGATGGTCTTGGCCACGTCCTTCTTGCCGTCGAGCGCGTATGCACCGGCAACCAGCAGGCCGCACGATTCGGGGAACTTCGCCAGATCCTCACGCAGGCGGTTCATATCACCGCGGTCAGGCGATCCGGCCAGTGCCAGCACGTAGCAAGCGTATGCACGGGCGTCGGCATCATAGCTCTTTCCGCCGGCCACCGTCTTCAGGTACGACAGGTTCGACTTCCGGAGGTCAGCCGGAACGGCATAACCCGCCTTCTGTGCCTCGACCATGAAGTGGGTGGCATAGATCGTCGCCCAGACGCTGGCACCCAGATACGAGGAAGTGCCCGGCCAGTAGGTCATACCGCCCGAAGGAATGGCAAAGGCGCTCAGGCGCTTGATGGCCGCTTTCACATGGTCGCCCATCTCGGCGAGCTTATCTTTGTCAAGATCGATCAGGTTATCGAGGTAGAGCTGCGGGAACGCGGCCGAGACGGTCTGCTCCAGGCAGCCGTGCGGGTAGCCGGTCAGGTAGCCGAGACGGTAGTCCAGGTCGATCGGCGGAATGGTGGAAGCCTCCACGTTCACCTCGTTGGTGCCGGGACGGCCTGCAAGTGCGAACGGAACCACGACACTCTTGCCACCCTCCACAAGCTTGACCATCGAGTTGGTCGTGAGCGGGTTCGGATCGCGGATATCGATTTCCAGCTCTTCGGTCGAGCTGTCACCCGAGCTCTTGGCTACGGTCTTGATCTTACCGATACCGGCAGCTTCCGCGCCCTTCAGCGTGAAGTACACCAGCTGGTCGCCGGGCTGCTGTGCGTTGACCGAAGCGGTGTTGCCACCCACGACGGAAAGCGCACCTTCGGCCTTCACCTCAACCGTCACGTTGCCCACGCCGGGCTTCGTGGTAAATACGGTCACAGGCAGGACGACTTCCTCATCCGTGCCGATGACTCTCGGCAGCGTAGCCTTGACCATCACGGGTTTGGTGACCATAACTGGTTTCTCGACCGCACCCATTGCGGAGCCGTCCGTCGCGATGACCATCGCGCGGAGCTGGCCGATGTACTGCGGCAGTTGCAGCGTGTGCTTGTCCGTACCCTTGGCTTTCACCGTGTACGGTCCGAAGAACATCGAGACAGGTTTGAAGCGTTCAGCCTGGTTGTTCGGCGAAACGGGCGTGTCGCCCTCGCCGTCACCACCGATGGCGAACAACTGCTCCATCCGGGCGCCGTAAGCGCCGATCACGATGTCGTAGAGATCCCACGTGCGGACGCCGAGAGCCTCGGTCGCATAGAACGTCTTCCACGGATCCGGCGTCTTGAAGCGCGTCAGGCTCAGCAGGCCTTCGTCCACCAGGGCCACCACGTAGCTCATCGGACGGCCGTCCTGCTCCCGCACCGTGAAGGTCACTTCCTTCTCGGGCTGGATCTCACCGGGGATGTCGATCACCGGATGCAGGTGCGTCGCACCTTCTTCCACGAGGATGCGCTGCACGCCGAACAGGCGGATCGGGGCATCGTTCTCCGTATTGTTGTAAGGCTGGATGAGCGTGACCGAAGCATAGACGTTCGGTGCCATGCCGGCCTCGATGGGGATCTGGATATCGGTCTTTTCACCCTTGCAGTCCACCCAGAAGGTCTTGATCACGCGCTGTGCCTTCTCGATCGAGACGAGGGCACGGGCGCCGCTGGCCGAAGGAATGGTCAGCACGGCCGTCTCACCCACGTTGAACTGCGGCTTGTTGAGCGACATCGGCAGCCGGACCGCTGCATCGGAATTGTTATCGCCGGCCTCTTCGTAGGAGTTGCGCACCATCGTCACGGTGGAGGTCGCATGGCCGCCGGCCGGATCGGTGACGCGGATGAACCAGAAACCGCTCTCCTCCTTGGACAGGTCGAGGCTGAATTCACCCGAACCGCCCGCAATGTTCACGGTCAGTTCCTTGTACGGCGAATTGTAGGAATCCTTCGCATAGGAAGCCAGTCCGTCGGACGACGAACTCCACCACCAGCTCCAGCCCATCTTGTAGATCTCCACGTTCGCCTTCACGTTATGCCGTACGGCGTTGCCGCGGTAGTCCACAGCTGCCAGCTTGATGGTGTGAGCCCGGGATTTGTCGAAGAACGACTCGCCCCACTCGCTCTCCTCCTCGGGAACGAGGATACCAATATAAGTATCATAAGGAGAAAGGGTGGTCGTGTAGTGGTCGATGCTGAAGTCGCCGCTCTTCTCGAACACGCGGGTCGTGAAGCGGGCCGTAGTCATGCCCGGGATATCGCCGTCCTTGTCGACGAGCGAGGAGGTGAAGATCATCTTGCCGTTCCCGTCCGTACGTCCCTTGTACAGCGAGAGGCTCTGCTGCGAGAAGCTGCGCGAACGGTCTTCGAACACGTAGCCCTTGTAGTTGTCAAATGCCGTACGGCCGCGGGTAATGTCGACATCGACACGGACCTCCAGGTCGCGTGCGGGATTGCCGACCAGCCAGCGTGCCGTGACATCACCCTTGATGTTGCCTGCGGGGAGCGCCGGCTTGTCGTTGAGATTGAGGTCGATGAGGATGTTGTTGGGCTTCACGGTCTCGATCTTCACCGGCTTGCGCCAGGTCTGTCCGCCGGCCGTCACAGCCACTTCCCAGTTGCCGGTCGGTGCATCGACGGGCGTCTTGAAGGTAAAGCTGTACATGCCGTCATGGCCGTCGTTGTTGACCAGCGTGGTGATGGTCTGGCCTTGCGGGTTGCTGAGCACGGCCGTCACCGGGTGGCCTGCGGGCAGGACGCCTTCGTCGAGCATCGAGACGAAAGTCACGTGGATCTCGTCGCCGGGACGCCAGACACCGCGCTCACCGAAGATGAAGCCCTTCTGGCCCTGGCGCGAAGCGGTACCGTCGACTTCGAAGCTGCTGAGCGACAGCGCCGTGCCATACATGAACGACAGGTAGCTCTTGTCGTCGCCCTTGCTGATGATGGCGGTATGTGCCTCGTCGTCGGTAACCTTGCAGGTAAACTTGCCGCCCGAGCCGGTCGTTCCTTCGGCGATAGGCTGGTTCACGTAGTTATAGAGCGTAACCTTGGCGCCGGAGACGGGCTGTGCGGAGATGATGTCGGTCACGAACACCGTATACTCACCCTTGTCGGAACCCTTGGCGATGACCGAGAGGTCGGACACCAGCAGGTTGCGGGAGCGGTTGCCGTAGTCGTTATAGCTGCCGAACCAGTATTCGCTCTCATAGTGGTATTTGTCCTTGAAATCAGCCAGCGGGTCGACGCCGCGGATCTCGATGCGGTAGATGGCGCCGCGCTGCACCTTGACCAGGTCGGCCACGTGCAGGCCGTACGTATTGAGGTTGCGGAGCTTGGCCGAGTTCGGCTCGCCGAGCACGAGGGTGGTGTCGAGGACGACGCGCGCCACGTTCTCGGTGTAGGGATCCGATTCGTTCAGGCGGTTGTTCTGCATGAACTGCAGGACGTTGTTCTCATAGATGCGACGCACGCGCACGCGTACCTTTGCATAATTGATGGCCTGGAACGGCAGGTTCATGTCGCCGGAGGACGGGAGCACCACGCCGCGCGTCAGGAACTTGACCATCGGCTCGCCGGACGGGATGCTGAACCAGGTGTCGAAATCATCATCCAGTTTCTGGCCTTTCGCACTGAGGACGCCCTTGCTGATGGAGAGGAACTGCTTTTCCTCAGCCTTCACGGAAGGCGTGATCTGCAGGACATTGTCCTTGACGATGAACGAGAGCTTGCCGGCGCCGGGCATCGAGACCAGGCTCCGGAAATCCTGCTTGGGGTCGAGCGCCGCCGAGAAGGCGATGTCGTAGCCGTAAGGCACGGATTTGATCTTGGCTTCCACAATCTCGAAGGTTCCGATTGCCGGTACCTGTACGCGGTGGGAAGCTTCCGCCGCATAGCGCGGATATTCTGCCTGGATGTCCAGCGGGAAGCGGGTCACGGCCGACTTGATGCCGGAGATCACGGCCGTATGGTGAAGGCCGTCGGGTGCATGTACCCAGGCCACCGACGCCTTGGTTCCCTTGATCGAGAGGCCGCTTTCCAGATATTTTTCTTCCAGCGGGTCGGACGATTCGATTTCAAGGCTCATCTGGTAGATGTCCTGGTCGGACGACGTGAGCGGACTGAACTCGAACCGGAGGACCGGGGCAAGCGTTTTCACCTCATAGGTGTGCTTTCCGGTGGTGGAACCGGCCAGTTTGCCGAAGTCAGCCGTCACCTTGTAGGTGGTGTTGTATTCCAGCGGCTGCGACGGAATGAGGCAGAGGGTCTGTCCGTCCACGACCTGCACGTCGAAATCGACTTTCGGCGTGACCGATACGGCCTTGCGTGCCGCTTCGGCAGCCTGCTCGGCGTCTTTCAGCGTGAAAGTGTCGAACAGACGGAAGGTCATCGGGTCGTCTACACGGATCTCATTTGAAAAATTGGCGACGCTTTCCACGTCGCTTCCGCCGCACGAAAGAACGGCGAAAGTCATAAGCACGAGGCTCAGGACAAAGGTTATTCTTTTCATATTACTCCGATTTTGCCTATTTTTGCTATATTATTGCAAATATACGAAATTGCGTGCTCAATAAAAAGAATCTTCTGCTTCTTTTCGCCATCCTGGCCTTCATTACGGTCCTGGTGCTGGCACTCCGGCCCCGTCATCTTTTCGACGACCCGGTGTGCGCCGTGCTGGAAAGCCGTGACGGCCAACTGTTGGGCGCACGCATCGCCGCCGACGGGCAATGGCGTTTCCCTGCCGCCGACTCCGTGCCGGACAAATTCGCCCGGGCCATCGTCACCTTCGAGGACAAGCGCTTCTGGCATCATCCGGGCGTCGATCCGCTCGCCGTGGCCCGCGCCCTCCGCCTCAACGCCCGCAGCGGGGATGTCCGCAGCGGAGCCAGCACGCTCACGATGCAGGTCATCCGCCTGAGCCGCGGAAACCAGCCCCGCACCGTCCGCGAGAAGATCTGGGAGATGATCCTGGCCCTCCGGCTCGAAGCCTACACCAGCAAGGATGAGATCCTGGCACTGTATGCCGCCAACGCGCCGTTCGGCGGCAATGTCGTCGGACTCGAGGCGGCTGCCTGGCGCTATTTCGGCCGGCCGGCCGACGAACTGTCCTGGGCAGAGTCCGCCATGCTGGCCGTCCTGCCCAACGCCCCCGCCCTGATCCATCCCGGACGCAGCCGGGAAGCCCTGCTCCGCAAGCGCAATTTCCTGCTCGACAAGCTCTGCGCTGACGGCACGATCGACGCGCTGGAATGCGAGCTGGCCAAGGACGAGCCCCTGCCTGAGAAACCGCTGCCCCTGCCTGAAATCGCCTACCACTACCTCGAAACGCTCCGCAAGCAGCAGGGCGACCGCCTGTACCGCAGCGAAATCGACCGGATACTGCAATTGCGCACCGAATCGGTCATCCGGCGGCATGCCGAGGTTTTCGGCACGAACGAAGTCCATAACATCGCCGCCATCATCCTCGACGTGCGGACGGGACAGCCTGTCGCCTACTGCGGAAACGTCGGCCACGACTCCCGGGAACACGGCAGCAACGTGGACGTCGTGCAGGCACCGCGCAGCAGCGGAAGCACGCTCAAGCCCCTGCTTTACGGTGCGATGCTCGACGAGGGCGACATCCTGCCCGAGATGCTGATCTCCGACATCCCCTTCCATTATAAGGATTTCACACCAAGCAACTTCAACCACACCTTCGACGGGGCCGTCCCGGCACGCGACGTCATCCGGCGCTCGCTCAACGTCCCGTCGGTCCGGATGCTCCACGAATACGGTGTCGACAAATTCATCTACCTGCTGCAGCGGCTCGGCTTTACGACCATTACGCGCGGGGCCGACACGTATGGCCTCTCGCTGATCCTGGGCGGCGCCGAGATCAAGCTCGGCGACCTGGCTTCCTGCTACGCCATGCTTGCGCGTGCGTTGTGCGGCTGTCCCCTGCCGGGAGAGTCGGCGCCGATTTCCCGCGGCGCGGTATGGTGTACGTTCGATGCACTGACGGAAGTCAGCCGGCCGGAGGAGGAAGGAGACTGGCACACGTTCAATTCTACACGTACCGTGGCCTGGAAGACGGGCACGAGCTACGGCAACCGGGATGCCTGGAGTGTGGGCGTGACGCCCGACTACGTAGTGGCCGTCTGGGTGGGCAACTGCAACGGCGAGGGCCGGCCCTTGCTGACGGGCGTGGGCTATGCTGCTCCAGTGATGTTCGACCTGTTCAGCATGTTGCCGTCGACCGGTTGGTTCGAGCGGCCTTCAGACGAGCTGGAGGAGGTGGAATGCTGCCGGTTAAGCGGGCATCCGGCGACGGAGCTATGCGAAGCCGACGGGGTAATGACGGTCTGGGCACCGCGAGCGCCGCACCGGCCGGATCCGTGTCCGTATCACCGGCTGGTCCATACCGATCCGGAGGGCCGTTGGCAGGTGGACAGCGATTGCTGGCCGGTCAGCGAGATCCGCCACACGGCCTGGTTCGTCCTGCCGCCGGCGCAGGAATGGTACTACATGCGGACGCACAGCGATTACCGGCCGTTACCGCCCTATCATCCGAATTATGCGGGCAACCGCGCTTCAGGCGCCATTGAGATCATTTATCCGCAGGACGGCATGAGTGTCGCGGCTCCTGTCGCCCTCGATGCCCGCAGCCAGGGTATTGTTTTCTCGGCGGCGCACAGCAATCCGCAGGCCACGCTCTACTGGCATCTGGACGGGGAATATCTGGGCGAGACCGCCCACGGCGAGCACAAGCTCAAGGTCGTTCCCGAAAAAGGCCCCCACATCCTCACGATCGTCGACGCCAACGGCCATTCCGCCGCCGTCCGCTTCACCGCTTATTAATACCGGGGCTCCGCCCCGAATGCCAACAAAAAAAGCCTGGTCCGAAGGCCAGGCTTTTTGGGTGGATGATGGGACTCGAACCCACGACACTCGGAACCACAATCCGATGCTCTACNNGTAGTATTTTTTCGACGAATTATCCAAATATTTATTATTT
The DNA here is from genome assembly GCA_001602845.1 of Bacteroidales bacterium Bact_13. Classification (GTDB taxonomy): domain Bacteria; phylum Bacteroidota; class Bacteroidia; order Bacteroidales; family UBA932; genus Cacconaster. The sequence goes on along the minus strand of LUZE01000044.1, from coordinate 190 downwards.
GTCGCTTTATTGTCCCGCGTCGACCTGGCTTTAGATGCCCGGTCAAGCCGGGCATGACGAAAGGGGTGCGCCAACGAGGGCGAAAGTCGCGGAGCGCGGGCCGCGCGCAGGCCTGGTGCAGCGGGCAGAACCATCGGGGCGATGAGCCCCGATGGTTCTGCCCGTGCGCTGGGCCAAGGCCCAAGCGGAG
>LUZE01000043.1 GCA_001602845.1 Bacteroidales bacterium Bact_13 | reverse complement strand
TGTCTGCAGGAAGGTTGGCGCCGTGGCGGGCGAACGACTTCCAGGTCTCCTCGAGGAGCTTGCCGGCCTCGGTGTCAAGGGCGAGTTCGGCCCGCTTTTCCCAGACTGCCTTGACGCGGGCGAACAGCTTTTCATCGAGCAGGATGGACATGCTGTAGCGCGTGAGCTGGGGAGAGACTTCCTCTGCGATGCGGTCCATCGTTTCGTTGGTGCAGGCTTCCGTCAGGTTGAAGAAGAGGCCCGATACGCGGTCCAGCTTCCGTCCTGCGAGTTCCAGCGCTTCGATGGTATTGGAGAATGAGGGTTCTTCCGGATTGTCCGTGATGGCGCGGATGTCCGCGCGGGCAAGGCGGATGGCTTCCTCAAATGCTGGTAGCCAATCGTTTACATCGATGCGGTCGAATGCTGGCGCACCGTAGGGGAGGGACGATTCTGCGAGCAGCGGCAGGGGGCGGTTTTCTTTCATCCCTCAAAGATAGGAAAAATATGGACGTATCCCGTACGGGAAATGCGATAGGCCAGGTTATAACACCCGTAGATACGCCGTCCCGGGAACGTTTTGCGCATCGATGTGTAAATTTCAAAGTTGAAATCGTGGGCGGCCAGTTCCGACACGCTGATCCGGCGACGGCCTTTCCGGAGCTGTGCGGAAAGGATCCGCCAGTTCTGCGAGAGGATGTGGTTGATCTCCCGCAGGCCTTTTTCCCGCTGCCGCCGGATCTTGTTGTGGTATTCGGTCCGGCAGTCGTCGCAACAGAATTTTTTGTCCATCCGTCCCTGGAACGGGGCACCGCAGTGGATACATTTTCGCTCCATCGTCTCTCCTCCTTTTCAGACAAAGATAATCGTTGGATGCCCCAAATAAAAACTCGGAGATGCGATTTACCGATTCTCGGGAAAAAGGCGGGAAATACAACTTTTTGCTGCCCGGCGTGAAACGTTTCTAAACGGATAAAAACGTGTATAATCGTTTAGCCTATGGTTAGGCCCCCGGCGATGCATTTACTTTGCGGTCGTAACACAAAAACACAACAAGTATGATTGAGACCGAATTTTTAAACAGAGTGGAACTTCGGGGCCGTGTGGGACACAACCCGAAGGTATTCAGTGTGGGAGATGGGCAGGTCGCCCGGTTCTCAGTAGCAACGAACGAAGCGTTCAGGGGAAAGAACGGGGAACTCCGCGAGGAGACCACCTGGCACAACGTGACCGCCTGGGCGGGCCGGAACATCATGGATTTCAAGGATATCCGCAAAGGGATCTTTGTCACCCTGACCGGTCGCCTGCGCAATACGCGTTTTACGGGAAGCGACGGGAACGAACGTTCCCTCGTCGAAGTGGTCGCCGGTAAGCTGGAGCCGTATACTCCCGCCGTCAGCGCATAGGTACAAGAAGCTCGGGCCAATAGTCGCAGTCTATGAAAAAATGCGTATTTTTGCCATCGTAACGAATAACACCTGCAATTATGGCTCGAGCTGTCTATCTATTCAATACGCTGACACATCGGAAGGAACTCTTCAAGCCCGTCCATGAAGGGCGCGTGGGCATGTATGTCTGCGGGCCGACGGTCTATGGCGACGCCCATCTGGGTCATGCCCGTCCGGGTATTACCTATGACGTCCTGTTCCGGCTGTTCCGGAACCTGGGCTACAAGGTCCGCTATGTCCGTAACATCACCGACGTGGGACATCTCGAGCACGATGCCGATGAAGGGGAGGACAAGATTGCGAAGAAGGCGCGCATCGAGCAGCTGGAGCCGATGGAGGTCGTCCAGACCTACACGCTCCGTTACCATGAGGCGATGCGGAAGCTCAATGTGCTGCCGCCGTCCATCGAGCCCCGTGCATCCGGCCATATCATCGAGCAGATTGCACTGGTGAAGAAGATCCTGGACGCAGGATATGCCTACGAAAGCAACGGTTCCATCTATTTCGACGTGGCCAAGTACGACGAGAAGCACCACTACGGCATCCTCTCGGGGCGTAACCTGGAAGACACCCGTGAGGGAACCCGCAACCTGGACGGCCAGGACGACAAGCACTCCCCGCTGGATTTCGCGCTCTGGAAAAAGGCTTCCCCCGAGCATATCATGCACTGGCCCTCTCCTTGGAGCGAAGGCTTCCCGGGCTGGCATCTGGAGTGCTCCGCGATGAGCGAGAAATACCTGGGCGAAGTGTTCGACATCCACGGAGGCGGAATGGACCTGATGTTCCCGCACCACGAGTGCGAGCTGGCACAGAACACCGCTTCCCGCGGCCAGGGCGGCGTCCATTACTGGATCCACAACAACATGATCACTATCAAGGGTCAGAAGATGGGCAAGTCGCTGGGCAATTTCATCACGCTCGACGAACTGTTCACCGGAAATAACCAGGTGCTCGACCAGGCCTACAGCCCGATGACCGTCCGTTTCTTCATCCTCCAGGCGCATTACCGCAGCCCGCTCGACTTCAGCAACGAGGCCCTGCAGGCGGCGGAAAAGGGCTATCGCCGGATGATGCAGGCGGCAAAGGACGTCCGCCATCTGCCGGTCACGGCATCCGCCCCGGCCAACGCCGAGGTGGAGGCGCTCTCCGACAAGGTGTATGATGCCCTGTGCGACGACCTGAACACGCCGATCGCCCTTTCCGTGCTCTTCGATGCCGTGCGGATCGTGAACAGCGTCAAGGACAAGAGCCTTTCCCTGAACGCGGACGACCTGAAACAGCTGGAAACGCTTTTCGCTGTCGTGCTGACCGATGTCCTGGGCCTGGAAGACGAAACCACCGACGCAGCTTCCGGAAAGCTGGTCGATGGTCTGATCGGAATGATCGTGGAGCAGCGCCGTCAGGCGAAGGCGGCAAAGGACTGGGCGACGAGCGACCGTATCCGCGATGAACTCAAGGCCCTCGGTGTCCAGATCAAGGACACCCGGGACGGCTGCGAATGGACGATCGAGTAGCGCCCGACCGCCTTACCAGATAAACTCGATGAACTTCTTGATGTCCGGGTGCAGGCTGTTGGCTACCGGGCAGGTCTTGGCTGCGTTCTCGATGAGCTTTTTCTCCTTGTCGGAGTAGTTGCTGCCTTCGGGAAGCTTGATTTCCAGGTGCAGCTCGGCGACCCGGCGCGGATTGGCCGCCATGACCTTCTCGGTCGTGATGGTCGTCCCGTCGATGGAGAACCCGTGCGTGCGGGCCGTCATGCCGATGATGGTCAGCATGCAGCAACCCAGCGAGGTGGCGAAAAGGTCGGTAGGAGAGAAGAGGGAGCCGTCACCGTTATTGTCCTTCGGGGCGACGGTGCGGATCTTGCTGCCCGAGTCGAGATGTTCCGCTTCGCAACGGAGGTCGCCCAGGTAGATGGTTTTCATCTTGGTCATGGCTGTCAGATATTTGGATTATAATTCTTTCCGGAGCCGGGCAATCGGGATATTGAGCTGCTCGCGGTACTTGGCGACGGTGCGTCGCGCCACTTTGTAGCCTTTTTCGGTAAGCACGGTCACCAGCTCTTCGTCGGTGAGCGGCTTGTGCTTGTCTTCTTCGTCGATGCTGCTCTGCAGGATGGTCTTGATCTCACGGGTGGAGACCTCCTCGCCGTCGTTGGCTACCAGGCCTTCAGAGAAGAAGTACTTGAGCGGATAGATGCCGAAATGGGTCTGGACGTACTTGCAGTTGACGACGCGCGAGATGGTCGAGATGTCAAGACCCGTCTTTTCGGCGATGTTGCGCAGCACCATCGGCTTGAGCTTGGTCTCGTCACCGTCGATGAAGTAGTCGTGCTGGTAGTCGATGATGGCGTTCATCGTGTTCTGCAGCGTGTTGTGGCGCTGCTTGATGGCCTCGATGAACCATTTGGCGGAATCCAGCTTCTGCTTGACGAACGTAGCCGCCTCCTTTTTCTCGCGGGTGGCGCTGTTGGCCGCCTCCATCAGGACGTCCGCGTATTTCTTGTTGACCTTCAGCTCCGGAATCGAGAATCGGGGCATCGACATCACCGGCTCGCCCTCCTTGAGCTCGACCAGGAAGTCGGGCACGACCTGCTGCACCTGTTCGCTGTAGGAATCGTCGATCTGGCCGCCGGGACGCGGGTTCAGTTTCACGATCTCGGCAATGGCCTCCTTCAGCTGTTCATCCGTAATGTTCAGCCGCGCGGTGATCTTGTTGTAGTGCTTCTTGGTGAACTCGGTGAAGAAGTCGCGCAGGATGCGCGTGGCCAGCTGCACCGTTTCCGTCTGTTTCTTGGCCTCGAGCTGCAGCAGCAGGCATTCGCGCAGGTCGCGCGCACCCACGCCCGCCGGCTCGAATTCCTGGATCATGAACAGCAGCTGCTCGACCTCGTCCGGGGTGGTCTCGATGCCGAGCCGGAAAGAGATGTCATCGGTCAGCGATTCCAGGTCGCGGCGCAGATAGCCGTCGTCGTCGATCATGCCGATGATGAACAGCGCGATCTGCTTCCGGCGTTCGTCCAGCTTGCAGTAACCGAGCTGCGCTTCCAGGCTCTGGTGGAAACTCTCGCGGACGGAGAATGTGTTGTATTGGGGTTTCAGGTCCTTGCCCTGATTGTTGACGTAAAGTTTGTAGGAAGGTGTCGGGTCGCTGCCGCTGTAGTCGTTGAGGGATACGTTCTTGGGGGCTTCTCCTTCGGTGTCGTCGACGACTTCTTCCAGCACGGGATTCTCTTCCAGCTCCTTCTGGATGCGTTGCTCCAGCTCGGGGGCGGGCAGTTCGATCAGCTTGATCGTCTGGATCTGCAGCGGTGACAGCCGTTGGGTCTGCTTTTGTTGAAGTGACTGCTTGAGCATCTTAGAAACCGGGATAATTGATTTGTTCCTTCACGACGAACACATATCGGTACAAGCCGCTGTTGGTGAGCTTGCTGGCAAATCGCTGGGCGTCGTCGCGGGTGCGGAAGTCGCCGACCGTCACCTTGAAGTAAGGGCTCACGTGGCTGCGGTATACGGGAATGGACGGATATCTTTCCGAGAAACCGGCCGCGATGGCCTCGGAACGGGAGCGGGCGGTCCGGTCGCTGTCGAAGAAGATGCGGACGCGGTATCCCTGCAGCTTGGTGCTGGCATTGGTCACGATGTGGCGGGACAGGGCATTGCGGATTTCATACGACTGGTTGACGGTGGCCGTTCCTGCGGCTTTCTGTCCGATGAGCGAGAGGATGTCCACACCCAGCAGGGTGCTGTCCACTTTGGCTTGTGCGGAAGCGGTGAGGGAAATCAGCAGGGCGGCCAGCAGGGCCGGAAGACGATACCTATTCATTGCTTTCATTTGTTTCTTGAGTCCGGGCACTGCCGATCAGTTCGGCGATGCGTTCGAGCGGAACGCGCTGCTTACGGACGGTTTTCTTGAGTGAACCTTTGCGGATGGTCAGGTCCACATCGGCTTCATATTTCGAGAGGTCGTCCGACAGGGCGCCGCTCAGCAGGGAAAGGGGCTTGAGGATGTGTACGTCCAGCGGAATGGACACCGTTCCGTCGCTTTTCGGCGGGATGGCGGTTGCCTCTTTGAGATAGATGTCTGCGAACCGCATCGTGTCGTTCACCGGGAAAAGGGTTGCATGCAGCGCCTCCACGACATAGCGGGCACGGGACGGGTTCTCGATGTCCAGGTCCAGCATCATGTCGGCGGTCAGCCCGTTGAGGCCGAACGCCAGTCCGCCCACCTGCTGGATACGGTAATCCTTGATCACGGGATCACGCGAGGCATCGTTGCAGGCAGCCAGCAGCAGGACCAGTGCGAGGAGGGTGAAAAAGCGTTTCATACTTTTCATTTCTGCAAACATCATACAAAGATAAGAAAAAACTTATCTTTGCAGCTAAAATTGAGCAAGCAATGAGAGTCTTTATTGAAACGTACGGGTGCCAGATGAACGTGAACGACAGTGAAGTGGTGCTCTCCATCCTGCAGGCGGCGGGGTGGACGCGCTGCAGATCGCTCGCCGAAGCCGACCTGATCCTGGTCAACACCTGCTCGATCCGGGACAATGCCGAACAGCGCGTGCTGGGCCGTCTCGACGTGTTCCTCCAGGAAAAGAAGCGCCGCCACGGCGTGGTGGTGGGCGTATTGGGCTGCATGGCACAGCGTCTCAAGGAAAGGCTGCTCGAAAACGGAGCCGTCGACATCGTGGCCGGCCCCGATGCCTACCGCGACCTTCCCCGCCTGGTGGAAGCGGTTTCCGTGTCGGGCAAGCAGATCAACACGCTGCTCTCGCATGAGGAGACGTATGCCGACATCGCGCCGGTGCGGATGGACCAGAACGGCGTGACGGCCTTCATCTCGATCATGCGCGGCTGCAACAACGTCTGTTCCTACTGCATCGTTCCCTATGTCCGCGGCGCGGAACGCAGCCGCGATCCCCGGAGCATCCTCCGGGAGGCGCAGGACCTGGCGGATGCGGGATACAAGGAAATCAACCTCCTCGGCCAGAACGTGGACTCGTATAACTGGGTGAATCCCGAAGACCCGTCCGACCGGCTCGATTTTGCCGGCCTGCTGGGAAGGGTAGCGGAGGCGCTTCCTTCCGTGCGTGTGCGTTTCGCCACGTCACACCCCAAGGACATGGGCGATGCCGTGCTGCACACGATGGCCCGTTACCCGAACATTTGCCGCCACATCCATCTTCCGGTCCAGTCCGGAAGCGACACGATGCTCGAAAAGATGAACCGGAAATATACGCGCGAACACTATCTCGGCCGCATCGCCGCCATCCGTACCATCCTGCCGGACTGTGCCATCACGACCGATGTCATCGCGGGTTTCAGCGGCGAAACCGACGCGGACTTCGAAGCGACCCTTTCCCTCTTCCGGGAAGTGCGTTATGACGGGGCGTTCATGTTCCAGTATTCAGAGCGTCCGGGCACCAAGGCGTCCCGTCACTATCCTGACGACGTGCCGGCGCAAATCAAGACAGCTCGCCTGAACGAAATCATCGCGCTCCAGAACGGAATCTCCCTGGAAATCAACCGGCAGTGCGTCGGCCGGTGCTATGAGGTTCTCATCGAGGGCGCGTCCAAGCGCTCCGAAGCGGAGCTGATGGGCCGCACGTCCCAGAACAAGACCTGTGTCTTCCCGGCGGGCGGGCACAAGCCGGGCGAAACCGTAACCGTCCGGGTGCTTTCCTGCACCTCGGCCACGCTGCTCTGCGAATTGGTGTAAGCTTATTTCTTCTCGCCGAACGCCAGGTCTCCTGCATCACCCAGTCCCGGGACGATGAAGGAGTGGTTGGTCAGTTCCTCGTCGATGGCGCCTACCCACAGCGTCACACGCTTGTGGGGCAGGTTCTTCGACAGGAGCTGCACGCCGTCGCGGGAAGCCACCGGACAGACGATGTGGGTGTGCGAGGGCTCACCGTTGGCAATCAGGCTCTGGTAGGTGAGAATCATCGAGGCGCCCGATGCAATCATCGCGTCGGCGATCACCAGCGTCTTCCCCTCGAGCGGCGGGCAGCTCTGATATTCGATCTGCATGTCGCACTCGTTCCCCTTGCCGTATTTCCGGTAGGCGGCCACGAAGCAGTTCTCGGCGTTGTCGAAGCAGTTGAGCAGTCCCTGGTGGACCGGAAGTCCGGCGCGCAGGATGGCGCCCAGCACCAACGGCGTCTCGGGCACGCTGACGGGCGCGATACCGAGCGGCGTCTCCACCTCTATCGTCGTATAGGAGAGGGTCTTGCTCAATTCGTACGCAAAGATTTCACCGATGCGTACCAGGTTATTGCGGAAGCGCAGGCTGTCTTTTTGTACCGACCGGTCGCGGATCTGGGCCATGTACTGGTTCAGGAGCGAGTCGGTTTCTCCGAGGTTGATGATTTTCATAGGTCAGGCTTTGAACCATAAAGTTAATAATTCTCCTCGGAAAAACTGAAATATTTTTTCTTGCCGATGACGACATGGTCGATCAGGGCGATGTCGAAGACGGCGAGGGCCTGGCGGAGCGCGCCGGTCTGCGTACGGTCCTGTTCGCCCGGAAGCGGGTTGCCGGACGGGTGGTTGTGGACCAGGATGATACCGCTAGCCAGCCGCTCGACGGCTTTCTTGACGATAATCTTGATGTCGATGACGGTGGAGGTCTGTCCGCCCGCGCTCACCTGCTCGCGGCCGACGTACTTTCCTGCGCGGTTGAGGTAGAGCACCCAGCACTCCTCGTGCGGCAGCGACCCGATCAGGGGCGTCATCATCCGGGCGACGGTATCCGCCCGCCGGATCGTGAATTCATCGGCCGGGATCTCGGCGTCAAGCCGGCGGGCCAGCTCGAAGGCAGCTTGCACCGTGGCGGCCTTGGCCGTTCCCATGCCTCCCAGCGTACGTAGTTGATGGATGTTGCGCCCGGCGAGCAGGGAAAGCCTCCCTTCGCACGAAGCGAGCAGTTCCCGCGCCAGGTCGACGGCGCTCTTTTCGCGATTTCCGGAATGGAGGAGGATGGCCAGCAGTTCCGCGTTGGTCAGCGCGGCGGGCCCTTTGTGCATCAGCTTCTCCCGCGGCCGCTCCTCCTCATCCCAAGTTTTGATGCTACAATGTTTCATGACTTCAGGATATAAAAAAACTTTCCAACAAAGGTTGGAAAGTTTTTTCAAATACTTCCGACAAAAAAGCAATTTATGCGAGCTTGTTCACATAAACTGCGATACCGCTCTTCAGGTTGGCAGCTTTGTTCTTGTGGATGACGTCGATCTTTGCGAGTTTGTCGATCATTGCGAACACTTTCGGCATCGAAGCCTCTGCTGCTGCCTTGTCCGTGGTATTGCGCAGCGCCTTGATGGCGTTGCGGGTTGTGCGTGCATAGTACTTGTTATGCACTCTGCGTTTCTCGCTTTGGCGATAACGCTTGTCTGCTGATGCGTGGTTTGCCATTATTCTTATTTTTTATATTTTTTTTGGTAGCGGGTAGGAGAGTCGAACTCCTCTTTAGAGAATGAAAATCTCTCGTCCTAGCCGATAGACGAACCCGCCAACGACCCACTCTGCTCAGAATGGGACCGCAAAGATAGAAAAACTATTTTTGATTACAAATTTTTTCTGTCTTTTTGCTTAAAGGGGTCAGTGCCAGGAGTAGATGATGGCCTCCAGCTGGCGGAGGTAGTCCCGTTTGTCATACTTGGGCGCGTACACGAAACCTTCGATGACGATCACATACTTGCCGTCCGGGCTGCGGAACGCGTCGCTGATGAACGGACCGCCCATGTAGTCGTTCTGGGTCTCCCAAAGCGAACGGATCTCCGTGAAAGAGCGACCCTTGTAGGTCTTCTGCCACCAGCCGGGCGTAATGACAGGGTTGGTGATCATGTAACTGCCTTCGAGGGAGCCGGGCACGTTTTCCTTCATCACCTCGTTGCGCTTGGCCACCAGGGCCTCGCGGGTGAACTGCTCCTCGCCGGTATACGGGAACCGGTAGATGAAGACGCCCTGGGTGGTGTACGTGGTCTCGTAGGAGATCCACATGAAATCGTCGGCCTCCTTTTTCAGCGTATAGTTCGAAGGGAAGTAGGGCGCGCCGCCGAAGACGTTGCGGACCACCTGGCCGAGGCCGCCGTTCTCGAACTTCTTGGCATTGATGATCACGCGCTCGCGTTCGGCGTCCTCGAACGCTTCGCAGATGAACTCGTCCTTGGCCAGGATCAGGTCGATGGCGCTCTGCTCATCGGGCGCATAGACGGTGACCATCGTCTGCGGAGCGGCCCAGACATCCTTGCTGACCACGACCTTCTGGCCGCAGGTATCCGCGATGTGGATGTAGAGGACGTTGCGGTGCGACCGGAAGAAATTCACGAAGCCTTCCGGCGGCACGTTGTAGATGCGGTACTTGGGTTCCTTCTGCGGAGTGAAGGGATATTCGGCCTGCAGCACGGTCCGGACCGCGTTGCCGACCTCCGATTCCCAGCGGGCCTTCGAGGAGACGATTTCCACTTCGCCGGCCTTTCCGGTAATGGAGGGAAGGAGCGGGGCCTTCTTTTCCTTCGAGCAGCTTCCCACTGTCAGCAGCAGGGCGGGAATCATCAGGATCAGGAGAATGGTGCGCGTTTTCATATACTGATTTTTTTGGTTGTCAAGTGTCAGAAGAGGCTTCGGATATCATTGCCGAAGGCCAGGACCATCAGCAGCAGGAGCAGGATCATGCCGATCCACTGGGCGATTTCCATGAACTTGTCGGACGGCCTGCGGCCGGTGATCATCTCGAAGAGCAGGAACAGGATGTGCCCGCCGTCAAGGGCCGGGATCGGAAGCAGGTTCATCACGCCGAGCATGATCGAAAGCAGTGCGCAGAGCGACCAGAACCGGTACCAGTCCCACGTGTCGGGGAAGACGCGGCCGATGGCGATGAAGCTGCCCACGGACTTGTAGGCCTGCGTCTTGGGCGAGAAGATCAGCCCGAGTTCCTGCACGTACCCCTTGATGGTGTTCCAGGTTCGCGCCGCCCCGGCCGGAAGGGCCGAAAGCATCGTGTATTCCTTGCGCGTGACGTTGAACCACTTGTCTAGGTCGGTGTCGAGCATCACGCCGATGTGTCCGGCCGTATCGACCTGCAGCGGAATCTCTACCAGCTCGCCCGGACGTTTGACGGAAGCAAGGATGCTGCCACCCTTGTGTTGGGCGAGTTCCCGCTGGATCTGCTGCACGATGAACATTCCCTGCCCGTCGACGGCGACCAGTTCGTCGCCGGCCTCCAGGCCGCTGCCGATATTGGGCGATCCTTCCTGCAATTCCTTGACGACAAAGGGGAAGGCCAGGTCGAACATGCCGCCCGTGCCCAGCATCGCGGGGATGTAGACCGGGTCGATCGACAGGGTAAGGGTGTCGCCGTCACGCAGGACCGTCGCTTCGCGGGCCTGCGAGCGGACCAGGTCCACCTGCAGGTTCGAGAAGTTCTCGGTCGGCACGCCGTCGAAGGCGAGGATGCGGTCGCCGTCGCGGAAGCCGATCTCGTACGAAAGGTCGTTGACCGCGATGCCGTAGACTGCGTCTTCGGTGCGGAGGTACTCTTCTCCCCACGTGCGGAAGATCGCGGCGTAGAGGATGATGGCCAGGATGAAGTTGAAGAGCACGCCGCCGAACATGATGAAAAAGCGCTGCCAGGCCTTCTTCGTACGGAACTCATAGGGCTGGGGCGGCAGTTTCATCGCCTCGACGTCCATCGATTCGTCGATCATGCCGGCAATCTTGCAGTAGCCGCCGAAAGGCAGCCAGCCGATGCCGTACTCGGTGTTCTCCGGATGCGCATCCCACGTCTCGTCTTCGTTGGAAGAGAAGACCTTGCAATGCCATTTGCCGCCGAAGCGCTTGAACTTGATGAGCGAGATCTTCGGATTGAAGAACAGATAGAACTTTTCGACGCGTGTCTTGAACAGCTTGGCGAAAGAATAATGCCCGAACTCGTGGAAGACCACGAGCAGGGAGAGGGCCAGGATGACCTGGATTATCTTGAGGAGTACGACCATCGTTTTCTAGTGGTTGTCGATGATTTCGAAAGCGATGCGTTTCGCTTCAAAATCCGTGCTATAAATGTCGTCGAAGGAAGGTTTGGCGACGAAAGTGCTCCGTTCCATCGTCGTGGCGATGATTTCGGGAATGTCGACGAAGCGGATCTTCCCTTCCAGGAATGCGGCCACGGCCACTTCGTTGGCGCCGTTCATCGCGCAGGTGGCGTTGCCGCCCTTTTCCAGGGCGCTGTAGGCCAGTCCGAGGCAGGGGAACCGTTCCAGGTCGGGCCGTTCGAAGGTGAGGGTGGCCAGTTCGGCGAAATCGATGCGGCGGGTGTTGAGGTCGATGCGGCTGGGATAGGAGAGGGCATACTGGATGGGCAGCCGCATGTCCGGCTGGCTGAGCTGGGCCATCACACAACCGTCCGAGAACTGGACCATCGAATGGATGATCGACTGCGGGTGGATCACCACTTCGATGTCGCCGGGCTCCACGTTGAAGAGCCAGCGTGCCTCGATCAGTTCCAGTCCCTTGTTCATCAGGCTGGCCGAATCGATGGTGACTTTGGCACCCATCCGCCAGCGGGGATGGTTGAGCGCCTGTTCGCGGGTGGCGGCTGCCATCTCTTCGCGGCTGCTGTGCAGGAAGGGGCCTCCCGACCCGGTGAGCAGGATCTTCTCCAGCCGCGCATGTTCGCCCTGCAGGCACTGGAAGATGGCGGAATGTTCCGAATCGACGGGAAGGATCGGGGCGCCATGCTTGCGGGCAAGGGGCATGATGAGTGCGCCGGCGGCCACCAGGGTTTCCTTGTTGGCCAGGGCGACGGCCTTGCCGGCCTCGATGGCGGCGATGGTCGGTTTCAGCCCGCTGAAGCCCACCATAGCGGTGAGCACGATATCGATCTTCGGGTCCCTGAGCAGGTCGCAGATGGAGTCGATGCCGGTAAAGACCTTGATATAAAGGGGATCGAGCGCCGCTGCCACTTCCTCGTATAGGTCGGGGTTGCAGATGACCACGGCGGCGGGATTGAAGCGGCGGGCCTGTTCGATGAGCAGGCGGCTGTTGTTGTTGGCGGTCAGCAGTTCGATCTCGAACAGGTCTTCATGCTGGCTGACGACGTCGAGGGCCTGCGTACCGATCGAGCCCGTCGAACCGAGGATGGCCAGATGCCGTTTGGGCTGTGTATCCATCAAAACGGGAGATATGTGGCCGGATCGACGGCCTGGTTGCGGTATCGGAGTTCAAACTGGATGGTACCGTCGGATAGCTCGCTGGTCTGGCCGACGACGGCCACGGTCGTGCCGGCTTTCACTGCATCGCCCACGTTGCGGGAGAGTTTCCCCGCATAGCGTACGATGGAGGTCAGGTCGTTGTCGTGCTGGATCTTGAGGGAGCAGCCTTCCAGTTCGCTCCATTCTGCCGAGACGATGCGCCCGTCGAGGATTGCGACCACATTGGTGCCGGCGGGAGCCGACAGTTCCACGAAGGGGTGGCTGCCGGTGCGGGTGAAAGGCGCCCGGAGCGTCCCCTTCAGCGGCAGCGTGAACTTGACGTCCTGCAGGGCGGTAATCTTGCCCTGGCTGTCAGCCCGGTTCCGCATCTCTTCCTCAATGCCTTCCATCCGTACCCGGAGCAGGGAATCGCAGGTTTCAAAGGCGCCGAGCGTTTCCTCGTCGACCGCTTCCTCTACGCGCGTGAACAGCATCGAGTCCAGCGGAAGCGGTTCGCGTCCAGTAGCTACGCGCTGGATGTTCGCCACCTGGAAAGCCCAGAGGTCGATGACCTTCTCCAGCGAGTCGATCTTCCGGTAGTTTTCGGCGGCCGCCTTCTGGGTCTCCCGGTCGGGATAGCCGGGAATCGTCCGGCGGAGCGGTGTATGGGCGATCAGAAGGTAGGTCAGGAACATCAGCACGAGGCCCGCGGCGACGAGCGAGATGTAGTCCAGCCTTCCGAACTTTCTTTCTTTTTTTGCCATAGAATTCTATAACTTTGCAAAATATGGACAGGATTATCGGCATCGATTATGGAAGGAAGCGCGTCGGCGTCGCGGTCAGCGATCCGTTGCGCATCTTCGCCAGTGCCCTGGATACCGTCCCGTCTGCAAAGATAATAGATTATCTGAAAAAATATGCCGAAAACGAGACGGTGGAGCGTTTCGTGGTCGGCTATCCGATGAACCTCGACAACACGCCTTCCGCCGCCGCGGCCGACGTCGATGTCTTCCTCAAGCTGCTGAAGAAGCATTTTCCGACGATTCCCGTGACGCTGGAGGACGAGCGCTTCACCTCCGTGCTGGCCCACCGTGCGATGATCGACGGCGGTGTCAAGAAGATGGACCGCCGCGACAAGGCGGCCGTCGACAAGGTAAGCGCGGCCCTGATTTTGCAAACATTCCTCGACAGAGACAAGCCATCGATATGATTCTTCCTATTTATTTATATGGTTCCCAAGTCCTGCGCACGCCCGCCCAGGAGGATGACCTTTCCGACCGGGAAGGGCTCCGGAAACTCATTGACGACATGATCGAGACGATGCACCACGCCGACGGCTGCGGCCTGGCCGCGCCGCAGGTGGGCATTTCGAAGCGCATCCTGGTGGTGGACGGGAACGACCTGACGGACCGTTACCCGGAGCTGAAAGGCTTCCACCGCGAGATGATCAATCCCCGTTTCACTTTTGAAAGCGAGGACCGGTGCTCGTATGAAGAAGGTTGCCTGAGCATTCCCAACGTCGATGCGGAGATTTCCCGCCCGAAGAAGATCCGGGTCCGTTACGTCAATACCGATTTCGTCGAAGTGGAAGAAGATTTCGAAGGTTTTGCGGCCCGGATGATCCAGCACGAGATGGACCATCTGGAAGGAATCCTTTTCGTGGACCATGCTTCTCCGATCCGCAAAAAGATGCTCACCGGCAAGCTGATGGGCATCACCAAGGGGAACGTCCGCACCCGCTATCGCGTGAAAACAGATAAAAAATAATCCATATGAAACTCAAGGCATTCCACGCTTATGACATCCGCGGCCATTTCGGTACGGACCTGACCATCGACATCGCCTACAAGGTGGCATATTTCATTCCCGAGCTGTTGGGTACGCGCCGCATCCTGGTCGGGCGCGACATGCGCCTGTCGTCACCCGCGCTCCATGACGCCGTACTGCGCGGCCTGCTCGATGCGGGTGCTGATGTCTATGACCTGGGCCTGAGCACTACGCCGTTCGTCTATTACGTTACGGCGAAGCATGGCTTCCAGGCTTCGATCCAGATTACGGCATCGCACAATCCCAAGGAAGACAACGGCTTGAAGATCAGCCGTGAAAACGCGCTTCCGGTGGGCTATGATACGGGCTTGAGCACCATCGAACAGTGGATTCTCGAAGACCGTCCCACCCCGGCTGCTGCCGAACGCGGAACGGTCCGGGACTATGATGTCCGCGACGAATACGTGGCTTTCCTCAATTCCTTCAAGTCGGATTTCTCGAACCTGAAGATCGGCATGGACTGCTCCAACGGCATGGCTTCGATCTTTGTTCACGAGATCTTCGGGGAGCAGCCGGTCTATCTGTACGACACGCTCGACGGCAGTTTCCCCAATCATGAGGCGAATCCGTTCCAGCCGGAGAACGTGGTCGACCTGCAGAAGCTGGTCATCGCGGGCAAGTGCGACGTGGGCGTCATCTACGACGGCGACGCAGACCGGGTGATGTTCGTGGACGAGAAGGGCGGCTTCATCGCGCCTGACCTGATCATCGCCCTGCTGGGTGAGTATTTCATCAAGGAAAAGGGCCTGAACGGAACGGTGTTGCAGGACATCCGCAGTTCAAAGTCCGTGGCAGAATACCTCGAGCCGCTCGGGGCGAAGATCGCCATGTGGAAGGTGGGCCGCGCTTTCGCGGCGCCGCGTCTGCGTGAGCTGGACGGCCTGTGGGGTGGTGAAGTGGCGGGCCACTACTATTTCCGCGATTTCTTCTACAGCGACAGCGGACTTCTGGCGGGCATCCTGGTGCTGGGCATCGTGGCCAATCTGAAGCGTGCGGGCATCCGGTTCTCCGAGAAGATGGCCGAAATCAAGCATTACGAGAATTCCGGGGAGATCAATTTCCGGGTGGAGAACAAACAGGGGGCGATGGATGCGGTGAAGGCGCATTTCATGGAGGCCGAGAAGAGTCTGGCGTTTTATGATTTCGACGGATATCGGGTCGAGTTCAAGAACTGGTGGTTCAATGTCCGCCCGTCCAACACCGAGCCGTACCTCCGCTTCCTGTGCGAAGCCACTTCCCTCCGCCTTCTCGAGCAAAAGATTGCCGAAGCCCGCTCCGTCATCGAACAATTCGTATAACCGGGCCTTGGCTCCAGAAAGAAAAAGGCGATCTCCTTATCCAAGGGAGGTCGCCTGTTTCTCTTAACCTAAAACTTAACCTATGAAAAAAACTATTTGTCTCTAGGTTAAGCAAACGGTGTGCCAAACTTTTTTCAGCCCGAAAGAATTATAACAATCCGTCGGGAATACCGAGGGTGATCACGTCGTCGTGAATGCCCACGATCAGGTCCTCGTGGAGCGGCAGCAGCACTTCGCCGTTTTCCGTATCCACCGTGATGGTGACGTTTCCCGAATAATCATTGAAATCCACGATCTCTCCGATAATTCGGCGGGAACGGGCATCGCGCACCTGCAGGCCGATCAAAGAATCTTCCTCTTCCTCCTCTTCATCGGAAAGCGTCACGGTACGCCCCACCAGCTCTTCGGCCTCTTCCAGCGAATCGACATCTTCGAACTTTACGATGAACCGTCCGCCCTTCGGCTCGACCGATTCAAAGTAAAAAGGAACCGGCAGTCCATCGAATTCGATGAATACCGGTTCCTCGCTTTCCAAATCCCGGGGATCGTCGGCGTCGAGGCTTAAGACCACCTGTCCTGCCGCGCCCCAAGATTTCAAGACTTTCATCCCGAAACTTATGCTTCCGGGGTTTCTGCAGCAGCTTCTGCTTCTGCAGCGGCAGCAGCGGCTTCTTCTGCAGCAGCCTTGGCGGCAGCTTCAGCAGCAGCGGCGAGCTCTGCCTTCTTCTTGGCGATGGCCTCAGCGCGCTCCTCGTTGACCTTGGCCTCTGCCTTGACGGCAGCCTTTGCAGCCTCTGCAGCTGCGTTGGCGAGGGTCTGCTTCTTGGAAGCGAGCTTCGAATCCTTCTGGCCCTTCCAGGCAGCAAAGCGGCGGTCAGCCTCTTCCTGCGAGAAAGCACCCTTTGCAACACCGCCCTGGAGGTGCTTCTTCAGCAGCACACCTTCGTAGGACAGGATGCGGCGCGCCGTGGTGGTCGGCTGTGCACCCTTGTTGAGCCAGTCGAGGGCCTTTTCGCCGTCGAGGACGATGGTAGCAGGGTTGGTGTTCGGGTTGTAAAGACCGATCTGTTCGATCAGACGGCCATCACGCGGTGCGCGTGCGTCGGCGACTACGATGTGGAAATAAGCGTAGTTCTTCTTGCCGTGACGTGCGAGACGAATTTTTACAGACATTGTTTAAATGCTTTAAGTTATTATTAATACAATAATCACAACTTCCCTTCCTTCTCGAGGAAAGGCCTGCAAAGATACGGAAAATATTTGAATTGCAAAATCTTATGTATGATTTCGCTTAAAGCGCCGGCACGACCTCCTGCATGTGGTTTCCGTTGGAGCCCTTGATCAGGATCGTGGCGCCGTCCACAGGATGCTCGGCCACATAGTCGCGGAGCGCGGTGATGTCGGGGAAAGCCAGTACACGGCCGGCCTCGCACGGGACGTTTTCAGCCGCCTGGCCGAATTCGCCGCCCACCAGATAGACCCTGTCGGCCACTTCGAGCGCCCGCTGCAGGATGGCACGGTGTTCTGCCGCAGAATCTTCGCCCAGTTCCAGCATGTCGCCCAGCATCAGCGTCTTGCCCGTGAATCCCGTTCCGGCAAAATTGTCGAGGGCGGCGCGCATGCTCGACGGGTTGGCATTGTAGGCGTCGATGATCAGTGTGTTCCGCTGCGTCTTGACCAGCTGCGACCGGCTGTTGGACGGTACGTACGATTCGATGGCGTTGATAGTGTCATAGTACGAGACGTCAAAGTACTCGGCGATGGACAGGGCCGCCATCACGTTGTCGGCGTTATAGTCGCCTACCAGGTGCGTGGAGATGGTCGTCGGCTTGCCGCGGTAGGTGAGCTCCATTTTCAGGAAAGGCTCTTCCGCCGTGGCCTGCAGGAGCTTGACGCCCTGGAAGCGGACCCCGTATTTGCGGGTGCGGAGCCCCTGGCGGTGTGATACCATCTCGCAGAGGTGCTCGTTGTCCGCATTGTAGAACACCAGGCCGCCCTTTTGCCGCAGGATGTCGTACAGCTCGCCTTTGGCCTTCTTCACACCCTCGAACGAGCCGAAGCCCTGCAGGTGCGCCTTGCCCACGCTGGTGATCAGGCCATAGGTGGGCTGGACGACCTGGGTCAGGCAGGCGATCTCGCCGGGTGCGCTGGCGCCCATCTCCACCACGGCCATTTCCGTCTTTTCATTGAGCCGGAACAGGGTGAGGGGGACGCCGATATAGTTGTTGTAATTGGCCTTGGTCGCCACTAGGTCGAACTTCTTGTCCAGCACGGCCGCGACCAGTTCCTTCGTCGTGGTCTTGCCGTTGGTTCCCGTGATGCCGATCACCGGAATGTCAAACTGCTTGCGGTGGTAGGCGGCGAGCTTCTGCAGCATCTCGAGCGTGTTCTCGACCACGATGCACTTGCGGCCGCGGTATGTGGTTCCTTCCAGCAGGAAACGGTCCACCACGGCGTACTTGGCACCTGCCTTGAGCGCCGCTTCCGCGAAATCGTTTCCGTCAAACCTTTCTCCCTTCAGGGCGAAGAACATCACGCCTTCTTCGATCTGGCGGCTGTCCGTCGTAATGCCCGTACACTTCTTGTACAGCGCGTATAATTCCTCTACTGATATCATGGCTTCTATTGTTTTCCTGTCGAACCGAATCCGCCGGCCCCACGGGTGCTTTCCTCCAGCACTTCCACCTGTTCCCATTCCACGGTCTCGTGCCGCGCCACCACCATCTGTGCGATCCGCTCGCCCGGGTTGACCGTAAAAGGCTCGTTCGAGAGATTGACGAGCACCACCTTGATTTCTCCGCGGTAGTCCGCATCGATGGTTCCGGGCGCATTTACGATGGAGATGCCGTGCTTAGCGGCCAGGCCGCTCCGCGGGCGGATCTGCGCTTCAAATCCGGCCGGCAGTTCGATGTGGAGTCCGGTCGGCACCATCGCGCGTTCCAGCGTCCCGAGCACCAGGGGCTCCTTCAGGTCGGCACGCAGGTCCATCCCGGCCGAAAGCACCGTGGCATAGGCCGGAAGGTCAAAGGGAGAATGGTTGACGATCTTTACTTTCATGCGGCAACGCGTTTTTTATGTATTGCAAAGATAGCAAAAGCAATGGCAATATAAAGCAGCACAAAGGCGGAATGCACGAGAATTCTCAGGGCCGTACCCATCTCCGGCAGCAGCAGGCTCAATCCCCAGACGCCGAGCCCGGCCGCCACCAGCAGCAGCACCATGCCCCAGTTGTAGGGGATCGGATAGTGCTTGCGTCCCAGCAGGGCGGTGAGCAGGAGCATGGTCAGGTAGCTGGCAATGTGGCCCCACGCCGCGGCGTGGTAGGAATAGCGCGGCATGAAGATGAGGTTGACCACGATAGTAACCACCAGGCCGGCCAGCGTGATCCACACGGCATAGCCCGTCTTTTCGGAGAGCTTGTACCAGATGTTGACGTTGAACAGGATGCCTGTGATCACATAGGCCATCAGCATGATCGGGGTGATGTCGAGACCCACGCGGAAATCCTTGCCCAGCAGCAGCCCGATCTCGTTCATGAAGAGCATCAGCACCACGAAGCCGAACATACAGAAAGCCGTGAAATAGTTGAGCACGTCTGCGTAGATCTTTTTCCCGCCCTTGTCGCGCTCGCGCTGGAAGAAAAACGGCTCCGCGGCATAGCGGAACATCTGCACGAACAGCTGCATGATCACGGCCAGCTTCACGGCAGCCTGGTACACGCCCAGGTCGGCCCGCCAGTTCACCGGGTCCGCATTGATGAAACGCATCAGCACGCGGTCGAGCACGTCGTTCATGATGCCCGGCAGACCGGCGACCATCAGCGGCAGCGAATACACGAGGAGCCGCCGGATGAGTCCGCGGTCCAGCCGCAGGGTCAGCTTAAGCAGTTCCGGTGCGATCAGCACGAAGCAGACCAGGCAGCTGACCAGGATGGCGAAAATCGGGTAGGTATAGTCAGGCGTCACGCTCACGAAGCGGATGAGCCACAGGCAGGATCCCTGTGCGAAGCGGGCGGCCAGCACGAGGTAGAGCAGCAGGTTGACGCCGAGTTCCGTCAGGATCTTCAGGGTCTTGATGACCGCGAACTTGAGGGCTTTGTGCTCGTGGCGGAGCTTGGCGAAAAGGATGGCCGTGGTACAGTCGAGGAAGAGGATCAGACCGCAATAGACGATCAGCTTGGAATGCCCCGCATAGCCCATTGCCGTGGAGATGTCGCCCGAAAAGGCGATCATGCAGGCCAGGAACACGGCGCAGATGCCGAAGACCGTGACGAAGGCATTGGAAAAGACCTGCCTGGGATTGGCTCCCTCTTTGGTTGCGTAGCGGAAGCAGCCTGTTTCCAGTCCGAGGGTGAGGACGACCTGCAGCATGGCGATGTAGGCCATGAACTCCGACATGACGCCGAAGTCCGACTGGGTGAGGACGCGGGTATAGAGCGGAACGAGCGCGAAATTGATGATGCGCGCCAGGATGGTGCTCAGACCGTAGATGGCGGTTTCGCCGGCCAGCTGTTTGAGGGGATTGGCCACTTCTTTGTGTTTATTAACTTTCAAATATACGAATAAATCACTAATTTTGGGTTTGGAAAAACACAAAGTCATGATGAGATTCCGATTATTTTATATCCTGCTGGCCGGCGTAATGGTTATCGCCGGTTGCAAGGGCGGCAAGGAGCCTGTTTCCAATCCTGAAACGGATCAGGAAGATACGACTGAGATCAACGAATCAACGAATATGAACGAACCTACGACTACACCCGCCGACAAATGGGCGGAGCTCGGCGAAGCGCCGATGCTGAAGATCAAGACCACCGACGGAACAATGACCGTCCGGCTTTATGCGGAGACCCCGCTTCATCGCGACAATTTCGTCAAGCTGGCGAAATCCGGTTTTTACAACGGGCTTCTGTTCCATCGGGTCATCCGCGGATTCATGGTCCAGGGCGGCGATCCGCTGACGCGCGATTCGACGAAAGTCCACGAATATGGCACCGGCGGTCCGGGTTACACGATTCCGGCTGAAATCGTTCCGGGGCTGACGCACAAGAAGGGTGCGCTGGCGGCTGCGCGCCGCGGCGACAGGGTTAATCCGGCCAAGGAGTCGTCCGGGTCCCAGTTCTACATCGTGCAGGATCCCGACAACTGCATCCACCTGGATGGCCAGTACACGATCTTCGGTGAGGTGGTCGACGGCCTGGATGTGATCGACAAGATTGCTTCCGAACGCACCGATCCGCGCGACCGGCCGCTCAAGGACGTACAGATTGTTTCGATTTCTCCAGCGAATTGACGTCATCAAATTGCAGTTTGGCACACCCTTTGCTTAACCTAGAGACAAATAGTTTTTTCATAGGTTAAGTTTTTAGGTTAAGAGAATCAGGCGACCTCCCTTGGATAAGGAGTTCGCCTTTTTCTTTTTTGTTTGCTTGCTTGGCGCTCTGGGTGTTGCTCCAGAACCGTCTCGCTACGCTCGACCCCTCCCAAGCTGCGCTTGGGCCCCTCCCTCTTACGGTGCCGAGGGTGGCACGGGTTCTGGAGCATCCACCCACCCGCGCTTGGCGCAAGCAAACAGGCGCAAAGGGCATCGAAGACAGGAGAAGGACCTTTCTGGAGCGATTTGGAGAAAAAGGGTCC
>LUZE01000042.1 GCA_001602845.1 Bacteroidales bacterium Bact_13 | reverse complement strand
ACCATCGGGGCGATGAGCCCCGATGGTTCTGCCCGTGCGCTGGGCCAAGGCCCAAGCGGAGCGACGGCCGACGGCGCGCCAACGAAGGCGGCTATTCTACGCCGGCCAGACGCTTGTAGGTGCCGAGACGCCACTTCGCGAATTCCTCGGTCTTGGCGAAGAGTTCAGCAGCGTTCTCGGGGAACGACTTCATCAGCGAAGCATAACGCACCTCGCCCTTGAGGAAATCCTGGAACTTGCTCCAGTCTGGATCCGGCTTGCTGTCGAGCTTGAACGGATTCTGCCCTGCAGCCTCGAGCGCCGGATTGTACCGATAGAGATGCCAGTAACCGCACTCGACCGCACGCTTCTCCTCAGCCTGGCTGTGACCCATGCCCGCCTTCAGACCGTGATTGATACACGGCGCGTAAGCAATGATCAGCGACGGGCCGTCGTAAGCCTCGGCCTCCTTGATCGCATTCAGGAACTGCGCCTGCGATGCACCCATCGCCACCTGCGCCACGTAAACGTAGCCGTAACTGATGGCCATCATGCCCAGATCCTTCTTGCGGATCCGCTTGCCGGAGGTTGCGAACTTCGCCACGGCACCTGCCGGCGTCGACTTCGACGACTGGCCGCCCGTGTTGGAGTACACCTCGGTGTCGAGCACAAGCACGTTCACGTTCTCGCCGGACGCCAGCACATGGTCGAGTCCGCCGTAACCGATGTCGTATGCCCAGCCGTCACCGCCGAATACCCACTGGCTGCGGGCCGGGATGAAGTTTTGGAGCTCCAGCAACTGCTTGCAGGTCTTGCAACCGCACTCCTTCATCAGCGGAACCAGCGCATCGCAGATGCGGCGGGTCTCCGCAGCGTTGTTGCGGTCAGCCAGCCACTGCTCGAACAGCGTCTTGATCTCAGCGGTGCAGCAATTGCACTCGAGGCCCTCGCGCATCAGGCGCGCGACAGTCTCGCGGACGCGGTCGGAACCCAGGTGCATGCCCAGGCCGAACTCGGCGTTGTCCTCGAAGAGGGAATTCTGCCAGGACGGGCCGTGTCCTTCGGCGTTCTTGCAGAACGGCGAAGACGGGAAGGCGGCGCTGTAGATGGACGAGCAGCCCGTAGCGTTGGCGATCATCATGCGGTCGCCGAAGAGCTGCGTGATGGCCTTGATGTACGGCGTCTCGCCGCAACCGGCGCAGGCACCCGAGAACTCGAAGAGCGGCTGTGCAAACTGGGAGTTCTTGACATTCTGCTCCTTGGGAGCCACGTTGTCCTTGTAACCCACGTTGGCGTGGAGATAATCGAAGTTCGCCTGCTCGGCCATCTGGCTGTCGAGGCTCTTCATCACGAGGGCCTTCTCCTTGGCGGGGCACACGTCGGCGCAGTTGCCGCAGCCTGTGCAGTCGGCCGGAGAGACCTGCATGGTGAAGGTGTATTCCTTGAACTGGGCGATGCCCTGCTTGCGCTTGATGCCTGCGGGCGCTTTCTCACCCTCTGCAGCCGTCATCAGGAACGGACGGATGGCTGCGTGCGGGCAGACAAATGCGCACTGGTTGCACTGGATGCAGTTGGCCGGATTCCACTCCGGAACCTCGACCGCCGTGCCGCGCTTCTCGTAGGCTGCGGTGCCGGCGGGAATCGTGCCGTCCACCATCTCACCGGAGAAGGTGCTCACGGGCAGGTCGTTGCCGTTCTGGGCAGCAACCACGTCGGCCACGTTGCGGATGAATTCAGGCGCCAGACGGTTGTAGTTTGCGTTGACGAAACGGCCGGTAGCGTTCTTCCAGGATTCCGGAATCTCCACCTCCACGTAGTCGCCGCCGCGGTCCACGGCCGCATAGTTCATCTTCACCACGTTCTCGCCCTTCTTGCCGTAGGACTTGTCAATGGCTTTCTTCATGTAGGCCACGGCCTCCTCGTACGGGATGATGCCCGTGATCTTGAAGAAGGCGCTCTGGAGGATCGTATTAGTACGTCCGCCCAGGCCGATTTCAGCGGCGATCTTGGTCGCGTTGATCAGATAGAGGCGGATGTGCCGCTCCACGATGGTCTTCTTCACGAAGTCCGGGATGCGCTTGAACGTTTCCTCGGTGTCCCAGAGGCTGTTGAGCAGCAGCGAGCCGCCTTCCTTGATGCCTTTCAGCACATCATATTTATAGAGGTAGGACGGCACGTGGCAAGCCACGAAGTCGGGCGTCGAAACGAGATACGGCGCATGGATCGGCTGGTCGCCGAAACGCAGGTGCGAGCAGGTGTAACCGCCGGACTTCTTGGAGTCGTAGTCGAAGTAGCCCTGGCAGTATTTCGGGGTGTGGTCGCCGATGATCTTGATGGTGTTCTTGTTGGCGCCGACCGTACCGTCGGAACCCAGGCCGAAGAACTTGCACTCGTAGGTGCCCTTCTTGACAATGGAGACTTCCTCCTTGAGCGGGAGCGACTTGAAGGTCACGTCGTCGACGATGCCGATGGTGAAGCCGTTCTTGGGCTCACGCAGTTTGAGGTTGTCGAACACGGCGATGATCTGTGCCGGGCTGGTGTCCTTGGAGGAGAGGCCGTAGCGGCCGCCGACGATCATCGGGGCGTTCTCGCCCATGTCGGCGATCACGCTCTTGACGTCCAGGTAGAGCGGTTCTCCCAGTGCGCCGGGTTCTTTCGTGCGGTCGAGCACGGCGATGCGCTT
>LUZE01000041.1:2635-2830 GCA_001602845.1 Bacteroidales bacterium Bact_13 | reverse complement strand
CAGAGTCCTGCAGCTGGGCTGTCAGGATAGCGATGCCGTGCGCTTTCAGCCAGGCGCAGGCCGCTTCGGAGGTGCAGGCGACAACCGGCACCGAGAAAATGGCGCCCAGGCTGGCCCGGATGACATTGGGGTTGTAGAGGTCAGTGAGGGGGTCGCAGACCAGGACTGCGTCGGCCCCTGCCGCATCGGCGCTGC
>LUZE01000041.1:0-2564 GCA_001602845.1 Bacteroidales bacterium Bact_13 | reverse complement strand
AGGCTCCGCTCCTTCGCCCGCATCACGGCCACGACACCTTCCGTCCCGCCCCGGTAGGCAATCTTCTCATACACGGCGGCGCTGACGCGGAAATCCGCTTCCGGGAGGCCGGGCAGGTCGACGTCGTCCCGCAGCACCAGGGTTTCCGTCTCGAAGCCCGCCGCACAGGCACGGGTGTATTCGCGGACGCCTTCCACGACAAAGAGCCCGCGGGCTCTGCGCTCGCGGGACTTCGTCTCAAGGGCGACTATGTCCTTGATTCTGGCATTCTGGCAGGAAGTGATCATTCGGGGCGCATCTGCGGGAAGAAGAGCACATCCTGGATGGTGGAAGAATTGGTCATCATCATCGTCAGGCGGTCGATGCCCATGCCCAGGCCGGAGGTCGGCGGCATGCCATACTCGAGTGCGCGGACGAAGTCCATGTCAATGTACATCGCCTCGTCGTCGCCGGCGTTCTTGAGCTTCACCTGGTCGTTGAAACGCTCCAGCTGGTCGATCGGGTCGTTCAGCTCGCTGTAGGCGTTGGCCAGTTCCTTTCCGTTTACGAAGAGCTCGAAACGCTCGGTGAGCGCCGGGTTCTCGCGGTGGCGCTTGGTGAGCGGGCTCATCTCCACCGGGTAGTCGATGATGAAGGTCGGCTGCACGAGGTTCTTCTCGCAATACTCACCGAAGATCGCGTCGATGAGCTTGCCCTTGCCCATCTCGGGCTTGATGGGAACGTTGAGTTTCTTGCAGGTCTCGCGGAGCTGGGCTTCGTCCATTCCGGCAATGTCCACGCCCGTGTATTCCTTGATGGCGTCGAGCATCGGGAGCTTGCGGTACGGAGCCTTGNNCGGCAATCCGCTCGAGCATCGTCTCCACGAACTTCATCATCCACTTGTAGTCCTTGTAGGCCACGTAGATCTCCATGCAGGTGAACTCGGGGTTGTGGGTGCGGTCCATGCCTTCGTTGCGGAAGTCCTTGGCGAACTCGTAGACGCCCTTGAAGCCGCCCACGATCAGGCGTTTCAGGTACAGCTCGTTGGCGATGCGCAGGTAGAGCGGGATGTCAAGTGTGTTGTGGTGGGTGATGAACGGACGGGCCGTCGCACCGCCGGGGATCGACTGCAGGATCGGGGTCTCGACCTCGAGATAGCCGTGCTCGTTGAAATACTCGCGCATCGTGCCGATGATCTTCGAGCGTTTCTCAAAGATTTCGCGTACCTGCGGGTTGACGATCAACGGTGCCGTCGGCGTCCGTCTTGACGATGGGGAGCACGCGCAGCGACTTGCTGAGCACGGTCAGCTTCTTGGCGTGGATGGACAGGGCACCGGTCTGCGTGATGAAGGCGAAACCCTCGATGCCGATGATGTCGCCGATGTCGAGGAGGCGCTTGAAGACGGTGTTGTACATCGTCTTGTCTTCGCCGGGGCAGATCTCGTCGCGCTTGACATAGACCTGGATGCGGCCGCATTCGTCCTGCAGTTCGATGAAAGATGCGGCGCCCATGATGCGGCGGCTCATCATCCTGCCTGCGATGACGATATCTTGAAAGTTCTCTTTTTCAGGATCATAACCGGCTTTGATCTCGTCCGTGGTGGTATTGACCTTGAATTCTGCGGCGGGATAGGGCTCGATGCCCAGCTCGTGCAGCTTCTGCAGGGAAGCCCGTCGGTTCAGTTCCTGTTCATTGAGATCGGTAATTTCCATAATATATAGTTCGGGCGTAAAACTTCTGGTTCAAGTTACAAAGTTAGCATTTTTTTGTGTAAAGCCCGACAATTTTGTTATCTTTGCAAATTAAGCGTCGTAATTTATGGGTATCGAGAAGAAATGGGTGGTGAAGGAACCCGGCAACCCCGCCGCGGTCCGTCAGCTGGCACAGGAACTGGGCATCGACCAAGTCCTGGCCAACCTGCTCGTGCAGCGCGGCATCGATACCTTCGCCAAGGCCCGCGAGTTCTTCCGTCCCGACCTGAGCATGCTCCACGACCCCTTCCTGATGAAGGACATGGACAAGGCGGTCGACCGCATGGACAAGGCCATCCGCGACCATGAGCGCATCTTCGTGTACGGCGACTACGACGTGGACGGTACGACGGCCGTCTCGCTCGTCTATTCCTTCTTCCGCCAGTTCGACACCAACATCGAGTATTATATTCCCGACCGGTACGACGAAGGCTACGGCGTGTCCTACAAGGGTATCGACACGGCCCGCGACCATGGCTGCACGCTGATCATCACGCTGGACTGCGGCATCAAGGCGGTCGAGAAAGTCAAATATGCCAAGAAATTCGGCATCGACACCATCATCTGCGACCACCATCTCCCCGACGTGGAGCTTCCGCCCGCCGTCGCCGTGCTCGATCCCAAGCGCGAAGACTGCAACTACCCGTTCGACGACCTGTCGGGCTGCGGAGTCGGCTTCAAGCTGGTACAGGCCTACGCCAACCGTCATGGCATTCCCTTCGAGGAATACCAGACCCTGCTCGACCTGCTCGTGGTGAGCATCGCCTCCGACCTTGTTTCCGTAACGGGCGAGAACCGCGTGCTGGCATACTACGGTCTAAAGCAGCTCAACG
>LUZE01000040.1 GCA_001602845.1 Bacteroidales bacterium Bact_13 | reverse complement strand
GGGATAGCGGCGGGACAGCGTCTCGAGGGCGGGTTCGAGCCGGCGCCATTCTTCGTCGGCATCTTCCAGACGGGCGCCCGGACGGGAAGAAACCGCACCCAGGTCCAGGATATCCGCTCCCCGGGCCAGCAGCATGTCTACCCGGCGGCGGAAAGCATCATCCGTCGCCGCCCGCGAAGGCTCGTAAAAGGAATCGGAATTCAGGTTGATGATTCCCATGATTTTCGTTTGACCGCGTTCCATTATTTCGTATATTTACAAGTTGATTACAAAGATAATAATTTATGTTGATCGTACTCGAAGGTTTGGACGGTGCCGGTAAATCCACGCAGCTCAAGATGGTGACCTCTTACCTGTCCTCCCTGGGCCGCAAGGTGGAATACCAGCATTTCCCCCGATATGACGCACCGGTGTACGGCGAACTGATCGGCAAGTTCCTGCGGGGTGACTTCGGCGCCATCGACCAGGTCCATCCCCAGCTGGTGGCCCTGCTCTTCGCAGAGGACCGTCACGACGCCGCTACGCGGATCCGGAGCTGGATGGACGAGGGACGCGTGGTCGTCCTCGACCGTTACGTCTATTCCAACATTGCCTTCCAGTGCGCCAAACTGCCATCGAAGGAAGAAGCCGCCGCGCTGCGCGACTGGATCTTCGACCTGGAATACAATTACTACGGGATTCCGAAGCCCACGCTGAACCTTTTCCTCGACGTTCCCATCTCCTTCGTGGACGCCAAACTCAAGCGGAACCGCAAAGGCGACGACCGCGATTATCTGGAAGGGAAGGCCGACATTCACGAGGCGGACATCTCCTTCCAGGTCCGCGTGCGGGAAATCTACCGGGAGCAATGCCTCCGCGACCCCGATTTCATCCGCATCGACTGCAGCAATGCCGAGGGCCGGATGTTGCCCGCCGCCGACATCTTCCGCCGCATCCGTAACGAAATCGACATACGCCTATGAGATTTCTCCGCGGACTCTGCCGGGTGCTCTTCGCGCTGACCTTCATCTTGTCGGGCGCGCTGAAACTCCTCGATCCTGTCGGTACCGGCTTGATCGTCAAGGAGTACCTCGACTTCATGCACCTGGGCGCCCTCGAACCCGCTGCCGTCTGGCTGGGCATCGCCCTGGCCACGGCCGAATTCCTGATCGGTGTCTGCGTGCTCAGCGGCCTGCGCATCCGCATCGTCTCGTGGGTCGCGCTCATCCTGACGGCTTTCTTCACGGGCCTGACCCTGTACCTGATGCTCTACAACCCGATCAGCGACTGCGGCTGCTTCGGTGAGGCGATCCACCTGACCAACAAGCAGACCTTCCTGAAAAATGTCGTGCTGCTGGTGCTTGCCATCCTGATCTTCCTGGGCCGGAAAAGGGCCACGCGCGTCGCTCCGACCTGGCTTGAATGGACGTTCGTGGGCCTCTTCGCCCTGGTGGCCCTCTCTGTCGCCATCCGGGCGCTGTCGACCATCCCGCAGGTAGATTTCACGGCCTACAGCGTGGGCAACAGCCTCGACGAGCTGGCACAGGAGAACCAGGCACGGTTCGAGACGACGTTCCTTTATACGAAGGATGGGCATACGGAAGAATTTACGCTGGACAACCTGCCGGACGAAAGCTGGACCTACCTGGACAGCAAGACCGTACAGGTGGGCGGCTCGACGCGAATGGCCCAGGTCGACTTCACGCTTGACCAGATGGAAGGGCCGCTGCTGGCCGTCACGGTCTACAACCCGTCCGGCCTGACGCCTGAGAAGCAGGAGCGCATCGACCAGTTCCGGAAGAACGCGCTGCTGCACGGGCATGAACTGGTGGTGTACGGCCCGACCGACGAATATGTGACCGCGGACCGCAAATCGCTGATGACGCTCAACCGCAGCAATGGCGGCGGCGTCTATTTCAACGACGGGGTGATTGTCGCCAAGTGGGCCAATTCCGAGCTTGCCGACGCAGACCTGGATGCCGTGCTGGACGAAGACCCCGACGTGCTGATCCTGCGCCACCGGATCCGCGAGCAACTTTATGCCAGCATCCTGGTGGCCGGCACGCTATTGCTGCTGGCCATGGTCCGGGTGCTTTGCAAATCATTCATCCATTTGAAATAACATGAGGGATACCGCTGTCGTCATACTCAACTGGAACGGCCTGCCGATGCTGCAGGCCTATCTGCCGACACTCATCGAACGGACGAAAACCCCCGGCGCCTTCATCGTCGTGGCCGACAACGGATCCTCCGACGGCTCCGTGGAATGGCTTGCCGCCCAATATCCCGACATCCGGCTCATCCGTCTCGACAGAAATTATGGTTTCACGGGGGGCTACAACCGGGCGCTGCGGGAGATCGATGCCGATTATTACGTACTGCTGAACTCGGATATCGAGGTTGGCGAGGGCTGGCTTGATCCGCTGGTCGGCTGGATGGAAGAGCATCCCGACGTGGGCGTCTGCCAGCCGAAGGTGCTTTCCATGGCCGAGCGCGACCGGTTCGAATATGCCGGTGCGGCGGGCGGCTTCATCGACAAGTTCGGGTATCCGTTCTGCCGTGGCCGCATTCTCTCGTACCTGGAAAAGGACACGGGGCAGTACGATGAGCCGGAGGAATGCTTCTGGGCGACGGGCGCCTGCATGATGGTCCGGAGCGCGCTCTATCACCATCTCGGCGGGCTGGACGAGGATTTCTTCGCGCACATGGAGGAGATCGATTTCTGCTGGCGGGCCAAGTTGCTGGGGTATCAGGTCTGGTGCGTTCCCGCCTCCACGGTCTGGCACGTGGGTGGCGGCACGTTGCCCAACAATTCGCCGCGGAAGCTCTATTTCAACTATCGCAACAACCTGCTGATGCTGTACAAGAACCTGCCCGACAGCTTCCGGCGCCGCCGCATCTTCTTCCGGATGTGCATGGACGGGCTGTCGGCCCTCGTCTATCTGCTGACGGGCCGCTGGTCGTTCTTCAAGGCCGTTTGGACGGCGCATCGTGATTACCGCCGGATGCGCCGGAACGAGGACCCTTCGCCTTTCGATGAGGAGCGCAACAACATCGGCCTGCTTGACAACAGCATCGTCCTCCAGTTCTTCCTCTCGGGCAAGAAACTCAAGTGGAGCGATATCGAGCGATACTTGTAAAAACAAAACGGACGGCCTGATCGGACCGTCCGTCTTTCATCTGACAAGAACGCAAATTACGCTTCTTCAGCGACGACCTCGAACTTGACGGTCGCCTTGATGTCCTTGTAGCACTTGACAGTAGCCTCGTACTCGCCCACCTGCTTGATGAGGGGCTCGCCCACGAGGGTGATGTTCTTGCGGTCCACATCGAAGCCGGCAGCCACGAGGGCGTCAGCCACCTGGATGTTGTTCACCGAACCGAACACCTTGCCGGTCTCGCTCACCTTGGCGGGGACCTTCACGGTCACCTCTGCGAGCTGTGCAGCCAGTTTCTCGGCAGCGTCGCGGAGCGCCTGCTCCTTGTGTGCGCGCTGACGCATGTTCTCGGCGTGGATCTTCTTCGCGGTCGGGGTAGCCATGATGGCCAGGCCCTGGGGAATCAGCCAGTTTGCGCCGTAACCGTTGCGGACGGTCACGATGTCGTCCTTGTTACCAAGGTTCTGAATGTCTTGTTTGAGAATGACTTCCATGGTTGTTCCTCCTTATTTCATCAGGTCGGTTACATACGGGAGAAGCGCGAGGTGGCGTGCTCTCTTGATAGCTTGCGATACCTTCTTCTGGAATTTCAGAGAAGTGCCGGTGATGCGGCGGGGGAGGATCTTGCCTTGTTCGTTGAGGAACTTCTTCAGGAACTCGGCGTCCTTGTAGTCGACGTATTTGATACCTGCTTTCTTGAAACGGCAGTATTTCTTCTTCTTGACCTCGACATTGACGGGGTTCAGATAGCGGATGTCATCATTCTGTGCCATAATCGTATCTCCTTATTCGTTAGCGGGAGCCTCTGCGGGAGCTTCGGCTGCCGGGGTTGCGGCACCGCTCATCTTGGCGCGACGGCGCTCTGCGTAAGCGATGGCGTGTTTGTCCATAGATACAGTCTGGAAGCGGATGATGCGCTCGTCACGCTTGAACTGCGTTTCAAATTTTGCGATAAATTCAGGCTCGGCCTGGAACTCGATCAGGTAATAGAACCCGGTGGTCTTCTTCTGGATCGGATAAGCCAGCTTCTTCAGGCCCCAATCCTCCTGGTACACGATGCTGCCACCATTCTCGGTGATAAAGCCGGTGTACTTGGCAACCGCTTCCTTCATCTGGGTATCAGACAAAACGGGAGTTGCAATGAAAACGGTTTCGTACTGTTTTAACATGAGTAGGTAAAAAATTATTAAACAAGCCCTTCGGGATTTTCCCAAAGGGCTGCAAATGTAGAGATAATTTTTTATTCTGCAAAATTTTCCGGGCTCCACTGCTCTGGTTTTTGTTCTGGCCGATAGAAGCGTCACTTCTTCGGAGCGTCCTCGATGACGGCCACGATGAACTTCCACCATTTGGCGACGGAAGGAGCGAAGCAGCGCTCGTCCGGGGAGTGGGGGGACTTGAGGGTCGGGCCGCAGGAAATCATGTCCCAGTTGGGATATGCGCCCGCGAGGATGCCGCACTCGAGGCCGGCATGGATGGCCATCACGGCGGGTTCATTGCCGAAGAGCTTCTTGTACTGCTCCTTCATGGTGTGCAGGATGGGCGAAGCCATGTTCGGGCTCCAGCCGGAGTATGCTCCGTCGAACCAGACCTTGGCACCGGCCAGCTCGAAAGCGGCCCGGACAGCTTCTGCCAGGTCCATCTTGAGCGTGTCGGAAGAACCGCGGAGCAGCGTGTTGACGGTGATCTCGTCCTTGCCGGTCTTGACGATGGCCAGGTTGTTGGAGGTCTCCACGAGGCCTTCGACCTCCAGGCTCATGCGGTCGACTGCATTCGGGCAGGCATAGAGGGCCTTGATGAGCTTCAGGCCGGTGTTGCCGGCAATGACCTTCGATGCGCGGGCAGCCTCGATGGTGATGACCAGGCCCGGATCGATGGGCGCGAGTTCAGCCTTGATGGTAGCGGCGGTCTTGTCGACGTGTGCTTTCACGGCTTCGACTTTCTCGGCGGGGATGGCGAAGACGGCTTCGGCTTCGCGCGGAATGGCGTTGCGCATGTTGCCGCCGTTGAAGCTGACGAGCTTGCCCTTGTTGTCGCGCAGGATGGGCAGGAGCAGGCGGGCCATCGTCTTGTTGGCGTTGCCGCGGCCTTCATTGATCTCCATGCCGGAGTGTCCGCCGCGGAGGCCGGTGACCACGATCTTGAATACCTTGAAGCCCTTCGGCAGCGGCTCTTCCTTGTACTTGAAGGAGATGTTGGCATCGATACCGCCGGCGCAGCCCACATAGAGCTCGCCTTCCGTCTCGGAGTCGAGGTTGAGGAGGATATCACCCTTCAGCACGCCGGGCTTGAGGGCCTTGGCGCCGACCATGCGGGTCTCTTCATCCACAGTGAAAAGGGCTTCGATCGGGCCGTGCTTGATGGTCTTGGATTCGAGGACCGACATGGCGGCTGCCACGCCGAGACCATCGTCCGCACCGAGGGTCGTGCCGCAGGCATAGACCCAGTCGCCGTCTTTCTCATGGACGATGCGGGTCTCGATCGGATCCTTGACGAAATCGTGCTTCTTGTCGTTGTTCTTCTGCGGGACCATGTCCATGTGGGCCTGGAGCACGATGCCTTTGCGGTCTTCCATTCCCGGGGTGGCGGGTTTGCGGATGATCACGTTGCCACACTCGTCCTGGAAGGACTCGAGGCCGAGGTTCTTGCCGAACTGGACCAGGAATTTGGCGACTTTCTGCGTATGTCCCGAGGGACGGGGAATCTGGGTGAGCGAATAGAAGTTGTTCCAAACGTTCTTGGGCTCTAATTTACGGATGGGCATAATGGATGGTTTTTAGTAATTATTTCGTTATCAATACATTGGCGGGGAATGTGCTCTCTTCGCCGAGCTGGTACACGGGGATGCGGCCCTCCAGCAGCAGTTCGGAGCCCTGCATCAGGCGGCAGCGCGTGATGGCGGGGATGCGGTAGCGGATGACAGTCACTTCCTTGGCCCGGTCGGCGTACGTTTCGGGCTCGGCAAGCGGCTCGACCTTGAAATCCAGGGTATATGCCTTGCCTTCCTGCGACGACGCGGGCATCAGCCCCTGACTGTCGGACAGGCGGAAGGCTGTGTACGACTGGTTCTTGTTGTCCGGATCCGGCGTCACGTCGAAGGTCCGTGAGACTTCCGATACGTCGGAGATGCCGTAGAAAAGGGAGAGATACCGCTCTTCGAGGCGCGTGATCTCGTCGATGGCGGCCTGGAGTGCTTCTCCGCTGAAAGTGGCGTCGGTATCGCCGGTTGCAATCTGCTGGCGCTTTTCCCGGAGGTCGAAGATGACGGCGGCGGCGTCGGCGGCTTTGCGGTCGGCCGATTTTTCAACGACCTGCTCCTGGTTGACCGGCACCTTCTCGTAGCCTCCGTCGGTCTTGACGGCCTTGTAGAGGGTGGTGGTCTCCTTGCCGAGGTTGCCCAGCGGGTCGATGCCCTCGAAGCGTTCGGCGCCGGCCTGGGAGGTAAAACGCCAGGCGGCGGGCTTTCCGGTATAGTTGTCGGCCATCACCACGAGCCCCTGGGCGCAGAGCTGGAGGAAGCTGGCGGAAGACCGGTCGGGCAGGGTCACGGTGTACCGGGCCTGGGGATCGGCTTCCACATAAGGCTTGAGGCTGACTTCCGTGAGCGTGTATGTGGTGCCGCTCTGCGTGCGGGCGGCCACGCCGAGATATTTCTGGGCATACGGGGCATAGGGGCCGGCGGTAAAGGCTTCGCGCCGGGCCTTGACTTCGATACTGACGGTCGTGCGGGGAAGGCTGTAGATCACGGCACCGGTCTGTGCGCCTGCCTCAGGGAGGAGAATCAGCATCAGGGCCAGTGCCAGCAGGGTTCTTTTCATGTTGTGAACAATTATTCGGTAAAATTAATAAAAAAATGCCTATTTTTACATATTATGAAAAAGCTTGTCTTCCTCTTCCTTTTCCTGGCGGCGATGCCGGGCCTGCTGTCCGCACGCGGCCTCCGCACCAGATATGCCGACCTGGTCAATCCTTTCATCGGAACCGATTTCCACGGCCACACATTCCCCGGCGCGGCCTATCCGTTCGGCATGATCCAGCTCAGCCCGGATACCCGCGGGGACGACTGGGACGGCTGCTCAGGCTACCATTACAGCGACCCGACCATCAAGGGATTCAGCCATACGCACCTCAGCGGAACGGGCTGTGCCGACCTGTGCGATATCCGCGTGATGCCGGTCGTCCGCTGGTATGACGGAACAGTCACGGAAGACAAGTATGAATCCTCGTTCTCGCACCGCGACGAAGAGGCTGTTCCCGGTTATTATTCCGTACATCTTGACCGCTGGGACGTGGATGCAGAACTCACGGTGGGCCGCCGGATGGGCGCACACCGCTACATCTATCCCAAGGGCGCAGAGCCGCAGCTGGTCATCGACCTCAAGCCGCGCGACATCGTCCGGGAATCCTACATCGAACGGGTGGGCGACTATGTCGTGCAGGGCTGCCGCCGTTCCCACTCGTGGGCCGATGACCAGGTCGTCTATTTCTACATGAAGTTCTCACGGCCCATCGTCGACGAGCAGATCGTCCAGGACGGAAGGGGTGCCAGCGCCGTGCTGACCTTTGGTCAGGGTGGAAGTTCGCGTGGTCGGGAACTGATCGTCCAGGTGGGCATCTCTTCGGTATCCGTCGAAAATGCGAAGGCCAACCTGGAGTCGGAGAGCAACTGGTTCCGCAACGCGGTCTTCTCGTTCGACGTGCTGCGCGAGGCGACGAAGGTCGCGTGGGAGAAGTTCCTCTCGAAGATCGAAGTGGAGGGAGATGAGGAAGCGATGCGGGTATTCTACACCGCGCTGTACCACACGGCCCTCGCACCGGCCCTGTATTCCGACGCCAACGGCCAGTACCGCGGCATGGACGGACAGGTGCACGAGGCCCGGGGCTTCGACCGCTACCACATCTTCTCGCTATGGGACACCTACCGCACACTGCATCCGCTGTTCAATATCATCGAGCGGGAACGCACCGTCGATTTCATCAAGTCGATGCTTTCCATCTACGACGAGGCGGGCAAGCTGCCGCGTTGGGAGCTCAGTGCCAACGAGACCGACTGCATGATCGGCTACAGTGCCGCCCCGATGATCGCCGACGCCTTTGCCAAGGGTATCACGGGCTTCGACCGGAAAAAGGCGCTGAAGGCCATGATCGAGACCTCCAACAAGCCGGAATACGGCATTGACGTGTTCCGGGACAACGGCCTGGTGCTGGCCGAGCGCGAGCATGAATCGGTTTCCAAGACCCTTGAATATGCCCTGGATGACTGGTGCATCGCACAGGTTGCCCGCCGCCTGGGCGACAAGCGCACCGAGGCCGACTACCTGAAACGTTCCACCTTCTGGCGCAACATCTATGACCCGTACACCGGCTTCATGCGGCCGCGCGTGAACGGCATCTGGCTCGACCCGTTCGACCCCACCGAGGTCAACGTCCACTATACCGAAGCCAATTCCTGGCAGTACTCCTTCCACGTGCAACACGATATCGACGGCCTGATCGCGCTCAGCGGCGGCGACACTTCGATGGAAGACTGGCTCGACGAACTCTTTTCGTCCTCGAGCGAGACGGGCGGCTGGAAGTCGGCCGACATGACCGGCATGATCGGGCAGTATGCCCAGGGCAACGAGCCGAGCCACCACATCGCCTATCTGTATGCATATGCCGGCGTCCCGTGGAAGACGCAGCGGATGGTGCGCCGCATCATGGACGAACTGTTCACCGACCAGCCCGACGGCCTGTGCGGCAACGAGGATTGCGGACAGATGTCGGCCTGGTATGTGATGAGCGCCCTGGGATTCTATCCCGTCACGCCCGGCGCCGATTATTACGTGTTCGGTTCCCCGTTGTTCCGCAACGCGGTGATCCATCTGGAAAACGGCAAGGATTTCACGCTGCGCGCTCCGCGTAACGGGCGGAAGAACATCTACATCAACCACGTCATGCGCGACGGCATGCCGTATTCCCGGTCCTGGCTGCGTTTCGCCGACATCGAGGCCGGCCGCACGTTCGTGCTGGGCATGGACGACAAGCCGAACGTCTCTTTCGGGGCGAGCCTGGAGAACCGGCCGACCCAGGCGGTGGACGTCCCGTTCGTGGGCAATCCCTGGATCAAGGTTCCGTCAGCCGTGTTCAATGCCTTTACGAAAGTGGAGATCGAGGCGCTCGACAAGGACTGGCGCATCTGGTACCGGGTACTCCCGGAGGACGGCAAGGGCGTAGCGGCGTTCGAGCGGTATGAGCGGCCGTTCACGGTCAGCAACAACTGCACGATCGAGGCATATTGCACCGACCGGGACGGGAACAGCAGTTTCACGACGCGTACGGTGTTGCGGCGCGTCGAGAACAACTACAAGGTGACGGTAGCGAACCCGTACAGCAAGCTTTACACCGCCGGCGGCGACCAGGCCATCGTCGATGGCGTGCGGGGATCCGAGAACTTCCGGCTCGGCGGCTGGCAGGGATACCAGAACTGTGACTTCGAGGCCGTGATCGACCTGGGCCGCGAGCGGCGCATCAACGGTTTGAGCGCCGGTTTCCTGCAGGATACCCGTTCGTGGATCATCCTGCCGCGCTGGGTGGAGTTCTCTACTTCGCGCGACGGCAAGACGTTTATCAACCAGGGCCGGCTGGAGCACGAAGTGGATCCGCAGGACTATACCTGCCAGATCCATGAGTTTTCGCTGCCGTTGGGCGTGGATGCCCGCTACGTGAAGGTGGTGGCGCGCAATTTCGGCACGTTGCCTGAATGGCACATCGGCGCCGGAGGCGAGGCGCACATCTTTGTCGACGAAGTTACGATCAAATAGCCATGAAGAGATTACTGGTGCTGCTGCTGGCCGTGCCGGCCCTGCTGTCCTGCGGCAGCGGGCCGAAGACCGAGACCGACAAGTATGTCGATTTCCTGTATGCCAACATGCCGTGGCCCGACCTGGCGGCGCATCCGCTGGACTACTGGCAGGCGAATGTCGAGAAGACGCTGGAAGTTCGCGACAGGATGGGATGGGACATCCCCGAGCGGGAATTCCGGCATTTCGTGCTGCCGCTGCGCGTGAACAACGAGCCGCTCGACGACTTCCGCACGCTGTACGCCGATACGCTCTGCGCCCGCGTGGCGGGGATGCCGATCGGCGAGGCGGCGCTGGAGATCAACCACTGGTGCCATGAGATGGCGACTTACCAGCCTTCCGACGGGCGCACGTCCTCACCGCTGCAGACCATCCAGCGCGGCGTGGGCCGTTGCGGCGAGGAGTCGGTGTTGGCGGTGGCGGCGCTGCGTGCGGCGGGCATTCCGGCCCGGCAGGTCTATACGCCGCGTTGGGCCCATACCGACGACAATCACGCGTGGGTGGAAGTTTATGTCGATGGCAAATGGCAGTTCATGGGGGCTTGCGAGCCGGAGCCGCGGCTCAACATGGCCTGGTTCACGGGCCCGGTGTCGCGGGCGCTGATCCTGCATACAAAAGTGTTCGGCGATTACCACGGCGATGAAGATGTGATCCAGCGGACGCCCTGCTATACGGAA
This sequence comes from Bacteroidales bacterium Bact_13, assembly GCA_001602845.1. GTDB lineage: Bacteria > Bacteroidota > Bacteroidia > Bacteroidales > UBA932 > Cacconaster. Next base: position 2,152 of record LUZE01000040.1, on the reverse strand, counting down.
ATCAATGTCATCCGCGGCTATGTTCCGGCCCGTCGCAGCGTCGTGACGGTAGTGGACGAGAAAGGCCGGCCCGTGAAGGATGCCCGTGTGGAGTTCAAGATCTACAATTACGGAGAATATTACACTGTGGCCGCATACCAGACCGACCGGAAAGGGCAGGCTGCGCTCGATATGGGCTGCGGCGACATGGTGGCCTTCGCCGCGAAGGAAGGGCGTTTCGGCCTGGCCGTGATTGACGGCGAGGCCGTTACGGTGACGCTCGGTCACGAAATCGGGGAGCGCTGTTCCATCGACCTGGACATCGTCCCGCCGGCGGAGAATCCGCTGCCGTCGGGAGCAACCGACGAGGAAGTGGTCCGCAATGCCGAAAGGACGCGTCAGGAAGACCTGATCCGCGAAGCGCGGCCCAAGGGCAACGCCGCCGTGCTCGATGCCTTCCTGGCGGCGCACGATGACGACAATGCCCGTGCATTGCTCGCCTCGCTCAGCGCCAAGGACCTCGGTGACGTGACACTGGACGTCCTGGAAGATGCCTACGCCCACATCGACGGCACTTTCAACCCTTTGCGCGACTGTCCGCGGGTGGACCTGGAGCCGCTGAAGCCGTATTTCGCCGAACTGGCTGCACTGAATCTGAAATCAAGGCCGCAAATCGTCAAATGGATCGGCGCGAACATCCGCCTGGAGAATGAACGCAACCCGCAGGGGCTGCGGATGGCGCCTGTCGACGTGCTTCACAGCGGCAGGGCTGACCGCCGGAACCGTGACATCTTCTACGTCGCCCTTTGCCGGGCGAGCGGCCTGGAAGAACAGCTCGATCCGCTGACCGGCTACGCATCGATGGACCACGAAGAGCAGCCCATCGTCGGGAAAGGCTCCCTGAATGTCACCTATGACGGCTCGGATGTGCCGGAATACTACTACCAGTTCACGCTGTCGCAGATTTTCCCCGAGACGGGGTCGACCCGGCTTTGCACCGTAGGGGAGGATTCGGACCACAATCCCTGGAACACGGTTTTCCCGCTCGAACTCGAAGAAGGCTGCTACATACTGACAAGCGGTACCCGGCTGGCTGACGGCAGTGTGCTTTCGCACAACGAGTTCTTCCATATCGAGGCCGGCAAGGCTACGGAGGTCCCGCTGGTGATGCGCCGTACCACCGAGGGCATTTCGGTACTCGGCACGATGGATGCCGACCGTTTCCTGCCGCAGACCGGCCGCGGCTATTATCTGCTGGCCGTGCTGGGCGACCGCGACGAGCCTTCCGTCCATGCCCGGCGGCAACTGGAGACCCTTGCTCCGGTCCTGAAAGAATGGGGAAGGCCCGTGCTGATTGAAAAAGATGAAGACGGCTCCATCATGGAGATGCTTTGCGCCGGCGTCAAGAGCGATTCCCGCCAGAAACCGGTCGTGACGATCTGCGACAGTTTCGGACGCATCGTCTATTTCTCCCAAGGCTACAACACCTCCCTGGCCGAAGACATCAAACGCATCCTTCCGCAGTTATGAGCTTTTCCCTCGTCCCTGGCTTTGCGCAGCGTTATCCCCAGTACGATGACGGGCCTTCGTGGCTCGACGACCTGCTGATCGAAACCTGCTGCACGACCCTCGACGAAGCCCTCGCCGCCGAAGCCCACGGCTCTGACCGCATCGAACTCTGCGCCGACCTCTCCGTCGGCGGCCTCACCCCGCCCCGCGAGTTGATCCGCGAAGTGATCGACAAACTGTCAATCCCCGTCAATATCCTCATCCGCCCTTCAACGCGTGAACCAAGCGCGGGTGGTACTGCCTCACGAAACCGTGCCACCCTCGGCACCGTAAGAGGGAGGGGCCCATGCGAAGCATGGGAGGGGTCGAGCGAAGCGAGACGTTTCGGGAGGCAGTGCCAGAGCGCGTCACGCGTTGAAGGGGCTGGTTTTTCAGCAAAGGATTTCGTCTATGACGAAGATCAATTGCGGCAGATGATCGAAGACATCGACTATTGTAAGTCAGTCGGCGCAGCAGGCATCGTCGTCGGCGCGCTCACGCCGGAAGGCGCCGTCGACCGCGCCGCCATGCGCCGCCTCATCGACGCCGCCCAACCGCTCCCTGTTACGTTCCACCGCGCTTTCGACGTCTGCACTGGCGACCCCTATACCACCCTCGACCAACT
>LUZE01000039.1 GCA_001602845.1 Bacteroidales bacterium Bact_13 | reverse complement strand
GCGGCTTCGGCAGCAGCCAGCGGTTTCGGCGCCCTGGGCCCGGCCCAGGCCCAGTCGCTGGTCGACCAGCTGTTCGCCTGCCGCGAGCCGAACCTGACCCCGGACGGCCACAGGTGCATGACCATCCTCACTTTTGAAGAATTGGAGAAAAAGTTATGAGAAACCTACCCCCGGCAGTCAAGAACCTGCTGATCATAAACATCATCGTATTTGCCGGAACCTATCTGGTCGGCGACAAAGTATACGAATGGTTCGCCTTGTTCCCCATCGGGTCGAAGTTCTTCCATTGGTGGCAGTTCGTCACCCATATGTTCATGCACGGAAACTTCGCCCACATTTTCTTCAACATGTGGTCGCTGGTCGTGTTCGGCCCGGTACTCGAGCGGATGTGGGGAAGTAAGAAGTTCCTGTTGTTCTATTTCGTCTGCGGGCTCGGCGCCGCCGCCTGCCATGAGCTGGTGCTCCACCTGCAGGTGCAGAACCTGCTCGCTGAAGGCACGTCCGCCGCACAGCTCCAGGCCGGCCGGATCCTCGCCACGCCGACCGTCGGTGCCTCGGGTGCCATCTACGGCCTGCTGCTCGGCTTCGGCATGCTGTATCCGAACTACACGCTGACGCTCATCTTCCCGCCCGTCTCCCTGAAGGCCAAGTGGTTCGTCATCATCTTCGCAGCCATCGAGCTGGTAACCGGCGTGGTCGGAACGCAGGACGGCGTGGCACACTTCGCCCACCTCGGCGGTATGCTGTTCGGTCTGATCCTGATCCTGTTCTGGAAGAAAAAAGGCCAGATGTACTCGGAATGGCAGTAAAGAAATCACGCTTCAAACGCATCCTCGTGATGACCTTCGCAATCGCGGCGGCCATCGCGCTGCTGCTTTCCTGCGCGAGCCAGTTCTTCCGCCCTTCCCGCTTCCCGGTCCTGCTCTATTTCGGGCTTTACTACATCCCGCTGCTGATCCTCAACATCCTGATCCTGGTGATTGCGATCCTGCGGCGGAAACTGACCCTTTTCATCCCGCTCATCGCCCTGATACCCACGCTGCTCCTGGCTGACCGCTACGTCAAGGTGGGACGCGAGGAGTCGCCCCTGTCGGGCCGGAACGTCTCCGTGCTGACCTACAACATCGGCCGGTACAGTGCCGGCGGCCGCAGGGTCACGTCCAATGAGGCCGTGTCGGGCATCCGGCAGTTCATCGCCAGTGAAGATGCCGGCATTGTCTGCCTCCAGGAATTCGCGGTCAAGGACACGAACGCCCTCAGCCCCTATCTTCCGGTCTATCCGTATGTAGCCCACCATCTTTTCAAGGGCAACCGCGCGTTCGGCAACGTGACGATGAGCAAGTATCCGATCATCCGCACGGAAGTGCTCACGTTCCCGGGCAGCCGCAACCTGAGCCTGGTCACCGACATTGACGTGGGCGGAGTGACCGTCCGCGTGTACAACTGCCACCTGGAAAGCTACAGTATCTCGTTTACCACCCTGATACGCAAGCTGCTGCACAGGGACACCTTCTCCGACGAGGTGGCCCAGGTCCACGGCCGGGTGCGTGAGGCGACGATCCGCCGCGCGGAACAGGTGGAATCGCTGCTCGCGAGCGAGGCTGCTTCCGACCTGCCCTGCATCGTTTGCGGCGACTTCAACGACACGCCGGTGTCCTACACGTACCGCAAGCTTTGCCAGACCAAGAAAGACAGCTTCGTGGAATCGGGTTCGGGTTTCAGCAGCACCTTCGCGATGCTCTGGCCGATGATCCGTGTCGACTACATCCTGATTCCGCAGGAATTCTCGTCGGCCCGGCACGAGACGCCCCGCGTCCCCTGGTCCGACCATTATCCCGTATTGACGAATATATATTTTGAATGATATGGAACAAGAAATCGATCTCGAAGAGGTGAAGGCGGCGGTGGATACGCTCAAGGCGGGCGGACTCATCCTCTATCCGACCGACACGGTATGGGGCATCGGCTGCGATGCGACCAACGAAGCGGCGGTGGCCAAGGTGTATGAGCTCAAGCGGCGTTCCGACTGCAAGAGCCTGATCACGCTGGTGGCCGACGCCAATATGCTCGGCAAGTACGTGAAAGAAATTCCGGAGGTGGCCATCAACCTACTGGAAGTCAACGACAAGCCGATGACGATCATCTATCCCGGCGCGATGGGGCTGGCGCCCAATGTCGTGGCGGAAGACGGCAGTGCGGGCATCCGCATCCCGATGAACGATTTCTGTGTGGAGGTGATCCGGCGTTTCCGCAAGCCGATCGTCTCGACTTCGGCCAACATCTCCGGGGAGCCGGCACCGGCTTTCTACGAGGACATTCCCCTCGAAATCATCGACGCCGTCGACTGGGTCGCCGATCCTTATCTCGAGGAAGGCGCCACCGGCGAGCCCTCCCAGATCATCCAGGTCGGCCTGCACGGCGAAATCAAGATTATCCGGGAATAGCGGCAGCGATTACTTGCTGAAATGAAGATAGACGGCGGCCGTGGCGACCAGGGCCGCCGTTTCTATGCGCAGCCGGCTGTCGCCCAGCGAAACGGGCTGCCAGCCACGCTCCAGCGCCAGCTCCATTTCCGCGCGCGAGAAGTCCCCTTCGGGACCAATCATGATCGTGATCTTCGGCTTAGATGCCCGGTCTGCGCCGGGCATGACGCCTTGGCCGGCTGTTTCCGTCATGCCCGGCTTGACCGGGCATCTCAAAGCATCTTTGATATCGAGCTTGCCGATGGTTTCGTCGCAGTAGCAGATGAGCTTCAGACCCTCGTGGTCCTGCTGCAGGAACTCCGTGACCGTCAGCGCCTCGTCCAACTGCGGGATGGCACCCTTGTGCGACTGCTTGGCCGCGCTGACCAGCAGCCGCTCGATGCGCTCCGGCTTGAAGACGCGCCGCTCCGAATAATCGCCGAAGATCGGCGTGATGCGGTCGACGCCGATCTCCGTCGCCTTCTCCGCAAACCACTCGAACCGGTCGATGTTCTTCGGCGGACAGACCGCCATCCGGAGCCAGTAATCGTGGCTGCCATAATTCTCCACCCACTCTTCGATGTCGAAGACCACCCCGCGCGGGTCATCGTCTACGACCGTGCAACGATACAGCATGCCGTGGCCGTCCACCACGTGGATCGTGTCGCCGCGGCGGTGGCGGAGCACCCGCACGCAGTGTGCGGATTCATCGGGGTCCAGCACCCGGCCGCCTTCCGAAATGTCTTTTGAATAGAAGAGTTCCATCGTGAGACAAAGATACAAAAGATGCCAGGAATGACGTGTTTTTTTGTATATTTGTAAATTATGGCACAAACGAAAACCCAACGATATGTCGCCCTCGACGTGCTGCGGGGGATGACCGTGGCCGGGATGATCCTGGTCAACAACCCGGGCAGCTGGGCCCATATCTTCCCGCCGCTCAAGCACGCCCCCTGGACCGGTTGCACGCCCACCGACCTGGTGTTCCCGTTCTTCCTCTTCTGCGTCGGCGTGGCGATGGCCTTCTCCTTCGCCAAGTACGGCGACGCGCTCAACAAGAAGAGCGCGTGGAAGCTGGTCAAGCGCGGCATCCTCATCTTCCTGGTGGGTACGCTCCTGAACCTCTTCCCCTTCTACCCCACCTCGCCCCATGACGCGTCCTGGTCGTTCGGGCAGAACTGGGTCTACTGGATCCAGCACTACCGCGTGTTCGGCGTGCTGCAGCGCATCGCCATGTGCTATGTCCTGGGCGGTTTCCTGGCCCTGATCCTCAAGACGCCCAAGAGAATTCTCTGGGGCATTGCGGGCGTGACGTGCCTTCACTGGCTCATTCTCTACGTGTTCGGCACGGAACCGGGCTGGGCGACGCTGGAAGGAAACATTTCGGGCAAGATCGACATCGCGCTCCTGGGCGAAAACCACGTATACCACGGCTACGGCATCGCGTTCGATCCGGAAGGACTGCTCGGCGCGCTTTCCGGCTCCGGCACGGTGCTGCTGGGCTATTTCATCGGGCAGCTGATCCGTCACACGGAAAACAAGACCGAGGCGGTGGCCAAGCTCTATACCACGGCTGTCATCTGTCTGGCGCTGGGCTGCATCTGGAGCATCTGGCTGCCGATCAGCAAGCCGCTGTGGACCGGCTCGTACGTGCTCTACGCCGGCGGCTGGGCCATCTTCTGCCTGGCGTTCTTCATCTGGTTTATCGATGTCAAGGGCAAAGAGAAGCCGTTCCTGCCGTTCAAGGCCATGGGCATGAATCCGTTGTTCGCCTTCGTGATGGCGGGTGTCATCACCAAGACGCTCGGCCGGGTCATCCATTGGACGGGGGCCGACGGAAAGACCTACAACTGTCTGGGATGGTTCTATCGCAACTGCTGTGTGAGCATCTTCGGCGACAACGAGTACGCTTCGCTGATGTTCGCCCTCTGCTACGTGGCCCTCTTCCTGCTGATGGCCCTGTGGCTCTACCGCAAGAAGATCATCATCAAACTATAATATTTATTAGCTATGGGTTGTATCTCTTTCAAGACCGTCTGCGCCCACGCAGCCGTGAGTGGGAGGGGCCCAAAGCATCGCTTTGGGAGGGATAGGACCCGAAGGGTCCGTAGTCTTGAAAGAGATACAACCCATAGCTAAACGGACAAATATGGCATACATCGGATTGATATCAGATACACACGGATACTTCGACGAGAAGGTGCGCCGGTTCCTGGAACCCGTCGACGTCGTCTGGCACGCCGGCGACTTCGGCACCGAGGCCGTCATGCGCGAGATCGCCGCATTCAAGCCCCTGGTCGGCGTCTTTGGCAACTGTGACGGCTACGACATCCGCGATTATCATCCGGTGATGCGCTTCTTCGAACAGGACGGCATGAGCGTCCTGATGACCCATATCGGCGGCTACCCCGGCCGCTACGACTACCGCGCCCTGCGCCTGATCGAAGCCTACCGGCCCCAGATATTCGTCTGCGGGCATTCGCATATCCTGAAAGTCGTCCGTGACCCGCACTACGACATGATGGTCCTCAACCCCGGCGCCGCCGGCATCCAGGGCTTCCACCTCGTCCGCACCGCCCTCCGCTTCCGCATCGAAGACGGCCAGCTCAAGGACATGGAAGTCGGCGAATGGGAAAGAAATAATTAGACAGACAATATTTTATAATTTGATAATATGAAAAAACTGATTCTTTTCTGCTTCGCTGCCCTGTTGCTCGGTGGCGGCGCAATGGCCCAGGAGCCGAATTATGAACTGGCTGACCGTTTTTCCGCCAAGAAGATCAACAACATGGTCTTCAGCACCTCGATCCGACCGAACTGGTTCAAGAACTCCGACAAGTTCTGGTACTCATGGAAGGACGGCCAGGGCACGAAATACTACATCGTCGACCCCGTCGCCAAGACCCGCACCGAAGCCTTCGACATGGAGCGCCTCGCCATGGAGATCTCGGCCATCGTGAAAGATCCCTTCGACGCAGCGCACCTGCCGCTCCGCAAGCTGGAACTGAAGGACGACAGCAAGTTCACCTTCGAGGTGCAGAGCACCGAGATGGTCGAAAAGAAGGACAAGAAGAAGAACGACGCCGACACCACGAAGGCAAAGCCCAAGGGCAAGCCCCAGAAAGAAAAGAAGGTCTATCGCTTCGAGTATATCCTCGCTACCGGCAAGCTGGTCGACGTGACGGAGAACGAAGAAGAGAAGGACTACCCGATGTGGGCCTGCATCTCGCCAGACGGCAAGAAGGCCGTGTATTCCAAGGGCTATGACCTCTATTGGATGGACATCGACGACGTGAAGAAGCTGATGGAGGACGAGAAGGACTCCACCGTGGTGGACCATCGCCTGACCACCGACGGCACCAAGGACTTCTACTGGGGCGGCAGCAACTATCGCGCAGCAGAGGTCAAGGACACGACCAAACGCCGCTCCAACTGGGTGCTCTGGTCGCCCGACTCGAAGCACTTCGCCGTCGAGAAATACGACATGACGCAGGTCAAGGAACTCTGGGTCATCAACTCCGTGGCACAGCCGCGCCCGACCCTGCAGACCTACAAATACCAGATGCCGGGCGAGCCGGGTCCCGTCAACCATCTCTATGTCTTCGACATCGAGGACGAAAGCTGCCGCGAGATCAATGTAGCCGCCTACAAGGACCAGGACACCGACGTGCTTCGCAAGACCGCAAAGAACGTCGACCAGTATGACGACTGGCGCAAGAGCATCTGGATGGGCGACAACGACGGCTTCTACATGATCCGCCGCAGCCGTGACCTCAAGCGCACCGACCTGCTCCGCGTGAACGTGGCGGAAGACAGCGCCCGCACCGTCGTGCATGAGACCCTCAACACCTACGTCGAGACCCGCAACCCGCGTTTCATCGGCGGCGGCAAGGAACTCATCTGGTGGAGTGAGCGAAACGGCTGGGCACAGCTGTATCTCTACGGCGCGGACGGCACGCTGAAACGCCAGATCACCAACGGCGCCTACCACGTGGAAGACGTGCTCGCCGTCGACGAGGCTTCGCGCACCATCTACTTCCTGGCAATGGGCGTCAACAAGGACGAGAACCCGTACAACGGCCACGTGTACCGCATCGGCTTCGACGGCACCGGCCTCAAGCAGATCGACGAAGGCGGCTTCAACGCCTACTCCAACAGTTTCAGCGACGACGCGAAGTACTTCGTGAGCAACTATTCCCGCGTCGAGACCATCCCGGCCGTCGCGCTCTTCGACGCCACGGGCCGCAAGGTGATGCACCTCCACGACGCCGACTTCTCGCAGCTGCTGGCTGCCGGCTACCAGTTCCCCACCCCGTTCAAAGTGAAGGCGGCCGACGGTGTGACCGACCTTTACGGCTACATGTACAAGCCGTTCGACTTCGACTCCACGAAGTCCTACCCGATCATCGACTACGTGTATCCGGGTCCGCAGGTGGAAGGCAACTTCGAGTACTGGTCGAGGAACTTCACGCGCACCGACCGCCTGGCCCAGATCGGCTTCATCGTCATCACCGTCGGCCAGCGCGGCGGCCACCCGAACCGCTCGAAATGGTACCATAACTTCGGCTACGGCAACCTGCGCGACTATCCGCTGGAAGACCACAAGTACGCCATCCAGCAGCTGGCGGCCCGCCACGATTACATCGACATCAACCGCGTGGGCATCCACGGACACAGCGGCGGCGGCTTCATGTCCACCGCGGCCATCCTCAAGTACCCCGACTTCTTCAAGGCAGCCGTCTCATGCGCCGGCAACCACGACAACAGCATCTACAACCGCTGGTGGAGCGAGCAGCACCACGGCATCCTCGAGGAGATCACCGCAGCGGGCGACACCACCTTCAAATACAGCATCGACAAGAACCAGGACCTCGCCGGCAACCTCAAGGGACACCTGATGCTGGTGACGGGCGACATCGACGACAACGTGAGCCCGAGCAACACCATCCGCGTGGTCAACGCCCTGATCCGGGCCAACAAACGCTTCGAGATGCTCGTGCTTCCGGGCCAGCGGCACGGTTTTGGCGATATGAACGAGTACTTCTTCTGGCGCATGGCGGACTGGTACAGCGAATGGCTCCTCGGCTCCTCGCACCGCGACCAGGTCGACATCCGGGAGATGAACAACGACTAACTGTGTCAAAAACCGTAGAACGATGAAATTATTTGCTTTGTTTGCGATGCTGGCGGCGGGTTGCGTGTCGGCCCAGACGCCGGAACTGACGGCGGAGCAGAAAGCGATGGCCGCTACCGGCAACGACTTTTCCTTCCGCTTCCTGCAGCAGATCGACCAGAACGAGAAAGGCGACTGGTTCGTCTCGCCGACGAGCCTGCAGATGCTGCTCAGCGTCATCCTCAACGGCGCGAAGGACGGGACGGCCGACGAGATCGCCCGCACGCTCGGCTTCGAGGTCTCGGAGCTGGATGCCCTGAACGATTTCAACCGCATGATGCTCGACCGGCTCCCGAAGCTTGACCCGGCCACGAAACTGGTGATCGGCAACGCCGTATTCGTCAACCAGATGTACCCCATCGAGAAGAAGTACAAGAACCTGGTCGAGAAGTATTACGACGCCGAAGTGAAGAACCTCGACTTCAAGAGCGAAAAGTCGACGCTCCGCACCATCAACGGCTGGTGCAACAAGCAGACCAACGGGCTGATCCCCAGCGTCCTGGAAAGTGTCGATCCCAACATGTTCGCCTATCTGCTCAACGCGCTGTACTTCAAGGGCGCCTGGATGTATCCCTTCACCAAGTCGTGGACGCAGGAACGCACGTTCCACCTCGAAAACGGCGAGGAGAAGCAGCTCTGGATGATGGAGAAGGAACGCAAGTTCTCCTACGGCGAGAACGAGCTCTTCCAGCGGATCCGCCTGCCCTATGGAGACGGCTTCTACGCCATGTACGTGCTGCTTCCGAAGGAAGGCCATACCGTAGCCGAAGTCGTGGCTTCGCTGGACGGAAAAGACTGGGACGAACTCCGCCGCAACATGTACTCCGACACGAAAGTCAATCTCTGGCTGCCGCGCTTCGAGACGAAGTACCACATCAAGCTCAACGACATCCTCAAGTCCATGGGCATGCCGGGCTCCTTCGCACCGGGCGCCAATTTCAAGGCCATGTCGCTCAACGCCGACTACCTCGACTTCGTGCAGCAGGACGCCATCATCAAGGTCGATGAGAAAGGCTCCGAAGCCGCAGCCGTGACCAGCGCCGGAATGATGGGCGCCACGGCCATTCCCGAGCCGCCCAGGATCATCAATTTCCACTGCGACCATCCGTTCCTGTACCTGATCGTCGAGGCGCAGTCCGGTTCCGTGCTGTTCGCCGGAAAGTTCACGGGAAAATGACGCAATAATTCCGTAATTTTGTATTTGGTGTACAGAAAGAACTACGGATGATTCCGCTCTCTGCAGAGAAAGAAAGAGACTTGGTTGAAGCGCTTCGCAGGGGAAAACCTTCTGCGAAGCGCTGTTTTTACGAGCAGTACTACCGCTATGTGGCGGCCGTGTGTGCGCGCTATGCCCGGACGGACGAGGACGTAAAAGACCTTGTGCAGGATGTTTTCATCAAGATTCTCAGCCGGTTCGACACTTTCGAGAACCGGGGCACGGGGTCGCTGAAAGCCTGGGTCCGCCGGATTGCCGTGAACGAGTCGCTGCTGCGGCTGCGGGCCGAAAACCGGATGCTCACCACGCCGATCGACGAATACGGCGACGTGCCGGAACCCGACGAACGGCCCGCCATCGCCGAGATTCCGGAGCGTGAACTGCTGGCGATGATCCGGCGCCTGCCCGACCGCTACCGCACCGTCTTCAACCTCTATGTGTTTGAAGAGAAAAGCCACCAGGAGATCGGCGATCTGCTCCATATCCGCCACAGTACTTCAGCCTCCGACCTTCACCGGGCCAAGGCGCTGCTCTGCAAATGGATCGATGAATACAGAAAAAACGTTGAATGATGAAAGACGACTGGATTTCCCCGTTTCAAGCAAAACTGGGCGATTATGAACTGGATGTTCCCGTTCCGGCACCGGCAGGTGGCCGGAAATGGCTGTTGCCGGTGATTGTCTCCGTCGCTGCGGCCGCGGCCCTGGCGCTGCTGCTATGGCTCCCCGGCGCAAAGGATCCGGCCGTCGGGCCGGCCCGGCTCATCGCCGAGGCGCAGCCGGTGTGGCAGGGCACGTTGCCGTCGCTGCAGGGCGGGCGGCTGCTGGCCGATGCACCGGGCCATCGTTTTTCGCAACCCACTTCTTCATCATCGACCTCCGTTCCTGAAACAAAGCAACCGGAAGCAACGGACACAACGCCTTCGACACCCGACACACCTAATACCCCGGATAAACCCGAAACCCCTGACACACCCGATACACCCGATACACCCAACACCCCCGACATCATTCCCGACGTTTTCCCCGACATCGAACCCGACCCGCAGCGCTCGGCTTCCGCAGCCTCGCCGCACCGGCTCTCCTTCCAACTCTATGCAGGCAATCTCCGGGCGGGCAATCCCGGCCAGGCCGACCCGAACGTTATCGCGCCGCTGGCTTATTACAGTGCCCTCATGGATGTGGATGGCTCGGATTTGATCGGCAACAGCAACAGTAACAGCACGATGCCGAGGCAGCTGTACAGCAGGAACGCTGTCGTCGACAACACCTTCGGTTCAGCCAGCGCCGATGTGGAATGCCCGCTGCCCATCCGCACGGGCCTGACGGTCCGCTATCCGCTCACAAACCGGTTCGCGCTGGAAAGCGGCCTGACCTACAGCTTCCACCGCGGCAAGGAGACCATTCCCGTAGGACAGGAGAAAATGCTGATAGGTGACTGGCGGCTCCACTACGTCGGCATCCCTCTCAAAGCCGTCGAAACGGTCCTGGGCGGACGCATCGCTGGCCTGTATCTCAGCGAGGGAGCGGAAGTCGAAATGCTGGCGGGCGGAAGCTACCTGAAGCCCCATACCGGAGAAAAGATGGCCGTCCGGAAGCATCCGGTCCAGCTGTCCGTCCTCGCGGCAGCCGGCGTGGACATCCATCTGACCCGCTGGCTGGCCCTCTACGCCGAACCAGGCGTGGCATGGCATCCCGTCCTGCCGGACGACCTGCCGAGTTATTATCGGGAACATCCCTTCTCGTTCGACCTGCGCTTCGGCTTGCGGCTGGACCTTTGAGCCAGGTCGCATCCGTGACAGCCACAACACGGATCGTCAGCACGGCGGCGGCTCAATGCCAACACCAGTACGAGCGTTGCGGCGACCAGGACAAGGACGATGACGGTAGGAGCGTTCATGGCGGTTCAAGCGACAATCATTCCGGCAACCATATAGGCCAGCAGTGCCACCAGCCAGGCCACCAGGCATTGGAAAATCACCATCCATAAGGCTATCTTCGGGCCCAGTTCCCGTTTGACGGCTGCGATGGCCGCTACGCAGGGCGTGTACAGCAGGCAGAAGGCCAGCATTGAAACAGCAGTGACGGTCGTCAGCGCCGCCGTCACGTCGAGCACCTGCATCGTGGAAACCACGCTCTCTTTGGCCAGGAAGCCCGTGATCAGTGCCGTCACGATACGCCAGTCGCCCAGTCCGAGCGGCTCAAAGACCGGTGCCACCACACCGGCTATCTGCGCCAGCATGCTGCCTTCCCCGTCCACCATATTGAAGCGGAAGTCGAAGGATTGCAGGAACCAGATGATGATGGAAGCCACGAAGATGACCGTGAAGGCACGCTGCAGGAAGTCCTTGGTCTTGTCCCAGAGCAGGTGTGCCACGTTCTTCAGGCCGGGAAGCCGGTAATTGGGCAGCTCCATAACAAACGGAGCCGGCTCGTTGTCGGGATGGATATGTTTCGAGAGCAGCGACACCAGGATGCCGACCAGAATGGCCGACAGATACAGGATTACCAGCACGAGACCGCCGTGACCGGGGAAGAACGCCTGCGTAAAGAAGGCGTAGATGGGAATCTTGGCCGAGCAGCTCATGAACGGCGTGAGCAGGATCGTGAGCCGGCGGTCATGGGCGGAAGGGAGCGTCCGGGTACTCATCACGGCCGGCACGGAACAGCCGAACCCGATGAGCAGCGGAACGATGCTGCGGCCCGTCAGGCCAAGATGGCGCAGGAGTTTGTCGCTGACGAACGCCACGCGAGCCATGTAGCCGCTGTCCTCGAGAAGCGACAGGAAGAAGAACAGGATAATGATGATTGGGACGAAACTCACCACGGTTCCCACGCCGCCGAAGATGCCGTCCACCACGAGCGACCGCACAGCGGGTGCCACACCCCAGCGTTCCATGCCGGCGCCGGCACGGCCTGCAAGCCACTGGATACCCTCGTCGAGCAGATCCTGTAGCGGCGCGCCCAGCACGTCGATCGAAAGCCAGATGACCAGCGAGATGACGGCCAGGAAAATGGGGATGGCCGTCCACCGTCCGGTCAGGATGCGGTCGATGCGGCGGCTGCGGAGATATTCCTTGCTTTCATGCGGCTTGACGACCGTCTTGCCGCAGAGTTTCTTGATGAACGAGAAACGCATGTCCGCCATTGCGGCGTTGCGGTCGAGACCCCGCTCTTCCTCCATCTGCACGATGATGTGCTCGATCATCTCCTTCTCGTTCTGCTGGAGCCGGAGCGCCGCTTCGATAGCCGGGTCGCCGTCGATCAGGCGGCTGGCCGCGAAGCGGACGGGCAGACCTACGTTGCGGGCGTGGTCCTCGATCAGGTGCATGATGCCGTGGAGGCAGCGGTGCACCGCCCCGTCGTAGTCCTCCTTGTCGCAGAAGTCCTGCCGTGCGGGTTTTTCCTGATATTGAGCAATGTGTACGGCGTGCTCCACCAGTTCCCGGATACCCTGGTTCCTGGCTGCTGAGATCGGCACCACCGGCACGCCGAGCGCCTCTTCCATCTCGTTGACTCGAATGGACCCACCGTTACCGCGGACCTCGTCCATCATGTTGAGCGCCAGCACGACCGGGATTTCCAGCTCCATCAGTTGCATTGTCAGGTAGAGGTTGCGCTCGATGTTGGTCGCGTCCACGATGTTGATGATGCAATGGGGTTTCTGCTGGAGGATGAAATCGCGCGAGACGATCTCTTCCGAAGTATAGGGAGAGAGTGAATAGATGCCCGGCAGGTCTGTGATGCGGGTGTTTGGATGGTGCCTGATCACGCCGTCCTTGCGGTCGACCGTCACGCCGGGGAAGTTTCCCACGTGCTGGTTCGAGCCGGTAAGCTGGTTGAAAAGTGTCGTCTTTCCGCAGTTCTGGTTGCCGACCAGGGCAAAAGTAAGCACCGTGTCCTTGGGAAGAGCGTTCTCGTGATCCTTGTCGTGGTACTTGCCACCCTCACCCAGGCCCGGATGCTCGTCCTCGTGTGGTTCGTCAGGTGGGTTAACGGGAGCGGCGGGCTCGGCGGGCTCGATATCGATCTTAGCCGCATCGGCTTTGCGGAGCGAAAGCGTATATCCGTTGACCAGGAACTCCATCGGGTCCCCGAGCGGAGCCAGCTGGGTAAGTTTCAGCACAGTGCCGGGAATGACGCCCATGTCGAGAAAGTGCTGACGGAGTGCACCACCGCCGCCCACCTTAAGGATACGGGCCCAATGGCCGACCTTCAGTTCATTCAGTTTCATTCTTTCCCCAAATTACGACGCAAAGGTCGCCATTTCCGGGGACGGCGGCAATACCAAGAAATAGGGAGAAAACGGAAAAAGAATTATTCTCCCATATAAGCGCCGGCAAACAAGATCAGGTTGGTACTGGCTTCTGAAATGATGTATACAAAAGGATTCGTACAATGGAAAGGCATTTCTTCAACAGGATAACCATATATGGGCTCCGGCAGGACTGTTTCCAAGCCCGTTTTTCCACTTTCATCTACCTTGATGCAGGCTTTCTGCCGAACAGCGTCCACCGTACCCCCATTCGGGGAAACACCTTTATAATCAGAAGCAGGCAGGAAGGCAAGCGGCATGCCCATATCCGACAGGACTGCTCTCAAGTCAATGTTGGTTTCCGTTTCAAATTTTGGCAGCCATAGATCGATTTCATAGGTATCCAGGGTCTTTGGCAAGTTTTTCCAGTATGCCACCCGTTCCTGTAGTTCCTTCGCGTTCGGAGAAGGATCGAAATATCCGAGATTCACATGTATTATGTCATTATATGCCAGCAAGTCAATAATTTTGATCAATGGGTAACCCCGGTCCGCCAGAATGATGGTCATCACGAGCGATTGGTTGCCGAATGGAATCTGCATTCTCTTTTCAGTCGATCCTCCCGACCCCCACCGGAAAGGCTTCCCGGAGATTTTCATCATCGGGACCTGCCGCNNCTCTCTCCAGGCCCCATGGAAATACCCGGCACTCATAAAGGCTGCCAGTTTCCTGTCCTTCAGGGTTTCGTCAAGAATTTCAGAAATGTGGCCGGAGGTCTCTCGGCTGCACCAATCGTTGACGCGGCGGATTGACGAAGATTTTGAGAAATCGAGGCTCGTCACGTCGGCTTGATAACAATCGCTGACAACATCCTTGAATGGCGGATGAATGGTTGCCCGTTCGTTGATGAATGCAGCCTGGGCCAAATCCATTTCTGACCACGAATCCATTTCCGGAAGCTGCTCGAGAAGCGTTTTGACATAAGCATTCACCTCGCTCAATTCGTCCTTGCCATAGCCGAGGACCTCATAGATCTGTTCGGCCGTTNNAGCGGAGACACGAACCAGCTTCCGGCCTGTTGTTGGGCGACGGCATACATATATTTGAGGCTGAAACGGTTTCCCGCCTCTACATACTCAAGTTGCTTGGCGGTAAGGTTCAAGCTTCTGGGAGGGTTGCTTTTTTCCAAGTCGCGTTCAAGACCCGTGCATGCCGAAACGGCCAGGGTTCCGCACAGTACAAGACATAGGAATCTGTTCATCATTGGTTTTCTCCTGTATATGCACCGGCAAAGAGAATAATACCGGTCGAATTCTCGGTAATCAGATATAAGAACGGCCGGTCTGCATGAAATATGCCGTCATCGTACATCCCACTTGCAGCCATCCTGACATAGGGGATGGTTGCCGCCTCCACCCCTGTCTCATTCAGATTGATCGTAGCCTTCTGCCTTATGGAACGGACCTCCCGAACCTCTGCGGCCATATCCTTGAAATCGGCGGAATTGGGGTCAAACGCCCTGTCCATACCCATCTTTGACAATATGTCCTTCAGGTCGACACTATACTCAAGTTCGATACGGGGTATCCAGACTTCCAGCATCATCGCCCTATGTTCGCTTTGAAACATTTCCCATAACGATTGTGTATCCAGCATCTCAATGATGGCCGGGAGAGAATACTTTTTATCGGGAAGAATAATATTGACGGAAAAAGCGCTGCTCAAGGGATTAGATGTACCAAACTGTATTTCGACAAAATCTCCGTACTCTGTAGATCCACAGCGAAATAAATGTTTTTTGTTTTTCTCCATTTTCATCATTGGTATCTTCTTCTCTCCGCCGGAAGCCAGATGGAAGACCTCCTCCGATGTGTTTTCTGGTTGAAACTTCCATTTCCATTCTCCTTTGAAATACAAGGCACTCATCAGAACGGCTGCATCATCCTGCATTTCCTGCATGGTTTCCTTGTCCAGTATTTCCGGTATCAACCCCTCCGTCTGTTGTTTTGCCCAGGCATTGATCTTTTTCAGGGAAGATGATTTTGAAAAATCCAGATTCTCTACCGAAGCCTTGTAATAATGACCCACGGTACTGCGATACAAGGGCTTGATATTAGTGCGTCTATCTGCAAAAACGGCGTTAGCATAGAGCAACCGGACCTTCTTG
>LUZE01000038.1 GCA_001602845.1 Bacteroidales bacterium Bact_13 | reverse complement strand
GATATCGCTGATATTCAGCGACTTTGTCACCACAGCCTTTCGCAGCTGCCACGCGCCGTGCGCCGATCACCGCGCGCCAGTATAAGCGCAGCCGGGCTTACTTCGCCGGGGCGATGCTGCGGAGGAACAGTTCGTCCATCTGGACGTCGTCGATGCGCGAAGGCGCGTCGAGCATCACGTCGCGGCCCATGTTGTTCTTCGGGAACGCAATGTAGTCGCGGATCGTCTCCTGGCCGCCGAACAGGGCGCACACACGGTCGAAACCGAACGCCAGGCCGCCATGCGGCGGAGCACCGAATTTGAACGCATTGATGATGAAGCCGAACTTGTAGTCCGCATCCTCCTTCGAGATGCCCAGCACCTCGAACATCCGCTGCTGCACATCGGCCGCATGGATACGGATCGAACCGCCGCCGAGTTCCACACCGTTGAGCACGAAATCGTAGGCATTCGCGCAGACGCGCTCCAAATCCTCTTTCCTGTCGCTGTAGAACCACTCCAGATGCTCCGGCTTCGGCGCCGTGAACGGATGGTGCATCGCATAGAAACGCTGCGTCTCGTCGTCCCACTCGAGCNNGTGCATACTCGTGCGGATTCCGCAGACCCAGACGGTTGCCCATCTCGATGCGGAGCACGCCCAGCATCGTCTGCGCCTTGCGCTTCGGACCGCAGAGCACCAGCACCAGGTCGCCCGGACGGGCCTCAACGGCCGTAGCGATCGCCTGAAGGTCTTCCGGCGCATAGAACTTGTCGACCGACGACTTGAGTGCGCCGTCTTCGCCGACACGCAAAGTCACCAGACCCTTCGCACCGACCTGCGGACGCTTCACCCATTCGGTGAGTTCGTCAGTCTGCTTGCGGGTATAGCCCGCTGCACCCGGGACAGCGATGGCGCCCACATATTCAGCATCCTCGAAGACACTGAACCCGTGGCCCTTCACCAGCGGGGTGATCTCGTGGATCTTCATCCCGAAACGGATGTCCGGCTTGTCGCTGCCATAATTGTCCATCGCGTCGAACCAGCTCATCCGCGGAATCTTCGGCGCGATCTCCACACCGATGACCTCCTTGAAGAGGTGGCGCATCATTCCCTCGAACATGTCGAGCACGTCCTCCTGCTCCACGAAGCTCATCTCGCAGTCGATCTGCGTGAACTCCGGCTACGGAAGCAACGCACGATCTGGAAGTACCGGTCATATCCGGCCACCATCAGCAGCTGCTTGAACGTCTGCGGGCTCTGCGGCAAAGCGTAGAACTCGCCCGGGTTCATGCGGCTGGGCACCACGAAGTCGCGGGCGCCCTCCGGCGTCGATTTGATGAGGAACGGCGTTTCAATCTCCATGAAGCCGGCAGCATCCAGGTAATTGCGAACCTCGTGCGCCATCCGGTGGCGCAGCATCAGCGCGCGCTTGAGCGGGTTGCGCCGCAGGTCGAGATAACGGTACTTGGCGCGGATGTCCTCGCCGCCGTCCGACTCGTCCTCGATGGTGAAAGGCGGCGTCTGCGATGCGTTCAGCACCCGGATGCCGGTCAGGCGGATCTCGATGTCGCCCGTCGGAATCTTCGGATTCTTGCTCTGGCGCTCCTCGACCACGCCCGTGGCCTGGATGACGTATTCCCGGCCAAGCCCTGCCACGACGGCGCTCACCGAAGGATCGGTGGTCTCGTCCACGCGAAGCTGCGTAATGCCGTAACGGTCACGGATGTCCACGATGAACCCAGCCGGCCAGCGTGACGGTCTGTCCCGCGTTGCCGATTCTCAATTCTCCGCAAGTATGTGTCCTGTACATGACTCTGATGATTTAAAACCTGTTAAAGATCGCGCAGCATGCGGTTGCCCTTCGACAGCTCGGCAGCCCACACGAAGTAGCCCGTCGCACTGAGATGGATGCCGTCGGTCGTGTATTCGCTGCGCAGGTCGCCGTTCTCGTCGGAGAGGAGGCGGGCGATGTCGAGAAAGACGTATCCGTAGCGGCCGGAAGCGCTGGCAAGCAGCTTGTTCAGCTCGGCAGCCCGGTCGTTGAACCCTTCATAGAACTTGGTTTTCGGGTTCAGAGGCAGGGTGCTCATTACGTAGAAGGCCGAATACGGCATCTTCTCGCGAATATCCTTGATGAGCTTTTCATAGCGCTGCCAGACCTCGACGGCCGTGACCTCGGGCTCGTTGATGAAGTCGTTGGTACCCGTGATCAGGTAGATCTTCACGGGCTTGTGGCGCTCAAGTTCCTCGACGCGCTGATCCACGCCNNNCCATCGGGAAGAGCTCGGTCCAGAGCGCATTGTTGTTGAGGCTGTTGCCCAGCATCACGATGTGGCCCGGTGCAAGAGGGGTCGCGCGGAAGAGGGACACGCGGTGCTTGTAGTAGTCGGACACTTCGAGGGCGTCTTCCTTGTCGGCCGGATTGAGGAGGGACGTGCGGTCGACGAAGGGCTCCAGCGCCTTGGCCATGGCTGCGTAGCCCGCTCCGTTGAGGAGCTTGCCGTTATCCCAGGAGAAGGTACCGTCAGCGATGCCGTCCTTCAGGGCGGAATCGATGTCCACATACGTGAACCCTGCCCTCTTCGAGAGTGCCTCGACGAGCTCGTTCACCCGTTCGCAAGCCGCGAGCTGTGCTTCGTCGAGCGTCGGGCAGGCCACGATGTTCATCCAGTAGCACTTGGTATCCGGCGATTTCTTGTGGATCCGATTGAAGATCAGTTCGATGTTCGCGGCGATCTCTTCTGCCGGCGTGCCGTGGAGGATGTCATTCCAGCCCACGCTGACAAAGATCTTGTACGGCTTGCCGGCCGCAATACGGTCGATACGGTACATCACGTGCGGCGTTGCGTCGTAGGTGATGCCGCGGTTCTTGAACGTCGTATCGGCATAGAACTCGCTCCAGAGGCCGCGGTCGATATAGTCGTCGCCGACCATCACGATGTTGCCCGGGAAGACGGGGATCTCATCGTACATGCCGTTCTTCTCTTCGAAATAAGCCTCGTTGGTAAACCAGGCCGGTTTTTCCACAGGTCTGTCGCAGGCGCTGAGCACAGTCACCGCGACAGCCATTGCAATTAGAATCTTTTTCATCATATCGGTTTTTT
>LUZE01000037.1 GCA_001602845.1 Bacteroidales bacterium Bact_13 | reverse complement strand
GGCTGACGGTCTGTTAACCACGCACCTGCACCAGCTCGTACAAACGGACAGCCCGATTGAGACCGTTTTCAGGATGCGGTACTCCTATGTACGGTATTTCAACACGAAATACAAACGGAAAGGGAAACTGGGAGAGCGAAAGCCCTACTGTCTGGAAGTCGAAGGCTATCACCATACGCTTGCGGCATTGAATTACGTAAACCGACAGGGCCTTCACCATGGGCTCTCCCCCTCTCCTTTCGGCTATCCATACTGCTCATCAAACGCTTTCTTCCGAAAATTGCTGGGCAAAGAATTTGACAAGCCGCTCCTGCCGACAAACCAAAGGTATAAATACCTCCCGGAAGGAGTGTCCCTTCCGGAACGATACAGGATGGATACATCAGGCCTATTGCTTCGCGAAGATATCATCGACACCACCCTGGTGGAGACATACTATGTGTCATCTCGGAACTACCTTTTCCAGATGAACAAGATCGGTGATGAAATCTCCCGGAAAGAACAGCAGGAAGAACGGTCTTCCTCACCGGTCATCACGCTTGAACTGATAGAGAAAGGCGTCCCCGACATGGACATCGAACAATTGCTCCGCAACGAATCCGGCAAGCATAATCCACATATGATCAGTGATCTGGAATTATGCACCCTGATAGACGAAACGCTTCTTCCCAAGTACTATCCGGGACTGACCATCTACGAAACTTCCCTATCACAACGCGCAGATCTGTACAATAGAATCTGGAAAGGCCTATGGGCCTCCCGGCATAAACGGACGACCGACGCCCAACTCCGGCGCTGCATGTGCCTGAACCCGTAACTGCTGCCTTACACGGCCCAGACAAGGACGGCTGCGGCGTCCCCCTGCTCGCGAAACGGATGAAAGCGCCGCCTGATCCGGCTCGCGAACACGAGATCCGGCGCCCGGCCGGTTTCCCGCTCGCGAAACGGACGAGACCGATGAATCATCCGTTTCGCGAGCAGTACGATAGCGCCGGAGGTGCGGCTCAGAGGCGAGGTTTGCGGATGATGCGGATGACGAGGGAGAGCAGGTAGATGATCAGGCCGTAGCAGAGGGGGACGACGCAGCATTTGAGGCCGCCCCAGAGAAGGGCCGGCGAGATATCGCCATTGCAGACTTCCAAGGCGTGGGCTGCGTTGTACCAGCTGAGGGCGATGGACAGGATGCTGAAGGCCAGGGCGGCAGCGCCGATTTCCTTGACCCAGGCGGGGGCTTTCCAGGCGGCAAAGAGCAGGCCGACCAGAAGGACGGTAAGAATGGACATGCTGACCGGGCTGCCTTCGACGAAAAGCGTCGGGAGGGAGGTCAGCGGCAGCAGAAAGGAAAAGAGTGTCATGGTTCTCGATTGTTTGCAGGTTTGTTTCCGTGATGAGATCTCGAGGACAAAGGTACGGCAACATCCTGAAATACCGGCCTGTCAAATCCCCCGCATAGTCTGTTGAAAGCCCCCGTTCCTGCTTTGTTGCCCCGCAACGAGTGGCCGGGGCCGGGATTTTTCATTACTTTTGTCAACGGAAAGAGAAAATAATGAAGAAGTCGCTCATTGTCATTGCCGCCTGGCTCGTGGCCATCCTGCTTGTCGCAGCGATGGTCGTCAGCATGGGCTTTTCTTTCCCCGATGCCCTGCTGATCGGCGCGATGTTCCTGCCCGGCGCCTGGGCGGCCCGCTTCTTTCTCTCGAAGATATCTTTCGAGAATCGGCGCGAGGGCTACCTCAACGCCGGCTTCGTTTTCATTGCCATCCTCGTTTTCGAGATAGCTCTGGTGATGGCGGCGGATCTGTATCTGTTGTGGCTGCGCAATCAAGCCAACAGCCTTTACGGAATCGTAGAAAACAATGTATTTCCCGGAACGCTCTACAATCCGGTATTCATCTCCCTTGTCCTGACCCTGTTGCTGGTCGGCGACTGGGCCCTGGCTCGTCTGCTTGAAAAGCGGTTTCCGGCCGCGAAGGAGCCGGTCCGATTCATCTCGGAGAGGAAGCCCGTCAGCCTGCTGCNNCGAGTCGAACGACAAGGAGGTGACTGTGTTCGCGACCGGAGGACGCCGGTTCCGAAACAGGACCGGGATCGCCCAGTGGGAGTCGTTGCTGGGTCCCGACTTCGTGCGCATCCACCGCTCCTATCTCGTCCGCCGTTCCACCATTACACAAATCGGTGCCGACTCGCTCATCGCGGCCGGCACCTCACTTCCCATCTCCCGCAAATATCGGGAATCGGTTAAATCGCTGCACTGATCCCTGGGCAGTGAACTAGCGCAGGTGCTGCTGCAGGTATTTGTCGAATTCGTCAAGATTGTGGTGGCCCTGAAGGACGATTTCGCCTTGGGGGTCGAGGAGGAAGAAATGCGGGACACCCTCAATCTGGAGACGGTTACAGAGGACGCCCTCCAGGTCGAAAAGCTGGTCGTAATCGATCTTCAGTTCGGCAATGGCTACCAGCGAGCTCTCCGGTTGGTCCTGGACCGTGATGCCTATCACTTTCAAACCTTTCCCGGCGTATTTGTCGTTCAGCCGGATGACATTTGGAATCTCTTCCCGGCAAGGTGCGCACCAGCTTCCCCAGAAGTCGAGCAGCACATACTGTCCCTGCCCCGTCACCTCCTCGAAACGCGCGACGACTTGACATTCCTCCCGCGACACCACACTGCCGCCGGGACCGACGGTGACCCATTCCGCTTTACCGTCTTCCTGGTTTTCTGCGTCCCTGTAGGCGACTATCATGGCAATGGTCGGATCCTCCCGGATACAGTCGCCGCCAAGCGCAATCATCTCTTTCAGCTCTTCGTAAGGAGCCGAGAAGACCCATAAGATCATGGTCTGGACACCCACGGCATCGTCGGGATGGGCAAGATAATATACGCGCAGCACGGAATCCAGCCTTTGGCGTGAACGATTAGAGATTTCTTCCATTTTTTGCGTATCCCCCGCTTCCGAGGCCGCTTTCATTTCATCCATCTCCGGGCCGGGCCCTTCCAGAATCTGGTACGTCTCCTTGATTAGGTTGTTCATCGCGGAAGTCAGCGGACTTCCGGAAGCTGTATGTTTGTCGAAATCGACCGTCATTTTCCGGGTATCGGCCACGATCTCCATCATATCGAAAAGGCCACCGTCACCCACCTCGGCCCCCGCCGCATCGACGAAACGGATCCGCTGCTGAACGCGCGGATCCCGCCGCGTCCGGAGCGTATACGCCCCGTCCACGACCTGACACGTATCGACATCGCTGTCGCCACACACGAGAATGGCATAATATGTCTGGTCCGGATCCGGCACGGTGACGGTACCCCGGATGGTGCAGGTCTTCTCGGAAGCGCACGCTCCCACGAGAAGAAGCACGAACGAAAGAAGCAGGATCTTTTTCATGAATCTCATATTCTGGGGGTTTGGATGATGCGGATGACGAGGGAGATGAAATAGACGATCAGGCCGTAGAAGGTGCTGATCAGGGTTACGCGTAAGCCGCCGCTGATGACGGGGAAGGAAATATTCCCGATCACCTCTATGGTGCCCAATATCTGGAACAGACCCATCAGCGTCCAGAAAATCGAAACGACGAGGGCGGCGATGCCGATTTCGCGCACCCAGCGAGGGGCTTTCCAGGCTGCGAGGAAGAGGGCGATGAGAAAGACCGTGATGAGGCTCATGCCCCAGATGCCGCCTTCAACGAAGAAGCGGGAAACCGTCCAGTCCGGGACTTCGAACGTCTCGGGATGAGAGACTCCCAGGGTGTCCACCACCATATAGATATCTTCTTTCATGATAAATGGTTTTTGTAAATTGTTTTTGTATGGCAAAGTTACACACAGACAGCCTTATCCGCCAAAGTTAAAACCCACTGTGGCCGCGTTGAATCCCGTTCCGGAGCAGGAGCCCTTGCCGAACCGGGGACTTTTACGTAATTTTGTCATCATGAAGACCGCAGCACGCATCGCATACTGGATTCTGGCCGTAGCGTTCATCGCCGCCATTCTCCTCAGCCTGGAATATACGTTCCCCCAGGCGCTGCTGATCGGTCTGGTGTTCTGCCCCTGCGCCATCGCCCTGGAGTACCTGTTGCCCAAGGCGGACACCTTCCGCGACAAGGTCTATCTTTCGCTAGCCCTGCTGACCACCGCCATCCTGCTGCTGTTCCTCGTGCATCGCCTGCTCTGGAGTCCGATGATCAGCGGTGCAGTATGGCCAATCCTCGATGTGAAACCGATTCTGATCAATCCCGTCTTCCTGGGCGTGATGATAACCATCCTGGCCCTGGGCGATGAACGATGGCAAAAGTGGCTTGACCGCAGGTATGCCGGCAAGCCCCGCACGCTCTCCTTCTTCTCCGACCGGAAAACCGTGACACTGGACGTGGCGCAGATCGCCTACATCGAATCGAACGACACGGAAGTCCGCGTCGTCACGCGCGACGGGCAGTCCTACCGCAACAAGACCGGTATCGGCCAGTGGGAGAACTTGCTGGGAGAAGGATTCGTGCGCATTCACCGCTCTTATCTGGTCAATGCCTCCGCCGCATCTTTCGCGTCAGACTCCGTCACCGTCGGCGGCAAACAGTTTCCCATCTCCCGAAAATACCGGGGCGACCAAGTCCTGGCCCGCCTCCGCCAAAAAAACTAATATTCCACTGCAATGTACACATCTGTCAATCAACGAATTACGCAAACCCCTCCCCTCTCCCGGAATGGGGAGGACCTTTCACAACAGTCTCATTATCAGCCGCGTCCGTTGCAGCGCAAAAGGGGGCTGTTCTG
Organism: Bacteroidales bacterium Bact_13; assembly: GCA_001602845.1. Classification (GTDB taxonomy): domain Bacteria; phylum Bacteroidota; class Bacteroidia; order Bacteroidales; family UBA932; genus Cacconaster. The sequence continues at coordinate 2,153 of LUZE01000037.1, read as the reverse complement.
CTGTATGATCCTCGTGCTGACAGCGCTGGTGCTCGCAGGCTGCGGATCGCCGGAACAGCAATATGTCAAGAAAGCCGTCAAACTGATGGACAAACGGGGGCTTTTCGCCGAAGGATCGGCGTGGAAAGAAGCCCGTGCGAAGGCGCTGGCCGCTCAGCCGGCAACGATGGACGAAGCCTACGATGTCTGCCGGGAGGCCCTGAAAGTGGCCGGCGGCAAGCACTCCTTCATCTTTACCGTCGAACGGCAGCAGCAATCGGCAGCCGAGGACAAGGAGATCGCGCCTTCCGTGACGCAGCAGGAAGACGGCATCCTGCTGATCGTCCTGCCGGAATTCGGCGGACAAATGAAAGACGAGAATCTGCGTTACGTCCATGCCGTGCTGGACGCCCTGCCGGAAGACGCGGCTGATGACGGAGCTGTGAAAGGCGTGATCATCGACCTGCGCGGGAACACGGGCGGCAACATGTATCCGATGATCGCGGCCATCCACCGCTTCCTTCCCGACGATAACATCCTGCGCTTCAAGAGCCGGAAATATACCATGCCTGTGACGAAAGATTTCGTCCTGAGTAGCGTCGGAATCGAGCTTCAGCCGGGCATTGACTGCCCCGTCGCCCTGCTGACTGACGAGAAGACCGCCAGTTCCGGAGAAGCCACCCTCCTCTGCTTCCGCGGATTGGAAAACACCCGCACCTTTGGCGCGCCGACAGCTGGCTATGCTTCGGCCAACTCCCCGCATCCGATGCCTGACGGCTCGAAACTCGTGCTGACCGTCAGCTGCGACATGGCCCGCACCGGCGAGATCTTCTGCGACGACCCCATCGCGCCCGACGTCGCTACGGACCAGCCCCTCGAAGCCGCCCTGGCCTGGCTCCGCAGCCGCTGACGGCCGCCAGCCTTTCCGCCGAGCTTATTTCGCGAGCGCTTTATCCCATTTCCCTGTCACGAAAGGGACATTTCATCTATCTCATCCCTTTCGTGACACGAAATCGGCCGTTATCCCCGGAATCGCTGCCGCGAAAGGGAAAAAGCGGCGCCCGCATGCCTTTCGTGACAGCCCCCACGGCGCACGGCCGTTATCGGCTGACCCGGTGGAAGACGATCGGGGTCGAGCTTTGGTCGGCGGCCCGGTTGGCCCAGCCTTCCAGTTCCAGGCTGTTGCCGTCGCCGTAGATCTTCGCTTTCGTCTGATTGCCTTTCGGAACCGGTTGTGGAGAGAAGCGGTAGCTCCAGTCGCCTTCTACCCAAAAACCGTCATCTGCCAGAAAGCCCCTGTCGTAATTGTAGAAGGTTAATTGAAGTTCAGAACCGTCCTTCCCGTCGACCGTATAGGCAAACGAATGGGAGAATTGCCGGCCCATAAGCATATAGCCCGTCCCGTCATTGCGGAATACCCAGGTATAAGGATGAACGCCAAAAGTTCGCGCTGCACTCAGGCCATAACCGGACCAACGGCCGACAATCGGAGATTTCTTCTCCTTCGCAGGAGTTGAATACTTGGGAGAGCCTTTCTTGTTTGAGAAGGGATCATTCTTCAGCTTGTACCAGGGATAGGTCACGAACGTGTAGCCGCGGTCAAAGACATAGCTGAAATTATCCAGTGACCGGGCGGAATACTCAATTGTATCTCCCGCCGCAAAGAAGCAAACATAGGAGTAGCCCTGATTGGTATTCGTCCCGCCGGGCGCGGTGTGATAGTCTACCAATCGGTAGGAAAAAGGATCGAGGGCGACTTCCCGGCTGCCGTTCTTGAAGCTCTTGATGGTGCGAAGGTAGCCCGTCCCGTCTGCATTGAAATGACAGACTTCCGTGATGGAGAAGGGAAGGTCGGCGTAAAGGGCAACCTGCTCGTCGATGCCGCTGGTGGGCCCGATATCGTGGTGCAGATGTTTCCAGTCTGTCTGCCAGGTGCCGACGAGCAGATTCGGCGCCCCCTGGGCGCTTCTTACCACTTGCACATCCACAAGCAAGACGCAGTTCACGTCGCTGACTTCCTGGAGGAATCGAAAATAGGCTTCCATCGAGGCAAACGAAACTCTTTCTCCGGAAGGTTTGTAGACACCGATGATGTCATCATACACGGAGCAGATCAGGTGATATACCGTCTCTCCGTTCCATTTCATCCGGTATACCTGGGTCGGGAAGGAAAG
>LUZE01000036.1:669-9039 GCA_001602845.1 Bacteroidales bacterium Bact_13 | reverse complement strand
GCCGACACGTTCCAGTTGCTCGGCCGGCGCGCTGACGGCCCGTCCGCCGGCGCTCCCGCGCCGGCACAGCCCGCGAACTACGGCGGCTACAACACGCCTGCCCAGCCGCGTCCGGCTGCACCATCCCAGCAGCCGTACCAGCAGCCGCATCAGCCCACGACCCCGATGGTCAATCCCGCTGATCTGACCGACGAAGGTACGGACGACCTGCCGTTCTAGCCCGGCATCTGCTTGCGACACTACAGCTCGCGCAGCGAGACGGCGAAGCCGCCGGAGCGGGCCATACGGAGATCAAGGACTGTGGAGGAATCCACGGTCCTTTTTGTGATGGTATAGGCCTGCGGATTGGTTTCGAAGTCGGCGTCAGGGGCGTCGGCGTAGATCGTGGCCTCGTACTTCAGCCCGGGCTGCAGGAAGTCAAGCTTCACCGACACGTCGCGGGCGTTCTCGTCCGTGATGCCGCCCACGTACCAGACATCATGCTCCCGGTTGTCGGGATGGACGAATTCCCAGACGCTCGACTTGCCGCTCCAGCGGCCCGAATTGAGCGTGGCCATCTTCGGATGGCGCGCCGTCACGATGTATGCGCCGGGTTCCGCCATCAGGTACAGGCTCTTGTCCCAGTCGACCGCCACGTCCTTGATGAACTGGAAGGCGTCCATGAACCGGGCGTAGTTTTCCGGCAGGTCGGCCGCCATCTGCAGCGGGGAATAGAAGGTGACATAGAGGCCCAGCTGATTGCAGATCGTATGGCGCATCTTCCCGGTCTGGCCGGGCGCCGTGATGGACATGTCCTGCTCGAAGATGCCGGGCGTGAAGTCCATCGGGCCGCCCTGGAGCCGTGTGAAGGGCAGGATGGTGGTGTGGCCCGGGTTGATGTTGGCTATGAATTCGTTACCCATCGCACTCTCGTTGCCGATCATATTCGGCCAGGTGCGGCACAGGCCGGTAGGCCGCACGGCTTCGTGGCCGTTGACCATGATGTGGTGCTTGGCCGCCTCGACAACGGCGTAATGGTAGTGGTTGATCAGCGGCTGGCTGTAGTGGTGTTCGCCGTAGGGGATGATATTCCCCACATAGCCACTCTTGACCGCATCGTAGCCGTACTGGTTCATCAGGGTGTAGGCCTGTTCCATCCAGCGTTCATAATTGACGGTTGACGAAGAGGTCTCGTGGTGCATGATCAGGCGCATGCCCTTGCTGTGCGCGTAGGCGTTGAGGCCGGGCAGGTCGAAGTCGGGGTAGGGTGTGATGAAGTCGAACACGAAGTCCTTCTGGGCGCCGAACCAGTCTTCCCAGCCTTCGTTCCATCCTTCGATCAGCAGCGCGTCGAAACCGTTCTCAGCGGCAAAGTCGATATAACGGCGCACATTCTCGTTGTTGGCACCGTGGTGTCCGTGCGGCTTGGCGTGGGCATAGTCCGTGACGCCCAGCTGGACAGACGGGAAGTCAGATGTGTAGGACCAGTGCGTTTTGCCGGTGATCATTTCCCACCACACGCCCATATATTTCGTGGGATGGATCCAGCTCGTGTCGTCGAGAACGCAGGGGTCGTTGAGGTTGAGGATCAGGCGGGAAGCGAGCACGTCCGTCGCGCTGGTGCAGACCTGTACGGTGCGCCAGGGGCTTACGCAGGGGGCCTGCAGGCGTCCCTTGACGCCTTCGGCGTCGGGTGTCAGGTGGATACGGAAGGTGCGGTTGTCGTCTTCCAGGACCAGGTTGGCGGTGGGGTAGTCGAGGACGCGGGCTTCGTGGAGGTTGATGTAGAGGCCGCTGTCGGTCTTCAACTGCAGGGCGGTCTGCACGCCCCGGTTTGAAATGTCTGTCTGCGAGGCGTTATAGGGCCGTGGCGCGGAATTGATGCGGGGAATCTCGGAGAGCCGGGATTCGGTATAGTTGTATTCCTGTGTATCGTAGTCGCCGCTGATCCACCAGGCGGTATGGTCGCCCGCCAGGGCGAATTCCGTCTGCTCTTCGGCTACCTTGAAGTAGGTCAGGGCGTTTTCTATCGGGAACTCATAGCGGAAGCCCAGACCGTCGTCATAGAGCCGGAAGCGGATGTCCATGGCGACGCCGTTATCCTGTTTGAGGTTGACGAGAAGTTCGTTGTAATGGTTCCGGATCTGTGCTTCCTCGCCCCAGACGGGTTCCCAGGTTTCGTCGAGGGAATCATAGGCCGATCCGGTCATGGTGAAGCCGTCGATGAGGTCGTCGCGTCCGATGAGCGTGAATCCGAGCCGTGAGGGGAGGATGACGGGTTCTCCGGCGCGGGTTAGAGTATATTGCGGAACGCCTTCGACGACGGCGAAGGCCAGTTCGAGTTGTGCGTCGGGGCTGCGGAGTACGATGGCGTCGGCAGGGAGTTTGGGGGTTTTCCGGGTGCAGGCGACGAGCAGGGTCAGCGTGGCCAGCGTCAGCAAGAGGAGAGTCTTTTTCATAGGGACTGGATGGTTGCGGCCAGGTCGGTGATGACACGGTCGTAATCGGTTGTTTGGATGGGGAATATGATGTCGGCGGCAGCGGCGTAGAGGGGCCGGCGCTCGTCGTAGAGGGCGCGGATCTGTTCGAGTGTCCGGCCGCGGAGGACGGGCCGGTCGGTATTGCCTAGTTCGGAGAGGATGATGCTGTAATCGGTGTCGAGCCAGATGAGTTTTGCCTTTGCCTTGAGCTGTTGCAGGTTTTCGGGGCGCAGCACGGTGCCGCCGCCGAGGGCGAGGATGGTATCGGTATCTGTCTGCAGGGTCTCGGCGAGTTCGGACGATTCAATCTGGCGGAAGGTGTTTTCGCCTTGCGAGGCGAAAATCTCCGCCGGGGTGCCATGCTTGACGGCGATGACTTCGTCCAGGTCGACGAACATCCATCCGAGCCGCTCCGCAGCCGCCCGCCCGAACGTCGTCTTCCCACTTGCCATGAACCCAGTCAATGCTACAATCATCTTTCTATCTTGTTATGTCAATATCTCTATCTGGTTGCTTGCTTGGCGGTTCACGTCATGCCCGGTCTGGGCTTAAAACAACGTCGGTTCGTTGGGATTGGACCAATTGGGTTCGGCCGGGGTGTCAACACCCGGAGGCGTCACCTCCGTGTCCGTCCCATCATCCGCCACCTCCGGCTCATCCGGCTCGTCCGGCTCATCCTGCTCCGGCTCCTCCTTCACCAGCGGCTCCGCAAAAGCCACACTCTTTATTTCAAACCACGATACTTTCTTTCCTTTCGCCCTGAAACCCTTCTTTCCGATGTACGCCTCGACATCAATCAGCTCCGGCTCCCGGTTCGCATTCTTCCCGCCAAAGACCACCCGCAGCTGCGGCCAGCGGTCCTCACTCAGCTCCAGTAACCTGGAACCCTTTCCTTCCGCGATGAAACTGACCGCGATGCCGTTGTTCGGCTCAAAACTGAACCGCTTGATGTACCAGGCCTTGGCCGGACCGTCGTAGTACAGCGCCGAGAACGTCTTCTCCGGATCGAACTTCTCGACCCGCATGATGTCGCCCTGGAAATGCGTGCTCAGGTCGAACGTCGTCGTGTAGAACGTGCCGTCCTTGCAGAGTACCAGGATCAGGTCGCCATCGTTGAATTCGCCCAGATACAGGCCGCGGCCGGCATCGTTCAGCCGGTAGATGTCCTCGTCGAGCCAGATCTGCTTGCCCGCCAACGTCGAGACACCTTTGGCCTTGAGCGTGATGCGATGGATCGAATTCTTGCTCGTCACCACGTTTCCGCGGGCGGCGCGGCCCTTGATCGCCAGGTCGGCGAAATTGAATTCGTCCACCAGTTTCTTCAGCTTCGGGCGCGGACGGTACTGGATGCGGAGCATTTCGGCCTCGCCGTTTCCGTTGGCCGTGAACCAGAGCACCGTCGACCCGGGCTTGCCGGTCGTCAGGTCGTATTCCTTGTCGCGCGTGATGCCCGTGATGGCGAACCGCTTCGCGTAGTAGACGCTGCCCGGCTTGCCGTCCCGGTAGATCACGTTGTAGATCGTCCGCTCGTCGCCGCGGTTGAACACCGCCGCGTGGATGATGTCCTTGCCGATGAAGGCCTTGTCCTTCACCTTGGTCACCATGTACTTGCCGTTCTTCATGAACACCACGATCTCCGCGATGTCCGAGCAGTCGCAGATGTATTCCGCACCGTCGATCTTCTTCGGGTCGGTGCCCACGAAGCCGTCGGCCTTGTTGGCGTAGAGCTTGGCATTGAGCGTGATCACCTTCTCGGCCTGGATGTTCTCGAACGTCTGCACTTCCGTCTTGCGCGGGAAACGCGCACCGTATCTCCGCTTCAGCTGCTGGAAGTAGCGGATGGTGTATTCGGTTAGGTGCTCCAGGTTGTTGCGCACCTCGTCGATGTCGGCCTCGATGCCGCGGATGCGTTCCTCGGCCGCCTTGATGTCGAAGCGCGAAATCTTGCGCACCGGTTTCTCGACCAGCTTGGCAATGTCTTCCGCCGTGATGGGGCGTCGCAGCAGATGCTGGTACTTGCCCATCTCCCGTTCCACGTCCTTCAGCTGCTCGTCCCACGAAGCCGCGTCGTTTTCTAGGATGCGGTACACCTTCTGCTCGAAGAAGATCTTCTCGAGCGAAGACCAGTGCCAGTCACCCTCCAGCTCGTCGAGCTGGATCCGGAGCTCCTGCTCGAAGAGGTCGCGCGTATGGAAAGCGTTGTAGCGCAGAATCTCGTCCACGCCCAGGAAGTGCGGCTTGCGCTCCATGATGACGCAGGCGTTGGGGGAGAGCGCCACTTCGCAATTGGTGAAGGCGTACAGCGCGTCGATAGTCTTGTCGGGCGACACCTCGTTCTGCAGCGTGATGTTGATCTTCACGCCGCTGCTCGACATGTCGTCCACTTTCTTGATCTTGATCTTGCCCTTGTCGCTGGCCTTGATGATGGAGTCGATCAGGCTCTCAGTGGTCTGCCCGAAGGGAATCTCCGTGATGGTGAGCGTACGCTTGTCGGTCTTGACGATGCGGGCGCGGATCTTGACCTTGCCGCCCCGCAGGCCGCGGTTGTAGCGTGAGCAGTCAATGAGGCCGCCCGTCGGGAAATCGGGATAGAGCTCGAAATCCTTGCCGCGGAGCGTCGCCACGCAGGCATCCAGCAACTCGTTGAAGTTGTGTGGCAGGATCTTCACCGAAAGGCCGACTGCGATACCGTCGGTTCCCTGCGCGAGCAGCAGCGGGAACTTCATCGGCAGCACCACCGGCTCCTGGTTCGTGCCGTCGTACGAGGGTACCCACTCCGTAATCTTCTTGTTGAAAGCGACTTCCAGCGCGAACTTGCTGAGCCGGGCTTCGATGTAGCGGGAAGCCGCGGCTGCATCGCCCGTGAAAATGTTGCCCCAGTTGCCCTGCGTATCGATCAGGTACTCTTTCTGGCCGAGGCCCACGAGCGCGTCCTTGATGGAGGCGTCGCCGTGCGGGTGGTATTTCATCGTGTCGCCCACGATGCCGGCCACCTTGTGGTAGTGGCCGTCCTCCACTTTCTGCATGGCATGGAGGATGCGCCGCTGCACCGGCTTGAGACCGTCTTCGATATGCGGGACCGCACGGTCAAGGATCACGTAGGATGCGTAGTCCAGGAACCAGTCGCGGTACATGCCCGACAGTTTGTACTTGTTCTCGCCCTCAGCCACCAGCCGGTCGTACTTGCCCAGGGAGTCCGGGTCGATGGCGTCTTCGTCCACCGGCTGGTCGGTATCCTCCTCTTCGGGAAGTTCTTCCTCTTTTTCTTCCAATTCTTCGTCGAGCTCGTCGTCTTCTTTCATAATCGCTTATGGCTTAATCAAGTATATATCCGAATTTCTTGAGCATCTGTTTGTTCTCGCGCCAGTCCGGCTCCACTTTCACGAATACCTGCAGGAACACTTTCTTCTGGAAGAAGTCCTCCATCTCGAGCCGGGCCTGCGTAGCTACGCGCTTGAGGGCGCTGCCGCCCTTGCCGATGACGATGCCCTTCTGGGAGTCGCGCATCACGTTGATGACGGCGCCGATGTCGTATCGTTCCGCTCCTTCCTTGAACTTCTCGATGACCACTTCGGTGCAGTAGGGAATTTCCTTGTCGTAATTCTCCAGGATCTTCTCCCGGATGATTTCCGATGCGAAGAAGCGCATGCTCTTGTCGGTGAACTGATCCTTGTCGTACCACGGCGGGCAGACCGGCAACTGTTCGACAACCGCTTCAAGGATGCCTTCCAGGTTGAATTTCTCCTTGGCGGAGACGGGGAAGATGCGGGCGTCGGGCACGAGGGCCTGCCATTCTTCGATCAGCCCGAGTACGGTGGGCTGGTCGCTGATGTCGATCTTGTTGAGGACGATGATGACGGGGCAGGTGAGTTTCTGGAGCTTCTCGATGTACTCGGCATTCTTGTCCTTCTTTTCCACCACGTCCGTGACGTATAGGATCACGTCGGCATCGCCGATGGCCACGTCCACGAAATCCAGCATGCTTTGCTGCAGTGCGTAGCTGGGCTTGAGGATGCCGGGCGTGTCGGAGAAGACAATCTGGTAGTCCTCGCCGTTGACGATGCCCATGATGCGGTGGCGGGTCGTCTGGGCTTTTGCCGTGACGATCGACAGGTTCTCACCGACGAGGGCGTTCATCAGCGTCGACTTGCCGACGTTCGGATTGCCGATGATGTTGACGAATCCGGCCCTGTGTTGCCTGGGGGTGGGGTTCTGTGCATCCATTATTCGAAAGCCCCCATCTTCAGCAGTCCGATCTCCTTCTCGTCGAGGAAGCGCCAGGCTCCGCGGCGGAGGTTTTTCTTGGTCAGTCCCGCAAAGTACACGCGGTCGAGCTTCTTGACCTTGTAGCCCAGGTGCTCGAAAATGCGGCGGACGATGCGGTTGCGACCGGAGTGGATCTCCAGGCCGATCTGGGTCTTGTCGCCTTCTACATACGAGAGGGCGTCGGCAGCGATGGGGCCGTCCTCCAGTTCGATGCCGGCGAGGATTTTGTCGAAATCCTCTTTCTTCAGGTTCTTGTCGAGGGTGGCCTGGTAGATCTTGCGCACGCCGTGCGAGGGGTGCGTCAGTTTCTCGGCCAGGTCGCCGTCGTTGGTGAAGAGCAGCACGCCCGTGGTGGCCTTGTCGAGCCGGCCCACCGGGAAGATGCGCTCGGGACACATACTCTTCGAGATGAGGTCCATCACCGTCCGTTCAGCGTGCGGGTCGGCGAGCGTGGTGACGAAGTCCTTGGGCTTGTTCATCACGACGTAGACTTTCTTCTCGCCCTTGAGCCGCTGGCCGTTGAAGCGGATGTCGTCTTTCAGCGGGTCGACCTTGGTGCCGAGTTCGGTGACGTGGACGCCGTTGACCGTGACCAGGCCGGTCTCGATGTAGGTGTCGGCTTCGCGGCGTGAGCAGATGCCGGAGTTGGCGATGAATTTATTGAGGCGTACCAGGCCGTCGTCGACAGGAGTTTTCTTCTTGGGCGCCGACTTCTTTGGCTTGTCTGTAAAAGTCTTCCTGGGTTTGAATTCTTTCGGTTTGTCTTCGCCGTTGCGACGGCGGGTCGGCGACGTCTGTCGATTCTCATCGGTTTTGCGACGGCCGTATGGTCTCTTTTTGTTCTCCATGGTAAAGATCTGTGTATAGTACGTGCATTTTATCCTGCAAAATTAGTTTAATCCGTCGGATTTTCCTATTTTTGAAAGTCAAATTCTTTAGCTGGAGGATATGTGATGAGAGATTCTTTCCGTTTTATCCTGGATACTGTGTTCTGCAACCGCCGTCGGGCGGTGATTACCGTGGCCATCATCGCCGTGGGCGTATCTGCGCTGGTGGGCATCCAGACGGCGCTCGACGTGATGGCCGACCGTATCGTCGGCAGTTTCAACCGGATGGGAACGGGCCTTTGCAGCATCCGTCCGAAGTCCGGCGCGCCGCCGCTCACGCGGCAGCAGGCGGCGGCTTTCTGCCAGGCATGGTGTGAAGTAGCAACGGGCGGCCTGGAGGCGGCGGCCTGGTCGGAGGCCGGAACGGCGATGCGGGTGCGCAGCGGAGGCGCGGCTACCGATCCGGTGGTAGATGTCTATGGCTGTGATCCGGGTTATCTTTCGTGCAACGGGGTGCGTTTAGCACAGGGTCGCGGACTTTCCGTGCAGGATGCCGAAGGACGGCAGCCGGTGGTGCTGTTGGGCGACAATGTCCGGCGCAAGCTCTTTGGCGAAGGCTCCGGGCTGGGGGAGTGGGTCTCCTGTCCGGCGGGCCGTTTCCGGGTCATCGGCGTATTGGAACGGCAGGGTGCGATGTTCGGCACACATCTCGACAACGCGATGTTGATTCCGCTGGACGGCGTCCCGGGAGAATGCTCGGTGCTGTTCCGGATACCCTCGGCGGGGCAGGCGGCTGCCGTTTCGGAGGCCGGCCGGCT
>LUZE01000036.1:0-601 GCA_001602845.1 Bacteroidales bacterium Bact_13 | reverse complement strand
GAAGTTGTCGATGGCGGCGCTGGTCATCGGGCTGATCACGATGCTGGGGGCGGCTGTCGGCCTGATGAACAGCATGCTGGTGTCGGTGAAGGAGCGGACGCGAGAGATCGGCGTCTGCCGGGCGCTGGGCGCCCGTGCCCGAGCCATCGAGCGTCAGTTCCTGCTGGAGGCCATCGTAATCGGCCAGGCAGGATGTGTTGCCGGTGTCGTGTTGGGCCTATTGCTGGGCAATCTGGTGGCCGTGGCGATGGACGGTGATTTCATGGTGCCGTGGCGCTGGCTCGCCTTCTCGGTGATTCTCTCGCTGGCCGTCAGCCTCGCCTCCGGCCTGCTTCCCGCCCGCCGTGCCGCCGCCCTCGATCCCATCGCGGCGCTCAGAAGCTTGTGAGAATTCCGGCTTCTGTCTGGGTCACTTTCTGCATGGTTCCGACTTTTTTGGAGGGACGGAACCGGTCAGATTGCTTCGAAGGTTCGGGCGGGGGCCCAGCCCTGGCGGCCGTCGGCGATCTCGATCTTGGACCAGTCGCCCACGTCGTCGAGGAGGCGGACCTTGGTGCCTTCGTGAAGGACGAAGACCGTCTTGCCGCCGTCGGCCGGTGAA
>LUZE01000035.1 GCA_001602845.1 Bacteroidales bacterium Bact_13 | reverse complement strand
TAGGGGAGGTTGGCTTCGACTTTCTTGACGCAGTTCTTGCAGTCGATGGTGGTGACGAAGGTGACTTCCTGAATGTTAGCCTGTTTCTTCTGTTTCTTGTCCTGGGCCATTGCAGCCGTTGCGCCGCCCGCCACGATCAGCAGGGTCAGCATGAGGGTGAAAAAGCGTTTCATATCGAAAGATTATAATGATTAGACTGGTTTATTTCCATAATGTATAACGGAGGCCGAGGTAGAATTTTCGGCCCATGAGGGGACCCCAGACGCTGCTGGCGTCGAACACCGTGCTTTCGATGCCGGCCCATCGGCCTTCCGCCCACCGGGTGTAAAACTCAAAGGGGCTGTCGGCACCGATGATGGCGTCGTGCTGGCGGTAGCCGCCGATGTTCTCGACGCCCGCATAGACGTCGATGCCGCGGAACTTGCGGGTGACCTGGGCGTAGAACATCGGATAGACCGGAGAGGTTTCCATTCCCCAGGCTTCGGCCGCGAATCTGGGCAGGCGCATCGGCCCGTTGAGCTGGGCCGTGAAGTCGAAGGTCCACTTGTTCATCGCCGTGGCGTACTGCAGGTTGAGCACGCCCTTGTAGCGGCTGGTCATCGGCCGTTCCACCAGGCCCTGGTTCAGCAGTGTCACCTTGGCATCCGTGTAGCGGAAGGTGGCGGTGATATTGAAGCGGTCGATCGGATCGACCGAAAAGTCCACCTGGTAGGTGTTGGTGTAGGATTGTCCGTCCAGGTTGTAGAACAATACGGTCGTCGGGTCGAATTCGGTGTCGACGATCACCTGTTTGTTGAAGTCGTTCCGGAAGTAGTCGAAACTCAGGTAGGTGTCGGTGCCTTCTGCGCCGAAGGGCAGGTAGAAGGTCACGTTGCCGCCCCAGGTCCAGGCATCTTCCAGCAGGTCGAGGTCACCGGACATGGGGATGACATCATTGTGCGGGAGACGGTCGCCGGTCAGGGCGAAAACCTTGCCCGTCGAGAAGATGCCGAGGTTGTCGGTGAAGATGTTCGCGGTGCGGTAGCCGCGGCCGCCCAGGGCGCGCAGCGTCACCCAGTCGGCCGGCGACCAGCGGACGTTGGCCCGCGGGGCGTAGAGCCAGCCGTGCAGCGAATTGTACTGCAGGTTCAGGCCGCCGACGAAGGTGAACTTGTCTTCAAGGGTCAGTGTATATTCGCCGAAACCGGAAATGGCGTTCTCCCGGCGGCTGAAGTCGTACCACGGACTGTTGACGGGGAGGAACCAGGGATGATTGACGGCATACAGGTTGTCGTAGTCGTAACCGTATCCCTGCTGCAGGTCGTCATACTGCCAGGTGGCGCCCATCTCGATCTTGTGCGACTCGTTGATCTCGTTCTGGTAGATGAGGTTTGCGAAGGCTGAATTCTGTCGGGCATCGTAGTCCCTCAGGCCGAAGAATGCATTGAACTCGTGGTGGTTGAAGTCGGTCACCAGGGCGATGTTGGCGCTGTTTTCCTCGTTGAGGGGAACGCCGATCTTGAAGTAGCCGTTGATGCCGCGGTTCTTGATGTTGGAACCCCAGATGCGGTTCTGCAGGTTGAAGGCATTGTCCTTCGTGGCGTCCATCTGGCCGCCGAGACGGTCGTCGTTGATGAAGCGGCCGCCGAAACGGATCTGCATGCCGCTCGGCGCGTAGTAGAGCCAGCGGCTGGTGAAGTTCAGCTGCAGGTCCTCGGGCTCGTCGCGGAAGCCGTCGCCATTGTGGTCCATCTTCGATGCAGTGCCGCCCACATGGGCCATGTTGATCATGCTCCACTTCTCGTTGAACTGGATGGCGGATGCGATGTTGGCTTCGTACATCTTGTCGGAGCTGCCGTACACCTGGACGAAGAGCGGGGTTTCGTCGGTCGGCTTGCGGTGCTCCATGTTGATCTGGCCGGTGATGGCCTCCAGGCCGTTGATTACGGACGAGGGGCCTTTGGCGATCTGGATGCTCTCGAGCCACTGTCCGGGGACGAACGACATCCCGAAAGGCGAAGCGATGCCCCGCATCACGGGCCGGTTCTCGTCGAGCATCTGTGTGTAGGTGCCGGAGAGGCCGAGGAGCTTGATCTGGCGGGCACCGGTCACAGCGTCGGAGTAACCCACGGTCACGCTGGCGGAGTTCTCGAAACTTTCGGCCAGGGCGCAGCAGGCCATCTTGCAAAGCCCCGCTGCCGTGATGACCTCGGTCTTGACGCTCTTGAGCTTGGGCAGCGTGGACTGCTGGGCCGTGACTTTCGAGGCGTCGATATCGTTCTCACCGCTCAGATAGAATTTCGCTGAGGCGGTGCCGGGCTCGACCACCACCGTGTCGCGGGTGTAGCCCACATACGTGGCCACGAGCGTGGCGCGGGCGGTCAACTTTAAGGTGAACTCGCCGTTCGCATCGGTTTCGATGAGATTTTCGCGCTCCAGGTGATAGACCTGCGCGAAGGGCAGGGGCTCGGTGCCCCCGTCCGGTTTCTGATAAAGTACCTGTCCCTTGAACGTCTGTGCCGAAAGCGGCAGCGTAATCAGGAAGAGGATGAATATTAAAAGGGGATGTTTCATTATTTCTGTATGGGTTGATGAATGATGTGGATATAGGATGCCCGTTCAAGACGGACATGACGATCCACTCAAACCAACCAGACAGAAAGAAGGGGAAGCGATGATCGTTCCAGCAAGGGAGGAGCGTGGGAGGCCTGGGCAGTGAGGTGTCCGGGCGCCGTTTCTGCGAAATACGGCGTCTCTACGATCACGGGAACGCCGGTGTCGGGTGCGTCGGCCGTCCGGTCGGAGCCGTTGTCGCTGTCCTGTGCGTCCGTCAGCACGAAAATGTGCGTGCTGCAGCATCCATCGTCGTGATGATGGTCGTGGTCGGCGTCGTGGCTGTGGTGATGGATGGCTTCGCAAGAAACGTCGCCGAACATCCACACCAGGTGCCGGCTTCCGTCCTCATGGCAGAAGTGGACGCCGAACCCCATGTAACCCAGGATGTAGGTTACGGCGATCAGCAGGCAGAAGATGTTCCTTGCGGCGTGTTTCATTGGTGCAAAAGTAAAGATTTATACCTATATTTGCAAAATAGAACCCTGAAAAATCATAATAATTAGGATATGAAACCATTCTGGAAAGTAGTTTTCGGCGGGTGCCTCGGCACGCTCATCGCCTTCATCCTGGTAAACGTAATCTTCTTCTGGTTTATCGGTTCGGCTGTTTCCTCCTTCTCCAAAGGGTCTGAAGAAACCGCATCCGTTCCCCGGAATGCCATTCTGAAGATCGACTTCCAGCAGCCCATCTCGGAAAGGGGCACGGAGTCGTTCTCTTTCAATCCGCTGGCGCTCAGCGGCAGCATGACCGAAGGCGTGTCGCTGCTCGATGCCATCCGCGCACTCGACGCAGCAGCGGCGGACCCGCAGATCCGCTTCGTGTATCTCAAGACCGACGCCCTGGCCATGGAAGTGGCGCATATGGAAGAGTTCCGCGCCGCGCTGGACCGTTTCCGCGAGAGCGGCAAGCCGGTGGTCGCCTACTGCCAGGGCCTTTCGGCAGGCAGCTACTATCTGGCTTCCGTGGCCGACAAGGTGATTCTCAATGCATACGGCGACGTGATGATCAGCGGCCTGAGCTCGCAGTTGATGTACTACAAGGACCTGATCGACCATCTGGGCATCGACATCCAGCTCATCCGGCACGGCAAGTACAAATCAGCCGGCGAGCCGTATATCAAGAGCGAGATGAGCCAGGAGAACCGGGAGCAGTACGAAATCATGCTCGGTTCGATCTGGAACACGATCGCAGAGCAGGTGGCTTCGCACCGCGATTTCACTGCGGAGCAGTTCAATGCGTGGATCGACAACCTCGAGATCAGCACCGTCGAGCAGGCCAAGGAGAAAGGCCTGGTCGACGAGCTCTGGTATGACGACCAGGTCCGTGACTATTTCTGCACCCTGTGCGACGTCAAGAAAGCAAAAGACTTGAAATACATCGGCCTGAAGGACTATGCGAAGGCCCGTGTACGCAGCAACCTGCGGTCCAAGGACAAGATTGCCGTGATCTATGCTGACGGCGAGATCGCGATGGACGACAAGGGTGACGGCAGCATCGGCAACAACTTTGCGAAGATCATCGGCGAGGTCCGTCAGGATCCCCAGGTGAAGGCCGTCGTCTTCCGCGTGAACAGCCCGGGCGGCAGCGTGCAGGCTTCCGCAGCTATCGAGCGTGAGGTCGAGCTGCTTAAGGAGAGCGGGATTCCCGTGATCGCCAGCTACGGCGTGTATGCGGCTTCCGGCGGCTACTGGATCAGCTGCGGCGCCGACAAGATCTTCAGCGACAAGACCACGCTCACCGGTTCGATCGGTGTCTTCGGCCTGATTCCGAGCTTCGGGAAGGCCCTCAAGAAGAATGTGCACCTGAATGTCTATGAGGTGTCCACCCACAAACACGGTTCGCTGGTCAGTGGAATGAGCCCGCTCGATCCGGAAGAGGAAGTCGTGATGCAGGCCTCGATCGACCGTACGTACGACGACTTTGTGAACCGTGTCGCAGCCGGCCGCAGCCTGACCTACGAGGCGGTCGACGACATTGCGCAGGGCCGCGTCTGGGCAGGTACCGACGCCATCGGCATCGGCCTGGTCGACGAACTGGGCGGCCTGACCGAGGCCATCAATTATGCCGCATCGGCTGTGTCGCTCGATACGTACCGGCTGGTCGAATACCCGGCCAAGGAGCCGATGATGAACCGTCTGCTGGCTTCAATGAATGAAAGCGGAACGGAGCAGGATGTGCGCGCAGAAACCCCGGCCGACCTGTTTGCTACGGCCGGCAACTGGCTCCTGAACCTCAATGGCCCGGAGATTGTATCCAGAATGCCATATATGACCATTTATCTTAAATGATAAAAGCCATGAAGAATGTAAAAACGATCCTGCTCGCACTTGCAGTCTTTCTGCTGGCCCTGCCTGTACAGGCGACGGACTGGTACGTGAGTGAGACGACAGGAGCCAACCGCAACGAAGGAACGAAGGCCAGCCCGTTCAAGAACATCCAGAAAGCGATTAACGTGGCTTCTGCCGGCGATGTCATCCATGTGGCGGAAGGCAATTATTACGGCCTGCTCAACAGTGGCAACATCAAGATCAACAAGCCCGTCTCGATTAAGGGCGGATACGCTTCCGACTTCTCGGAGCGCGATATCCTCAAGCACCGTACCTTCATCCAGCCCACCGCCACCTCCAACGGCTCGGCGCAGGGGCAGGGGACCATCCAGATCGACGTCCGGGAGTCCGGCACGCTGGTCGAACTGGACGGCCTGATCATGGACCGCGGCAACTCCATTGCCTATAACGCACGGGGTGAAGGCAAGCCCTTCGGCGTCGAGACTCCGATGATGTGCCCGATCGGGACGGCCGGTATCGGCGCACCCGGTGTCCCTGAAGAGAAGGTTTACACTACCGAGACGGCTATTGTATACATCAATACCGGTGCGAGGTGCGACATCACCATCCGCAACTGCGCCTTCCTGAACGGCCCGAACTTCGGCCTGCTCGGATCGACCTTCTCGACGAAGATCATCGTGGACAACTGCATTTTCGTCAACATCCGCATGGCGGCCGTGGAACTGCGCGGCGCTGCCGCTGCACTGAACAGCCAGACGAAGTTCACGAACAACACGATCCTGTTCACGTGGTCGCGTCTGAGGGATTTTGACGACATGGGGTACGGCTACCGCTATCTTCCGAGGATGGACAGCTATCTGGACCACAATATCATCGGTTGCAGCATGTTTTCCGCGCTGGACCGCACGCATGTCGACAGCCCGGCCGACAAGGAAGCCGAGCGGGTCACGACCTGCGAGAACTCGCTGTTCTTCCTGAACCGCCAGGCCGACCTTACGCTTCCGGGCGGCGGCAAGTTCCTCCGTGTGCGGGTCGATGATTTCGATGACGTGGAGCAGCTGGCCAAGGCGTCCGGCAACAAGGAGGTGACCGATCCGGACCTCTTTGACGGCAAGATCAACGAGGCCTATCTCAAGGGTTTCCTCGCCGCCACGGACACGAAGTCTTCCAAGGCGACGATGTTCGCCAATCATTATCCCGTGGAAGATGCCCTCAAGCTGTTCGGCGCCGTTCACGGTTATGGAGCACAACTTCCGAAGTAACGGTATGGCAAGGAGGTTATTATTACTGGCAGCAGCGCTGGTGGCGCTGTTGCCGCTTCATGCCCAGACCTGGATCCGTATCAACCAGGTCGGTTACCGCCCCGGCGATGTCAAGGTGGCCGTGCTGATCTCGACCGGAGAGACCGGCGGCGCCTTTGAAGTGCGCGACGCGATGACCGGAGAAACCGTTTTGAAAAGCCAGGGCCGGGCGGCGGATCCTTCGAAATGGGCGCTGCAGAGTGCCTGGCGGCTGGATTTTACGTCGCTTGATGCACCGGGCAGCTATTTCGTGGTTGCGGACGGCGTTGCTTCGCCTGTCTTCCGTATCGGCGCGGACGTCTATGACGGCCTGGCCGATTTCCTGCTGACGTACATGCGGCAGCAGCGTTGCGGCGACAACCCGTACAACGACCATCTCTGCCACCAGGACGACGGTTACATCGTGGACCACCCCACCCGCACCGGCGAGAAGATCGACGTGACGGGCGGCTGGCACGACGCGACGGACTACCTGCAGTATATGACCACCACCTCCACGTCCATCTACCACATGGCGTTCGCGTGGAAGTACACGGAAGACAAGTCCGTGTTCAAGGACCTGTACGACGCGACGGGCCGTCCCGGCGCCAACGGTATTCCCGACATCCTCGACGAGGTGAAATGGGGCCTGGACTGGCTCGACAAGATGAATCCCGCCCCGCGCGAGATGTACTACCAGATCGCGGACGACCGCGACCATGCCGGCATGCGCCTCCCGTATCTCGACTCGGTGGATTACGGCTACGGCCCTGGAAAGGGCCGTCCCGTGTATTTCGTGACGGGCAAGCCGCAGATCGCGCACAAGAAAGTCAACCGGACGACCGGCGTCTCGTCGGCGGCCGGCAAGTTTGCTTCGACGTTCGCGCTGGGTGCCGATGTCATCCGTCCCTGGTATCCTGACTTTGCCGGGAAGATTGAAGGCAAGGTGCAGGATGCGTGGGATTTTGCGCTTGAAGTGCCGGGCAACACGCAGACGGCCTGCGTCATTTCTCCCTATTTCTATGAAGAGGACACCTGGGTGGACGATGTCGAACTGGCGGCGGCCACGCAGTATTCGCTCGGCAAGGGGGATTACTGGAAGCAGCAGGCAGCGTACTGGGGTGAGCTGGAGCCCGTTTCCCCGTGGATGGAACGCGGCCGCGGCCCCGGAAAAGAATATCATCACTATCAGTGGTACCCCTTCATCAACCTGGGACACTGGCTCCTGGCCACGAGCGGCGATCCTGCGGTCAGCGCCGAGTTCACCGGCTACATGCGCCAGGGTCTGCAGGACCTGCGGGAGCGGGCGGGCAACGAGCCGTTCCTGCACGGCGTACCCTATCTCTGGTGCTCGAACAACCTGACCTCCGCGGCCGTGACGCAGGCCCTGCTGTATGAACAGGCGACAGGCGATACGCAGTTCCGCGAGATGGAGGCTGCGCTCCGCGACTGGCTGCTGGGCTGCAACCCGTGGGGTACGTCGATGATCGTCGGCTGGCCAGCGGCGCAGATGCCGGGTTATGATTACCCGACCGACCCGCATTCGTCGTATGTCAAGATGAACGGCGACCTGCCGTTGGGCGGCCTGATCGACGGGCCGATCGACCGGCAGCTCTTCCTGGACCGGGCCGGCGCGGCGCTGACGCGTCCCGATGATTACGAAGTGCTGAACCAGGGGGCCGCGGTGTATCATGACGATATCGGCGACTATGCCAGCAACGAGCCCACGATGGACGGTACGGCCGGCCTGACTTGGTATTTCGCACAGCTGGAAGGATCCGGTTCCTTCGACAAGGACCGCTTCGGCACCATCGTCCGCGTGAATCCCGACGAGAAGGTCATCTATCTCTGTTTTACCGCCGATGAGAACTTCAACGGTGCGGAGACCATCCTGAAGACCCTCAAGAAGCGGCGGATCAAAGGCAACTTCTTCCTGACCGGCAATTGCATGCGCTATGCGCCGAACCAGGATGTCATCCGCCGGATTGTGGAGGAAGGACACTATGTGGGCGGCCATTCCGACAAACATGTGCTGTACTGCGACTGGGGTGCGGAGCGGCCGACGCTGATGAGCGCCGACAGCATTATCGCCGACCTGCGGGCCAATTATGCCGAGTTGGCGAAGTTCGGTGTGCAGCGCGAGGCGGCGCAGTGGTTCCTGCCGCCGTATGAACATTACAACGCGTTCAGCGTGGGCGTCCTTGAATCGATGGGTGTGCAGGTGGTCAACTATACGCCGGGCATCGGCACACCGGCCGACTACACGACGCCTGACATGAAGAGCTACCGACGGGCGCAGACGCTCATCGACGGGCTATATCAGTTTGAGAAGGAACAGGGTCTCAACGGCGCGCTGCTGCTCATCCATCCGGGCATCCATCAGGACCGGCCGGAGAGTGAACGCTTGTATAACCGGCTGGACGAGATCATCCGTTACCTGAAGAAAAAAGGATATCGATTTGACCGGCTTCCCTGATGTACGAGATTGTTAAGAAAGAGATGCTGACGCCGTCCATCTGCCTGATGGAGGTGGAGGCGCCGCGCCTGGCTGCCGCGGCCCTGCCGGGCCAGTTCCTGATTGTGCGCGCCAGGCCGGAAGGGGAGCGGATTCCACTGACCATCTGCGACTACGACCGGTCGCGGGGCACGGTTACCATCGTGACCCAGATCGTCGGGGCCTCGTCCCGGATGATCTGTGCGATGGAGGCCGGGGCTTGTTTTACGGACGTGGTAGGGCCGCTAGGCCTTCCGTCCGATTTCGTGGAGGAACCCGACGAGGCGTTGCGCGGACGGCGGTACCTTTTCGTGGCCGGCGGCCTTGGAACGGCCCCCGTCTATCCGCAGGTGAAGTACCTGCACGAGCGGGGAGCTTGTGTGGATGTCGTCGTGGGGGCCAAAACAGCAGACCTGCTGATTCTGCGCAAGGAGATGGCGGCGGTCTGCGACAACGTGTTCGTCTGCACTGACGACGGTTCGGAGGGCCATCACGGTCTGGTGACGGAAAAGGTTCAACGGCTGCTGGCCGAGGGTCATACTTACGACCGGGCGGTGGCCATCGGCCCGATGATCATGATGAAATTCGTGGCCCAGACGCTTCGCGGCTCGGAGATACCCCTGGTCGTCAGCTTGAATACGCTGATGGTCGACGGCACGGGCATGTGCGGCTGCTGCCGCATCACCGTGGCCGGCCGGGTCCGGTTCGCCTGCGTGGAGGGACCGGAATTCGACGGCTATGCGGTTGATTATGACGAGGCGCTGCGCCGCCAGACGATGTATCGGGCGCAGGAAGCCGAGGCGGATCATAAATGCAAAATAGGGAGGGGTTAGTCATGGCTGAAAAGATCGGACGCGTTCCCGTGCGTGAACAGGACCCTGCGGTCCGCGCACACAATTTTGAAGAAGTATGCTACGGCTATGACGAGCGTGAGGCGCTGCTGGAAGCGTCCCGTTGCCTCAATTGCCGGAACCCGCGCTGCGTTCAGCAGTGCCCTGTCGGCATCCGGATCCCGGAATTCATTGCGCACGTGAAGGCGGGGGCCTTTGCGGAAGCGGCCCGGGTGATCGCACAGGACAGTTCTTTGCCGGCTGTCTGCGGGCGGGTGTGTCCGCAGGAAACACAGTGCGAAGGCAGTTGCATCCTCGGCGTGAAAGGTGAGCCTGTAGCCATTGGTAAACTGGAGCGTTTCGTGGCCGACTGGTCGCGTGCGCATGGCGGCGTCCCGATGGAAAAGGCGCCTGCGAACGGCCTGAAGGTGGCTGTCGTGGGCAGCGGCCCGTCCGGCCTGGCGTGTGCCAGCGACCTTGCGAAGTTGGGATACGAAGTCACCATTTTCGAGGTGCTGCACAAGGCGGGCGGTGTGCTGCAATACGGCATTCCGGAATTCCGTCTGCCGAAAGAACGGGTGGTGGAACCGGAGATTGCTGCGGTCTGCGCGCTCGGCGTAAAGATTGAAACCAATGTGGTGGTCGGCCGGACGGTGACCATCGACGACCTGCTGGATCGCGAAGGTTTTTCGGCCATTTTCGTGGGCTCCGGCGCCGGACTCCCCAAGTTCATGGGCATTCCGGGCGAGAGCCTGAACGGTGTGTTCTCCGCCAATGAGTTCCTGACGCGCAGCAACCTGATGAAGGCCTACGATCCTTCAAGCGATACGCCGATCTTCGTCGGCAGGCATGTCGCGGTGGTCGGTGGCGGAAACGTGGCAATGGATGCGGCGCGTACGGCGCTGCGGCTGGGTTCCGCGGTGAGCATCGTGTACCGGCGTACCGAGAAGGAACTTCCGGCCCGCGTCGAAGAGGTGCATCATGCCCGTGAGGAGGGAATCAGTTTCGAGATGCTGACTAATCCGGTGGAGATTCTGGGTGATGAGAAAGGCTGGGTGCGGGCTTTGCGCTGCATCCGGATGGAACTCGGCGAGCCCGATGCCAGTGGCCGCCGCTCGCCGAAACCGATTCCGGGTTCCGAATTCGAGATTCCCGTCGACGGCGTGATCATGGCGTTGGGTACTTCCCCGAATCCGCTGATTGCCAGTACGACGAAAGGGCTGGAGACGGAGCGTCACGGCTGCATCGTAGCCGACGAATCCGGCGCGACTTCCCGACCGGGCGTGTTCGCCGGCGGCGACGCCGTCACGGGCGCCGCGACGGTCATCCTGGCGATGGGAGATCGGAAGAGCA
>LUZE01000034.1 GCA_001602845.1 Bacteroidales bacterium Bact_13 | reverse complement strand
CGGGTTCCGCTTCCGCCTGCCAGTACAATGCCTTTCATATCAGTTCCATTTATATTTTTCTTCGAGAGGGGCCAGGCCGGCAAGCTGGAGGATGCGGGCGACGAAGGCGTCGACCAGGGTGTCCAGCGTGTCGGGCCGGGTATAGAAACCGGGTGCGGCGGGGGCGATGACGGCGCCGGCCTCGGTCAGGGTGACCATGTTTCGTAAGTGGATGAGGCTCAGCGGCGTTTCCCGCGGCACCAGGATCAGCGGACGGCGCTCCTTGAGCTGTACGTCGGCGATGCGCGCCACGGCGTCGTCGGCCGTCCCGGCCGCGATGCGGGCGAGCGTGCCCATGGAACACGGCATCACCACCATCACGTCGGCGGCGGCGCTTCCCGAGCAGAACGGACTGTCGAACCGCCCGTTGTCGAGAATGGTGAAACGGCCTTGCACCAGTCCGCCGCCCAGCTCGTGCTGCCAGATGTCGCGGGCGGTGTCGGTCATCAGCAGATGGACCGACACACCCTCGAGCGCCGATGCGCGTTCGAGGAACCGTCGCGCATAGGCGGCGCCGCTGGCGCCCGTGACGGCCAGCACCACGTTGGTCGTCCGTTTGTTAGAGATATTCATCGAGCAGGATTTGCTTGAGCTGTGCCATTCCGACTGTCGCGGGTTCCTGGATCTGTCGGAAATTATTGTAGTCGAGCCGGATGGGTTTCGGGTCGATGAGGAAGATCGGCGTGCCGGGCTGGACATACCGGAACAGGCCGGCTGCCGGATAGACGTTGAGCGACGTGCCGATGATCAGCAGGATGTCGGCTTCCGAGACTTCCCGGGCTGCGGGCATCATCATCGGGACGGCTTCGCCGAACCAGACGATGTGCGGGCGAAGCTGCACGCCGCGGCTGTCGCAGTCGCCCAGGTTGATGTCGGCATAGCCGATGTCTTTCACACCGCGGTCTTCGCTGTCCTGGGGACGCACTTTCGTAAGCTCGCCGTGCAGGTGGATCACTTTCGTCGAGCCGGCGCGTTCGTGGAGGTTGTCCACGTTCTGGGTAACGACCGTCACGTCGAAATACTTCTCCATCTCGGCGATGATCTCATGGGCGCGGTTGGGCTGCGCCTTTTCAAGCTGCCGCCGCCGCTCGTTGTAAAACTTCAGCACGAGACCGGGGTTCCGGTACCAGCCGTCGATGTCGGCCACGTCTGCGACGTTGTAGTTTTCCCACAGGCCGTCGCTGTCGCGGAAGGTCTTGATGCCGCTCTCGGCGCTCACGCCGGCGCCGGACAGGATGACGAACTTTTTCATATGAAATAATAATTGCGTAACCAGTATTCAAACAAAGGGTCAATGATGCGCGCGTTCTCTTCGGCGTCGAACGTGATGACCTCCTTCTTCTGAAGGGCCTCCTTGACGCGGGTCACGTTGGCCGACGAGTTGAGGCGGTATCGCTCCATCATCTCGGAACTCGTGAATTTCCGCACGCCGTCCACCACGGCATGCAGCAGGTTCACCTGGTTGGCCGTCAGGTCGAACACCACCGCCTTGAAGCGGGGAACGTGGAGGGCGAGCAGCGTATCCCGCGCCTGGTTCACGATCTTCCGGTTCACGTAGCCGGCCGGCATCGCGTAGCAGAACGAGCAGAGCTGCTTGACATACCACATGTTTCCGCCGGATATCTCGTGGATGGCCATGGCCTCTTCCATCTCGATGACCCGTCCGAACTCCAGGAAGGTCTGCCGGATGTACTCGCAGATGAGCCGCCGGTCGGGCGGGACCAGTTCCAGCGTACGGCTCATGCCGTAGAAGCATTTCCGGTCTTCGAAGATGCTTTTCATCGCATTGACGCAGCTGCCGGTGAAGATGTACGTCACGCCGCGCTGCCGGCTCCAGGTCTTGTCGAGCTGCTCGAGCCGGAACGAATCGCCTTCGACGGCCAGCAGGTTCTGGAACTCCTTGAACCAGATGATCATGGGCGCGGCGGATTCCGAAGCGATGACGCCGGGCAGGTCGAAGATCCTTTCGTCGGGAATCTCGTCGATGGCGATGTCGAACGGCAGCAGCGCGTGCCGGTTCACCTCGTGCGCACAGGTCCGCATGCTTTCGCGCCAAAGCGCGGCGAACGCCTCGTAGGACCGGACGTTGAACAGGTCTATGCGGCAGAGGATGAGGTTCTTGTGCTTCTCGCGCCAGCGCTCCAGCGCCTCGGTGACCAGGGTCTCCTTGCCGCTGCGCGGGCCGCCGTACACGGCCAGGCTGCGGTTCCCCTTATCCAGCAGTTCGGCGACGAAGTCCAGCTCGGCTTCGCGGCCGAGTATGCTTCCGCCAGCGGCGATCTTGTCGTAGGAGAAGGGGAGGTTTACCATAAAAATACCGGCACTGGGGCCGGTTTTCTTTTAGAGTTCTTCGAATTCGACGTCGGAGAAGGAGCCGGGTGCGCCGCCCTCCGCATCGGGTGCCTGTTCGGGTGCGGCGGGGAGCCGCTCACGGATATAGTTCACCACCTCCTGGAGGCCGTCGGCGAATTTGTCGAAGTCCTCCTTGTACAGGAAAATCTTGTGTTTGTCGTACACATAGCGGCCGTCACGCTCCACGCGACGCTTGCTCTCGGTGATGGTCAGGTAGTAATCGTTGCCTTTGGTTGCCTTAACATCGAAAAAGTAGGTTCGCTTGCCCGCACGGACAGGCTTCGAATAAACGTCGTCCCCGGATCTCTCCTGGAAGCCTGCGTTGTCATAATCCTCAAAGTACATAGTCGTATGTTAGATTTAAAGAAACGTTTTTCTGATAAACATCTACAAAGATAGATTTTATTTTTGAACGAAACCACTTATCTTTGCAAAAATTTCAGAAAACTTTGAAATGCTATCCCGTAGACTGATCCGCATCAAGGCGTTCAAAACCCTCTTCGCCTATGAGGGCTCCGGATCCGACAGCGTCAATGCTGCGCAGACCATGCTCATCGAGTCCTGCGACAAGACGCGAGACCTGTATTATTTCCTGCTCAATATTTCGCAAGCACTGGTAAACGTGGCGACCGACCGCATCGCGGCGGGCATGCGCAAGTTCCATCCCACCGAGGCCGAGGCCCATCCGAACCTGAAGTTTGTCCACAACCGCTTCGCACAGCTGCTGTCCGACGACCCGGAATTCGGCCGTACCTGCCAGAAGCGCGGCCTGGTGTGGGGAGAGTACGAGCCCTTCGTCCGTCACGTTTACAACTCCATCATTACCAAGGACTACTATCTGAACTACATGAATTCCGGCGAGGATTCCTTCGAGGAGGACTGCCGCTTGTTCTCGTGTATCTTCGAAGATGAGTTCGAGGACAATGAGGAGTTGCTCTCGATTCTCGAGGACCAGTCGATCCTGTGGATCGATGACGTGGCCTTCGCGCTCAACGTCATTATCGCCGGCATCGCCGAAACGGCCCGCAAGCACCGCATCGTGCATCCCAACACGTTCCTCAAGGAGGACGACAAGGAGTTCGCAGTGCGCCTGCTCACCGAGTCGATCCTGCACTATGACGAGTATTTCACGCTCCTGTCGGAACACCTCGACAACTGGAAGAGCGACCGGCTCGTGGCCACCGACGCCGCCCTCATCGTGATGGGCGTCACCGAGGCCGTCGTGTTCCCCACGATTCCCGTGAAGGTGACCATCAACGAGTACGTGGAGATCGCCAAGTATTACAGTACCCCCAACAGCCGCATCTTCGTCAACGGTATCCTCGACCGCATCATCCAGGAGAAGGTGCGCGAGGGTGAAGTGGTGAAGCAGGGCAGGGGCCTTTACGAACAATAATAACTAAAATTTGATACGATGAACATTTTTGCAATCAACTTCCTGCAGGCCGCACAGGGCGGCCAGGGTGGTGGCGGCGGCCTGACCATGCTGCTGATGCTGGCCCTCATCTTCGTGGTGATGTGGCTCTTCATGATCCGTCCCCAGCAAAAGCGCCAGAAAGAACTCAACAACTTCCGCGACAACCTGAAGAAGGGCGACAAGGTCGTCACCGTCGGCGGCATCTACGGCACCATCCTCGAAGTCAACGACAACAAGGTGATGCTCGAGATCGACAAGGACGTCAAGATCAAGGTCGACAAGGCTTCCCTCGTCAAGGATTTCAGCGAGGCACAGCAGTCATAAGGACTGGCCTGCTTTCCGATGAAGAACCTGCGGCTGTTCCTCCTGTCGCTGCTGACCGCCTGCTTCGTGTGGGTGATGCACACCTTTTCGCTCGACTATTCCGCGTCGATCCCGTATACGGTGCGCGTGACCACGAACCTGAAAGGCTATGCGCCTGAGGCCGGCGCCCGTGAGATCCTCGTCCTGCGGGGGCACGGGACGGGTTTCTATATCCTGAAAACCCGGGGATGGAACCACCGTCCCGCCGATCTTTCGCTGGCGCTCGATGCGCGCTGGTTCAAGCCGGCCGGGGAAGAGCCCGACCTGTTCCAGGTCAACGTCGCGGATATCCGCGACAAGATCGCCGAGCAGTTGGGCGAGAAGTTCGTCATCGATTTCATTGAAACGGAACAGCTGACCTTCTCGTTTACCCCGCAGGCCTACGCCCGTGTCCCCGTGGCGGCCGTGCTGGACCTTTCCTTCCGCCCGCAGTACATGCAGGTGGGGGAGGTCGTGCTCAAGCCCGACACCGTGCTGGTCTACGGAGATGTGAAGGAGTTGCAGAAGCTCACGCAGGTGGGTACCGGCAGCATTTCGTTCCGGAACGTGGACAAGAGCCTGCAGGGCTATGTCAAGATCGATCCGGTGCCGGGCGTCCGCATCGACTGTGAGCAGGTGTACTACGATGTCACCGTGGACCGCTACGTGGAGACCACGCTGATGCTGCCGGTCACGGCGGCCAACGTGCCGGCCGGCCGGGCGCTGATGATCCTGCCCTCGCAGGTGGAATTCACCTTCAAGGCCGCTTTCCGTCCGCGTGGCGGCCGCATCACGGCAGACGACCTGTCGCTGGTCGTGGACTGGGCCGATTTCATCGAAGGCGGGGGGACGAAGGTCATCCCAAAACTGGTCACGGACCGCGACATCTATTCCTGGCGCATGAAGCCCGAGCTGGTGGAGTGCATCCAGGTGGAAGAATGACGGGAAAGCGATGGCACGGCGGGTTCTCTTGTGCACGGGCGGTATCGGCAGCGGAAAATCCTACGTCATCCGGGTTTTCAATGCGCTGGGTGTGCCTTCGTACGATTGCGACGCTGCAGCCAAGGACCTGTACGACCGCGATCCCGCCCTTCTGGCCGATGTCGTCCGGCTTTGCGGCGATAGCGTGCTGGATGCGTCGGGACGGCTTGACCGCAGGACGCTGGCCAGCCGCATCTTTTCGGATCCGGCCCTGCTCTCCGGCGTAGAGGCGCTGGTGCATCCGGCCGTGATCCGCGATTTCCACCGCTGGCTCGACAGCCTGCCGCAAGACGACGCGCCGGTGATCCTGGAGTCCGCCATCCTGTTGGAGAAGCCCCTGCCGGAGAAGCTGTATGACAAGGTATTGGCGGTGACGGCGCCGGATTCGGTCCGCGTGGAGCGGGTCATGGCGCGGAGCGGGCTGGACGAAGGCCAGGTGCGGCGGCGCATGGCGGCGCAGTGGAGCGACGCCGAACGTGCCGCCCGCGCCGATTACATATTGGAAAATGACGGCCGGAAGCCGCTGCTGCCGGCCATTTTGGATATTTTAGAAAGGATTAAAGAAGATGGAAAAAACTGATCTGAAGAAAATTCTCTCCGTGTCTGGAGAACATGGACTTTTTGCATACGTAGCGCAGGGTCGCGGCGGTATCATCGCCGAGTCGCTGGCTACGAAACAGCGCACGATGCTCGGCGCGAGCGCCAAGGTAAGCTCGCTGGCCGACATCTCGATCTTTACAGATGAGACGGATGTCCCGTTGAAGCAGGTGCTCGAAACGATGGCATCCAAGCTCGGCGAGGGCGAGGCCCTCAGCCCGAAGGCGGATTCCAAGGCCATCCAGGCCTTCTTTGCCGAGGTTCTTCCCAACTACGACCCGGACCGTTTTTATGTCTCGCACATGAAGAAGATCCTGGGCTGGTACGAAGAGCTGCGCAAGTACGCAACGCTGGCGTTCGCCGAGGACGAAGAGGAGAATACGGAAGAGAATCCCGAGGAAGCAAAGGCGGAGTGAAACGGATCCAGGTCGTGACGATGGGCTGCTCCAAGAATCGTGTCGATTCGGAGCATCTGATGCGTGTCCTGCAGGAGCGCGGCTACGAGCTCGTGCCCGAGACCGTCGACCTGGCCACGGGCCGGGTGGACGAGGTGGTCATCAACACCTGCGGCTTCATTCAGGACGCGAAGGAAGAGTCCATCAATGCCATCCTGGAGGCGGTCGAGGCCAAGAAAGAGGGCTTCGTGGAGAAGGTCTCGGTGTTCGGCTGCCTGTCGCAGCGCTATCGCGCAGTGCTTCCGGCCGAGATTCCCGAGGTGGATGAATGGAACGGGGTGCTGACGCTCGACACGCTGGGACGCGTGCTGACCACGCCGTCGCATTATGCCTATCTGAAGATTGCCGAAGGCTGCGACCGTTCCTGTTCCTATTGCGCCATCCCGCTGATCCGCGGCCCGCATGTGAGCGTGCCGATGGAATCCCTTGTGGAAGAGGCGCGGCTGCTGGCCGCCGCCGGCGTGAAGGAACTTATCGTCATCGCCCAGGACACGACCTATTACGGGCTGGACCTGTACGGCCGGCGTGCTCTGGCCGAGCTGCTCGGCCGGCTGGCCGAAATCGACGGCATCGAATGGATCCGGCTTCACTACAGCTATCCGGCGGGTTTTCCCGAAGACGTGCTGCGGGTAATGGCCGACAATCCGAAGATCTGCCCGTACATCGACATTCCGTTGCAGCACAGTGCTGACCGGGTGTTGGAGATGATGCGGCGCGGCGTGAACGGCCGTCAGACGCGCGACCTGGTGGCGCGGATGCGCAGCCTGGTCCCTGGCGTGGTGCTTCGCACGACGCTGATCGTGGGCCATCCGGGCGAGGGTGAGGCTGAATTCGAGGATTTGCTGGACTTCGTGCAGGAATGCCGGTTTGAGCGGTTGGGGGCTTTCCAATACTCCGAAGAGGAGGGGACCTACGGTGCGTTGCATTACAGGGATGAGATTCCGGCTGAAGTGAAGCAGGAGCGGTACGACCGTTTGATGGAACTTCAGAGTGGCATCTCGTTGGCGTACAATCAGTCGCGCATCGGCCGCCGTGAGCGCGTCCTTGTCGACAGCTTCACCGACGGCATTCTCGTCGCCCGTTCCCAAACGGAGTCTCCCGAAGTCGACGGCGAAATACTGATTAATGGCCGCGCCACTATTGGCGACTTTATCGACGTCACCATCACCGGCGCGAATGAATATGATTTAATAGCTGAAATTTAATAGAGGGAGAGGTACAAGGCGGCATCAGCCGCTAGCGGAGGCCGTGAGGGTGAGCTTGAGCAATAGCAGGCCGAAGCGGCGGGGTTTGGGGCGGAGCCCCAGTAATAAGTAAGCCGTGGGTGGCACGGGTTTCAGAGTCATATCCTATCCGCTACAGCAAATGCTTTTGCGTAACTGCGGATGGCGTTTCGGCAAAGCGAGCATTTTTCTGCGAGCGTGACGAACGCCAGAGCAGCATAGCAAAAGCATCAGTTGGAAACAAATAAAAGAAACTAAAGAAGAAGAATATGGAATTATTGAAAGGAAAGGTCGCGCTGATAACGGGCGCGGCACGGGGCATCGGCAAACAGATCGCCCTTAAATTCGCAGAAGAAGGCGCCGATATCGCCTTCACCGACCTCGTCATCGACGAGACCGGCGAACAAACCAAAAAAGAACTCGAAACCCTCGGCGCCCGCGTCCTGGCCATCGCCTCTAACGCCGCCGACTTCCAACAGGCCCACGACGCCGTCCAACAAGTCGTCGATACCTTCGGACACCTCGATGTCCTCGTCAATAACGCCGGTATCACCAAAGACGGCCTCATGCTCCGTATGACCGAAGCACAGTGGGACGCCGTGTTGACCGTTAACCTTAAGAGCGCATTCAACTTCATCCACGCCGTGTCGCCCGTCATGCTGCGCCAGCGCGGCGGCTCGATCATCAATATCAGCTCCATCGTCGGCGTCCACGGCAACGCAGGCCAGTGCAACTACTCGGCATCGAAAGCCGGCATGATCGGCCTCGCCAAATCCATCGCCGCCGAACTCGGCCCGAAGGGCGTCCGCGCCAACGCCGTCGCCCCCGGCTTCATCATCACCGACATGACCGATAAACTGTCGCCCGAAGTCCGCAAACAGTGGGAAGCCAAGGTGCCGATGCGCCGCGGCGGCTCACCCGCCGAAGTCGCCAAGGTCTGTACCTTCCTCGCCTCCGACCTCGCCTCGTATGTCACCGGCCAGGTCATCCTGGTCGACGGCGGCATGGGAATGTAATTCTTCGCTGCATTCAAAGCGTCTGATTGACTGTAGATTATAAACGGGCCTCCCTTTTTGCGGTAAAGGGAGGCTTGTTTTTTGCCCCAACGATAATATCTAATTTATTCCTATACGCCGATTGGTAGTGGGGCGGCAAAGTGTGCGCAGTTATTATTGGCTACATGGCCTATTGAAAGCTTCGGCTGCGCACACCACCCTCAGATGAAGTGGGTATGCGCAAGCAAGTGGCCGTTTAAGAGTTGTATGGCCGATGAGACGCGCACACTTTGGTGAAACGGTTATTTGGAATATGAACAGCGGCATGGGAATGTAGTTTTTGTTTTTACGAATTATTCTCCGTATCTTTATAGGGTTATATAAAACCTATTGATTATGAGATTGTTTCCCCTTTTGCGAGATGTGTGCCGCACACTCGTGCTGATGGCTGTCATTCCCATGCTCACGTGTTGTGGCTTCGAGGACAATTCGCCCGCATGGGAAGTCGGTGATACGGTGGATGAATTCGTCAAGGTAACACAGTATTCCGATTCGAAAGTATTCCAGGACGACCTCGACGCCCTGGTGACCTATTCGCTCGATGCGCGTGCCGTCCGTTGGGCTTACTACGCGCTGGTTTCCAAGGGCGGCGGCAAAAATGCTCCGTTTTCGTCCACGATGGACGACCTGGACAACAATCAGGCCTGCAAGAAGGCGACCCAGGATCTGTACAATTACATTGACGGCATCGTGGATCGGGCCGACGAATATGAGGAAATGCTCTCAAATCTGGAGTCTACCGGCATACTCAGTACCCCGACCACACGCGGCATACTGAGTGATATTTTTGACTTCGTGACTGGCTGTAAGAAGGCGGGAACCGTCAGCCGCAAATCCACTGTCACCACGATGCGGGAACTCGGATGGACGTCGAATCCCGCTAAGCTGAAAGAACTGTACAATACGATTCCTTCAGAGCTGCGCCGCGGTTATACCGATCATGTGGCATTCTGGCGAGACTTCAGCGCAGGCAAGCTTGACAACCGTGCCAGCCAGATCTATGTCAACCTTTACAACTATGCTGACCAGGATTTCGGAGAAAAGGCTCGCGACCTGGACATCACGCCCGGCAAAAACATCACCGTCGTCGGTGCCGAACTCATCGAGAAGGGCGCTGCCATCGTCATCGATGCCAGTCCCATGAGCACGCAGTTGGGCTATGGGAAAGACCTGTATGGCGCCATCACCGCTACGGAGAAACTGGTCAAGGAAGGCGATGTGAAAGGCTTCTTGCAGAACGCTGCCAACAACCTGGTGAACTACGGGCGGGATGCGGCGAAACTGGCCGACAAGATGCGTGGGATGGACATCATCTACTGGGAAAACGGCGATACGTTCTGGGATTATGTCGGGAAAGACATGGCCACCATCTGGTATAACGACGTGTGTTTCTCGGAAGAGTATAAGAATATTCTGGACAATGGTGAGGGCGAGCGCCTGGTGCCCAACCTTGTGAAGACGAAAGACGCGAACGGTGAGGAAATCACGCTCGTGGTCCTGCTTGATGAAGGGACGGGCCACGTGAGCATCAGCTACGTGCTCGACAAGGACGGTAACGTGATCACGAATCCACAGATTCCCGGTCAGAAGAAAATCACCGTGGTGAACCGTCATACGGGTAAACGCACGACCAAACCCGTTACCGTGAAGCCTGATGGCGATACGGATGTGGAGGTGGACCTGGCCTATAATGAGACGTTGCTCGAGGAAGAGCCGGAGAACGGCGACCTTCAGCTCAAGCCGTCCTCTATCAACGACAAGACAGGCGAGGGCGGATATCACCGCATCGCCATCGTTACGAATTATCTCTACTATACCTGCAAGACTGAAGCCGACTGGATTAAGTGCGAAATTCCTTCCGATGTGAACTTTATGTACGTGAAGGTCACTGACAACCAGACGAAGAAGGAACGTTCGGGCAAGATCACGGTAGCAGCCACCAACTCGAAAGGAAAGGTGCTTAAGACCGTCGTCCTGCCCATCACGCAGCAGCCTTATATCGAGCCGGAGATCACCATCACAGCCGACCCTTCTTCATTGACATTTACTGGTGCGGAGGACACGAAAGTGGTTTGGGCTTCGATTCCATCGGGCATCAAGTCGTGGGGCGCAGAAGCTGAGAATGACCTCATCGGCTGGGCAGATGTCGAGCCCTATCTGGACGAAGAAACCTATCCGGCCGTGAAAATCAGTGTTGCCGAGAATACGACAGGCGAGGAACGGTCCGGCACATTCTACATCTGGGCCAGCAACGACGAGAAAGGAAAGAAACTTGACTACAAGACTACCGTCGTCGTAAAGCAGCTGCCCCAAGGCCCGTCGGGCAAGTTCTTGTTCCAGAACTTAGGGGCAGAGTTCTACGCGGTAACCGTTGACGATCGCGACCAGCGTCAATATAGTATTTATACAAATGGCGGTGTTTGGACGCCGGATGTGACAAGCAACAAGGATGAAAAATTTATTGTAACGGAAATCAGTGACGGATATCACATTTACGTGGAACGGGACCGGGTCAAGGAAGGGAAACGGGCCAATGAAAAGATAGTGATTTCCTGCGACGTGCATATTAAGGACGGCCAGTTGGGAGAAATAACGAATCTTCGTTTTGTCAAAGTTTGGCCGGATGTATTGAACAGTACTATGGTCCAAGTTGACACGGCCTCTGTCAGTCAATTGCATTTTGTCAAGACCGAGCACAAAAACGCATACATTTTTTCGGGTTTCTCGTGTGAACTGGCGCACTGGGAAGCCAGCGAGGAGGACGGAACGTTGAAAGACTGGTACTTTAACCGGAACGAGTCTTATATAAACCCAACATCCAGCCATAACTACGTTCTGGTGAAAAGTCCCAAGAACAAGGTGGGTGTCCATTTGGCGTACCAGCTTGAGTAGTCAGGTCCGGCCAAAAAAAAACGGGAGTCCTAGCGGGCTCCCGTTTTTGTTGTAAGGCGTTGTTACTTCGCCAGCGCTTTCCAGACACCTGCTGCGCAGGCGCCACCCACCATCGGGGCCAGGATGAAGACCCAGACGTTTGCGAGGGCTTCGCCACCGACGAAGAGAGCCGGGCCGATCGAACGGGCCGGGTTCACGGAAGTGCCGGTGAGGTTGATGCAAACGAGGTGAACGAGGATCAGCGTCAGACCGATGGCCAGGCCTGCGAGGTTGCCGGCACCCTTCTTGGCGTCGGTCGTGCCCAGCACCACCAGGACGAAGATGAACGTAGCGATGAACTCGACGAGGAGTGCGCCGCCTACGCCGCCTGCATTGGCAACGCCGTTGGTGCCCAGACCACCCGTCAGGTCGGGAGCGGTGACAACCTTGCTCAGGAGCAACAGGACGGCACCTGCGATGATCGCACCGACAATCTGGCCGATCCAGTAGCCGATGGCTTCACCCCATTTCATGCGGCCCGAAAGAGCCACGCCGAAGGTGATGGCAGGGTTGATGTGGCAGCCGCTGATACCGCCGATCGTGTAGGCCATAGCCACCACGGTCAGACCGAAAGCGATGGCCGTGCCGACGACGCCGGCCGGCGTGTTGCAGCCAAGGAACATAGCCGTTCCGCAGCCCAGGAGCGTCAGGACGAACGTTCCGATGCATTCAGCAAAATACTTTTTCATAGGCAAATTATTAAGGTATTAGTACAATTTGCGATAAAGTTAAGCAAAAAAAACGGAAAGTGTTTTGCGACCCCCGAAAAAAATGCTGTCAGCGGAGCCGGCCTTTCCAGTCGATGAAGAAGGAAAAACCGTTGGTGAGCTGGACGTCCGCCTTGACCGTATATTGCCCGTCGTCAAGCTGGCGGACCCAGCAATAGCCCGTGATGACGGAGACGCCTGAGGTCTTCGCCCATTTGGCGTCGAGCACGAGCGGCTTGCCGCTGTTCATGGAGCAGATGGTGTATCCGTCCTCGTAGTTGTTGTAGTAGGCGGCAGCATAGGCGCCCGCCACGTCGTCCGTAAAATAGACGGGTGTCCCGAACAGTTCGTTCTTCATGCGG
>LUZE01000033.1 GCA_001602845.1 Bacteroidales bacterium Bact_13 | reverse complement strand
GCCATCCAGGACGCCGCCGGCTTCACCGACGAATATCGCACGCTTACCCGCGAATTTTACCTGAAATTCTAAAGAATTTCAAAAAAAGTGACGAAATCAACGGAGTTTACAAGATTTGTAAACTCAGAAGGGACACTCTTTTATAAAAAGAGTCGTATCTTTACGTTGTAAAATAGTGTTTCTTGAAAAATAATGATTACTAAAAATATGAAACGGAACATGTTTTTTATCCTGGCCATCGCATGCATGATGGCAGGATGCCAGCCGGTAGAAGACCTGGTAGACCCTACGCCGACCGTAACGCCGACCGATGGTAAATACACCATCACGATCCAGGCATCCAAGGATGCCGGGACCAAGGCGCTGTACCTGGACCAAAGCGGGACGAAGGATCAGCTGAACGCTTACTGGAAATCTACCGAAGAGGTGAGTATCTTCAAAGATAACGCCGACGTCGCTGCTTTGGGCGTAACTCCCGGCTCCGGGGATTATCCCACCACCGCAACCCTGACCGGCACGGTCAGCGGTCTCGCCAAAGACGATGCGCTCACCCTGATGATTCCGCGCAAGACCTGGGAATATACGGGCCAGGACGGTAATCTCGCTACTATTGAGACCAATTACGACTACGCCACCGCTTCGGTGACGGTCAACAATGTATCAGGGACGAATATCACGACCAACGCCGCCAACTTCCAGAACGAGCAGAGCATTTACCGGTTCTCTTTCAAGGCTAGCAGCAGTGCAACCACCTTGTTGCCTGTGAAGAGTATGAAGGTGATCAGCGCGAACAATGCACTGGTGCAGTCGCGCACCCTTAATACGGGAGGTTGGGACGACGTCTGTGGCCCCATCGAGATAAACGTCCCGAGTGGAACCGAGACGGTGCTGTACGCTTCGCTGCGGAATAATCGCGTGGGTACATCCACGAATACCGACACCTACTCCATTGATATCATCGGCGCAGACAACGCACTATATGTTTGCGGAGGAAATATCCCGTCTTCGGTTATGGGCGCACAGGGCAAATTTATCAGCCTCCAGAACATAGAAGTGTCACAAGCCCGCTTTACCTCGAATACGACTTCCACAAACCAAGTGTGGTAAAGCATGCCGACCCGCAGGAATATCGCCGTTATCTTGTTGACCCTCGCCGCGCTGGTGGCGGGGCCGGCGGCGTGGGCGCAGGACAGTGAGTGGAGTGTTCAGGCCTTTGCAAGGAGTGGCTTCTTCCGTGTCTATCATAATGCCTCGTCGAAGGCAGGAACGGTACGTTATCGCACAGTGAGCCAGTCGGCCATCGCCGGGGTCCATTTCACGAATATGTATAGCGATCTTCATTTCAATGCGGGCGAGGCGGAGAAAGATATCCCCATAGAGCTTATTAAGAACACGGCCGATCCGCGTTATTACTTTCATCAGGAGGGTGCCTCGCACTTCTTTCGTATTGAGTTGCTGGACCCGGAAGAACTCAATGTCCTGGCCTCCGTTGACATGGTGCTGGACGCTCTCACGATAAGCGATGAAAATTATTATTTTCATTCTTTTACCGGCACATACATTAACAAGAGCCTTACCGACTTCGTCTATCTGAACAACGGCAACTTTGCTTCGGGCGTGGGCGACGTCAAGTATTACGATGCAACGCACACCTACAGCCAAGGCCAGTTCATTTCAATTATGGACGACAATAATTACGAAAAGAAGAGCTATAATGTAGATGTCAGTGCCTGTGTGGCCCATATGGGTTCTCATGCGGATTTCCCGAATTACTTGAAGCGCTGCGGCAACAAGCTTTACGCCACCGCGTGCTTCACCCAGAAAGAGGTGAACGACGGTTACCAGTATATCCAGATCCTGGCCGACAACGAGACGACCTTCGACGCGGAAGACACGAATGGAGCGGTCAACACGCCCGACAAGTCGCTCTATAAGGCCTGCTTCGAGGGATACAAGGGAAGTACCTTGCTATCCGATCAAGAGTACAAATGGTTCTTTCCCCATAGATACGATGCCCACGACCGGACGGATGGCTCTCAAACCGCCACCCATTCCGAATTTCCCCACGCAAACAGTTATCTCTGGCAGCAGGCATTTCAATCCCACGACCCCAGCTATCGCGCCACTGACGCCGGGGCCCTGGTGCTGGATCCTGCCACTAAAGATCTGACTTTCCGTTTCGACGCCAGAGGTTCCGGCGAAGATACCTGGCAGTTCAAGGACCTTTTCGTGCGGCTGGCCGTCCTCGACGATACGGCTCCCACACTGCTCGACATTCCCGTCATCGCGAAAGGAGCGCGTTATCGCAGTTCCCCCACTGCCGTCAGCCTGCCCTTCAGCGAGGTTGTCGTCGTGACAGGCACGCCTACGCTGACTACGTCGTGGGGTACATTTACCTACGAGGCGGGCAGTGGCACGAACGTACTCACCTTCGCGGGCAGAATCGACGCGAAGGGTGGCACCGTGTTCAAGGCCACGGCGCTGACAGGCACCATTCAGGACGTGGCGGGCAACGCCTTTACCTGGACGGGTGAACAGACTGTGTCCTCGTGTGTGTCCGCTGCGAGAGAGTTGGATGATTTCCAACAGGACAGCCAGCGCCGCTATCTCATCCGTACGAAGGACGAACTGTACACGCTGGCTAACGCGGTCAATGCAGGCCAGGATATGGAAGGCAAAGCTTTCCTGCAGACCGCCGACATCACGTGTGGCAACAAATTTGTGCCGATCGGCAATTCGCCGAAATCTTTCCGTGGAACCTACGACGGCGGCGGTCACGTCATCAGCGGTATCCAATCCGACAGGGATGCAGATTATCAGGGCCTGTTCGGCAAGGTGGCTGGTGGTATCATTCGGAACGTCATCCTGCGCAACAGCACTTTCAAGGGCAATAATTATGTCGGAGGCATTGTGGGCTACGGCGACCACAGCACGGTAACCGGCTGCCGCGTGGAAAGTTCAGTATCCATCCTTGCAAAAAACGATGGTGCGATGTATCACGGTGGTATAGCGGGGTATTTTTATGCCGGAGCGATTGAAGGCTGTTATTGCGCCGCTGCTGTTACCGACGACGGGCACGCGGATTGCGGCGTTTTCGGCGGCATTGTCGGCCATTGCGAATTCGAAAAAACACTTGACGGCGCCATAACGACGAATTTTACCTCTGTCAAGGATTGCCTCTACGCCGGCACAACCTTTTCCTGCAGCGGCGAAAAAGGAGCCATTTTCGGGGAAGGGATAATCAATGCCCAAAACAATTTCTACATCAATCCCAACCTGCCCGGTAGCGCGCAGCGGGGCTTTACCATTACCCTGGGCGAGGGCGTAGCCCTCCCGGATCCGCAGACATCCTACGCAACCAGCCAACTTGCCGGATACTTCTATAACGCCAGCGGCTACCTGCGTTACGGGAGCTCCGGCTACACCTGGTATAGCGGAGAAGGACAAACCATCGCGCTTCGCTACTCCGGCGCCGTCCCCTACGGCAGCGAAGTCGTCTTCAGCGTGAACGGCACGCCCGTCAACAACAATAATTTCTTGATGCCGGGAGAGGACGTCACGGTGACCGCGCAGGTCCGGACGGCCGAAACGATGACCTGCTTCAGCATCTCTGCCCTGTTCGACGGGCAACAGCGCTACTGGTGTACGTTCTGTCACCCGACGTGCCATTACCGGCTGCCCGACGATGCACACGCCTTTATCATGAAGGCTGATCACGCGCTCTACCTGCTGGGCGACGGATCCTTGGTCCCTGCCGGCTGCGCCGTAGTGGTTATCTCGACAGAAGGGAGCGTAAAGCTTACAAAGACCGACGAAAGCGTGTCTGTCTCTACCGCGGGCAATATCCTCCGTGGCACGGACGACAAAACACCTGTCTTATCCCTGAACCTTCCCTCCGGCAAATACGTCTATGTCTTGAGCAAAGACACGGACGACAATGTGGGTTTCTTCCGGTTCTCCGGCAATATCCTGGCCGGGAAGGCATATTACATTGATAATTAGATTCTTCGCTTCGCTCAGAATGATAAAACGGACACTCATAACAATCATCCTTTTTCTCGCCGCGCTGGCCCTGGCCAGTCCGGTGGCGTGGGCTGATTCCATCACCAAGACGTACCTGTTCAGCGGCTCAATGAGCGGCGGCGAGTGCCAGGGCTATTTCTACGAGGAGGGTAAGGATGCTCGCTATAATTGCTTTTCAGATACGCCGTCGTGGACCTATGGCTCCACCGCCAGCATCCACGCTACCCTGGCCGACGGCATCACCATAGACATCGCCAGCTCAAGCAACCAAATCTTTGTTCAAAATGGCCTTGCCGTGAGTGGCAATGTCACCGTTACGGTGGGCGGCGGCACGAATAACCGCTACATCTTGCACGTCGAGTTGCATAACGAGGCCCAAGCGGTCATCAATGCCAATCCAGAAAGCACCCACTCGTTCAGCACGACCATTAGCACAGGCATTTTCTACAAGCTGGTCATCACTTACTCGGATAAGGACATCTACCTGATCAACGAATCCTCGACCATCATCCGCGGCGTGAACGAAAAGTATGAATATACGGGATCCCCGATACAGCCTGAACCCACCGAAGTGGTCTGCAACGGCACGACGCTCACGAAGGGAACACACTACGACGTTAGCTATGCCAATAACACCGATCCGGGCACTGCCACCGTCACTGTCACAGGCAAAAGCCCCTATCACGGCAGCGTATCGAAGGAATTCGACATCTATGACCCCAGAACAGTACCGTGGGAATGGTCGGGCACCGTTCGGGTGACGGAAGACAAGACAACACTACAACCCGTCCACGTGATGGGTAATGTGAATCTTGAGATTGCCGACGGCGTGACGCTGACGGCGAAAAGCGGCATCACCATCGCTGGTAGCGCGACGCTGACCATGGTTGGCCCCGGCTCGCTGACCGTCACTATCGGCAAGGGAGAAAAGGGCACCAACGGTGCCAATGGCGGCGAAACCAACAATGGCGACACCGGTGGTCCCGGCAGTACGGGAAGTGCCGCCATCAGCGGCTCACTTATCATCAATGACGGTACGGTCAATGTCACAGGCGGTACAGGTGGCGAAGGCGGCGCTGGCGGCGGGACTTCCGGGTATCAACACATTTGCGGCACCGGTGGCAATGGCGGTACGGGCGGTGCTGGCATCGACGGCTCACTCATCGTCAATGGCGGTATTGTCAATATCACAGGCGGTACTGGCGGCGCCGGTGGCTACGGCGGCTCGAGCGGATTTGTTCGCGCAGGTGCCGGAACAGGCGGCGATGGTGGCCTTGGCGGTCTGAGTATCACCGGATCGCTGACCGTCACGGGTGGAACTGTCAATACCGTAGGCGGTGCCGGTGGTGCCGGCGGTAAGGGCGGTACCAGCGGCACGCTCTTCGATCTCAGCGAGGGTCTCCCGGGCAAGGCCGGCATGTATAATCGTGCTCTCGTCCGCGCGGTGACCTGCACGGCGGCTAACTATGTCATCCGTGAGAGCAACAATTACTACTTGTGGAACGACCTGGCCTCGGGCAGCCTCAGCGAAAAACGTTTCGTACTGGTATTTGAGATCAGTACGCTTTCCGTCACGGCCCAAAAGGGCACGTTTGCCGGCCAGACGCGCTACTGGGCAACCTTCTACCATCCTTCTTTGAGCTTCCAGCTTCCCGCTGACGCACAGGCTTTCACAATGGGCTCCGGCAACGCGCTTTACCGCGTGGGGGACGGCTCCATCATCCCTGCCGGCTGCGCCGTGATCATCATGGTAGAATCTTCTTCTACCAACGATTCCATCGGAATCACCCTGACAAAGACAATCTCCTCGATGTCAGTGGGCAGCAACAAACTTCAGGGCACCTCGACCGCCACCGCCGCCCCTTCGGGCGCGCATGTGTTGAGCATGGATTCCAGCGGCAACGTGGGCTTCTTCCCATTCACCGGCACCATCCCGGCAAACAAGGCATATTATGTGGAATAGATTATTTACCGCTGCGCTGCTGCTCGCCGCATTGGCCCTGGCCGGCCCGGCGGCCTGGGCCCAGCCCACCATCTCGACGAGCGTGATTATTCAAGGATATACTGACGGCAGCCAGTACGTATACGCCATTTCCGGCACG
Source organism: Bacteroidales bacterium Bact_13 (assembly GCA_001602845.1). Taxonomy (GTDB): domain Bacteria; phylum Bacteroidota; class Bacteroidia; order Bacteroidales; family UBA932; genus Cacconaster. Next base: position 13,023 of record LUZE01000033.1, on the reverse strand, counting down.
GGTCTTCAGGCACAAGTGAAAGGCCCCTACAATGGTGCGGAAATGCACTTCTTATCAAATAACAGTGATTCGAATTTTACCCTAGAAAGGGGTATTAAAATGTCGCTCGAAGGCATCCTCGCGTTTGCCAACGGTAGCAGCCTGACCGATGTCACCACCAATGGTTCATTCCGAATAGTATTCTCCTCCACGCAGTATTACTTCGCCGGAGTCCGTGTCTCTCCTACGGCGGGTGCAGACATCTCTGGCTTATCGGTCAACGGCATGTTCACCAATACGCTCACCATCAATATCCCCGATGGCACCACCTTCGGTCGCATCTACATCGACGTGGCTACCCATACCCCACTCAACTACTGCACCATCAGCGGCATCGAGCAGAGCTACGTTGACTACGGCCAGGTCTGCCCGGAGCCCATCGTCACCATTGAGAACCGGACGTTGCTCAAGGACGTGGACTATACCCTGAGCTACACCCAGGGTACCACTTCCGGCACAGTTACCGTCACTGGCGCCGGCGATTATGTAGGCTCTAATTCTAAGCGCTACGACCTCCGTCAGCCCGCCCTCAGCGATCTCCACTCGCTGGGCTCCAATATCTATGAGATAGCCTCGCAGCAAGACTTGGATTACCTTGCCCGCATCGTCAAAGGGTATGGCGCCGCCACTCCCAGAAACGACTGCTCGGGCAAGACCTTCCGCCAGACCGCCGATATCGCCTACATCTACACAGACGCCTGGAACGTTGCCACCGAAGAGAACAACTTTACCCCCATCGGTGGCTATGGCTATCCTTTCCGTGGCACTTTTGACGGCCAGGGTCACACCATCAGCGGCATCCGCGTCTATAAGAATGGCTCCTCCGCGAGCTCTGCCGCCGGCAGCCTGGGCCTATTTGGCTACGTTGACGGGGGCACGGTGAAAAACGTCGTACTCCGCGATGCCGTTATCCGGGGCTATGACAACATCGGCGGACTCGTGGGATACCTCAAGAACGGAACAATCACTGACTGCTTCGTTGAGAATACCTTAGTCAAATACGCCGATACGATTTTTGATTATGGCATCATCGCAGATGCCCAGGAAGGCACCAATACCATCACTCGTGCCTACTACCACGACTGCGCCTATCAGATGGGGTCTCAATCTGCTAACATTATCAGCGACGTCTTCAAGATCACCACCTCTTCCTCCGTCACCTTGCCCACCCGCACTGGCGGAACCACCGTTAGCGCCACAATGACCACCTACGACGATGGCATCACCCTCGACGGAAAGCGGTACTACACTGAGGGCACTGCCCTCGCCCTTACCTACACCGGCACCGGTACGGCGCCCGGCGGATACTGGACCCACTTCACGGCCACCGGCGGTGGCGTCGACAAGAGCGCCGAAGTCATTTACGGTGCCACGCTCACTATGCGCGCATACGACATCGTCTTGGGCTACGAGTACCTGCCCGTCGTCAGTTACATTGACGGCGACGGCATCGAGCAGCAGTGTAGCTGTTATGCCATTATCCCCATTGGCAACGTCACCCTCGGCGCCGACGGTACCACCCGCTGGTATGTGGTCAACAACAACGCCGTATCTAGCGGCAGTATCCGTATTAATGGCGACCATGTCCATCTCATTCTCTGCGACGGCGCCACGTTCAGCATCAGCAATTTTACAATGCTAAGACCAATCGAGATAGGTGGTAATTTCACCATTTACGGCCAGCAGCAAGGAAACGGCGTCCTGAAAGCCTATGGGCTCAATAATTCCGCCATTCGTGCCAATGGCGACATTACCATCCTCGGAGGCAAGGTAGAAGCCGTCGGCAGGAACAGTTCAGGCATCGCCACTGAGGCTGGCAGAACCATTACCCTCGGCTGGACTCGTCCCGCCAATAGTATCATTACCACCTGCCAGTCTCTATCGGCATATGGTTACTCTTGCCACACGCTCAAGGTGAAGGACAGCCAGGCGCTCTGGGACGGCAGCAATACATACACCGGTGACATCACCAAAAAAATAGGGAGCCTCAACGGCAAGACCCTCGTGCCATATCCAAGCGGGGATGATGAATCAATGGCCCTCACTGCCAACCAGGCCGCGTTCGCCGGCCAGACGCGCTACTGGGCCACGTTCTACCACCCTTATTGGAACTTTGCGCTTCCCGCTGGGGCACAGGCGTTTACGATGGATAACAACCACGACCTCTACCGCGTGGGGGATGGCTCTGTCATTCCCGCCAACTGCGCTGTGATCATCATGGCGGAGGCATCGGCCCTGACTGGCGTCTCGGGTGGCAGCGGCACCCTCACGCTCACGGCTACCACCGCCTCTGCCACTCCCGAGGACGGCAACATCCTTCAGGGCGTGGACGTTGCCACGGCGCCCTCCGCCCTCGTCACCGGCACGAAGAAGGTCTACGTCCTGGGCGCGTCCGGCGGCACTTTCGGCTTCTTCCAATTCACCGGCACCATCCCGGCAAACAAGGCATATTATGTGGAATAGATTATTTACCGCGGCGCTGCTGACCTTCGCCGCACTGACAGTGGCCGGCCCGGCGGTCTGGGCCGAGACGGTGACCAAGACCTATCTTTTCAGCGGCGGACAGGGCAATAGCGCTCTTGATTTTTGGGGCTACTTCTATGAGGAAGGCTCTTCGGGCACACCATATTATAGTTCGCCCCGGATATGGACATACAACTCCACAGGCAGCGTCAGCTTCACCCTGGCCGACGGCATCGGCTTAACCTTTGCCAGTTCCATCAACAAAATCGCTGTTCGTGACAACATCAACCTCACTGGAGAAGGCGACGTGACATTCACCATTAGCGGAGGATCGACCTACTACATCTGGCACGTAATTGTGTATGACAGGTATGACAACACGCTTTTTGCCGAGACTAATATGGACGATGCCAATGTGGAGAATACGAAGTCGTTCAGCAAAACCAGCGAAGCCAGTACCACGGGTGTCACGGTCAAAAAGATGGTCATCACCTACTCTGAGCAGGATAGGTATCTCATCGATGGATCCTCCACAACCATCAGCGGCGTAGATTACGAGTACCAATATCTCGGCTCTCCCGTATGTCCCGAGCCCGTGGTGGTCTGCAACGGCAGGACGCTGGACAAGAACTACCACTATACCGTCGAATATTTCAATAATAAACGACCAGGCATAGCGCAACTCGATGTAAAGGGTGTCAGCCCGTATCACGGCAGAGTCGTTAAGAACTATACCCTAAATGCCGCCACGTCCGAGCAGGTATGGGCGGCTGGGAGTTATGAGGTGACCGAGGACATGGCTTTCACGACCATCAGCATGACTGGCAACGTGACGTTGACTATAGCCGAGGGTGTGACGCTGGCGGCGAGCAAAGGCATCACCATTGCGGATGGCGCGACGCTGACTGTCAACGGACAAGGCTCGCTAACCGTCAGCAATAGCACGATAGCGGCAGCAGGAGCTAATAGTAGCGATAATAAACTCCCCGGCAACGGCAATGAGGGCTATGCCGGTATCGCGGGAAACGTCATCGTGAATGGCGGTATGGTCAATGTCATAGGCGGCACCGGCGGAAACGGTGGCAGTGGATTTAATACGGGCGGCGGTGGCGGCATTGGTGGCACAGGCATCAGCGGCTCTCTCACCGTCAATGGCGGCACGGTCAATGTCAAAGGCGGCACCGGCGGAAAAGGTGGCAATGTAACCAGCTCTGGTTTTGGCGGAACCGGCCCTGATATGGGACAAAAAGGAGCCACCGGTGGCGTGGGTATCAGCAGCGTGCTTACTGTCAATGGCGGCACGGTCAATGTCAAAGGCGGCGCTGGCGGCGATAGCGGCCATGGTAATTTTTTGATGAATGCCGGTAAAGGAGATTTTGGCAAGGCTCTCGGCGGAACGGTGATCTGTACGGCTAGCGGCCACGTCATCCAAGAGCGCGATGCCGAAGAGACATGGTCCTTCCTTGCCTCGGGCAGCGACAGCGACAAGACATACATCCGCGTGATACCGGCCGTCGAGACCGTCATGGCCCACCAGGCCACATTTGCCGGCCAGACGCGATACTGGGCCACGTTCTACAATTCTACCGACAACTACCTGCTTCCGTCAGGGGCCCAGGCCTTCACGATGGGCACTGACCACGTGCTGTACCGCGTAGGGGATGGCAGTATTGTCCCTTCGGACTGCGCCGTGGTAATCATCGCCGACACGGCGGATCTGACGCTGACGATGACCGGAAGTAGCGCCACACCAGAAGATGGCAACATTCTGCGGGGCACTGACGCCGACACGGCCGTTTCCTCTCTGGACGTCCCTTCGGGTCAGAACGTATACGTCATGAGCAAGCCTTCCGGCGGCACCTTCGGCTTCTTCCAATTCACCGGCACCATCCCGGCGAACAAGGCGTACTATTTCGAATAGACGCCGGCTCCCGGGTAAGCCAAGATTTTGTATATTTGCAGGGATGAAAGCTTTCCGGTACATATTGCTCGTGCTGGCGGTCCTGGCGGGGCCGGCGATAGCCGGGCTGGCGGGGCAGGAAGTGCGGGCGCAGGAGAGCGGGTGGACCGTGACGCAACAGGGAACGGAGAGTACATTCTCCATTGCGCGCTCCGACAATTCGAAGACGGAACGGGTGTACTACCGCACGGTGGGGCTCTCCGCCTTTGAGGGAGAGAACTACACCCTCAACTGGAACGTCCTGAATTTTGCGGCGGGGGACTGGTCGAAAACCGTCTCCATCACCGAGAATTCGGATATCCGCGAATCACAATTCATCTACCACAACGGTGCGGGCCACAGCTATCGCATCGAGGTGCTTGACGAATCATTCCACACCGTCCTGGCCTCCTGCGTCCGGAAAATCCAGAACTACGATAACTATACGTTTACCAGCACGTATCTGCACCAGAGCATCACCGACCTGGTCTATATCGATAACAGTGACTTTGCGTCCGGCCTGGCTGCCGGCAAGTATTACGACGAGCCTCTTTACGGCAACCAGGGCGCATATTTTACCGTCTATGACGACGATGATTATAAGAAGGCATTGGTCGTCAGTGCGCTTCCTTTTATCAGAAGCATCAATACCTACGACACTGTGCTGCAGCCCTATCTGGATCTCATCGGCATCAAGCTCTACGCGACGGTCTGCTTTACCGAGAAGGAGGTGAACGACGGCTACCAGTATATCCAGATCCTGGCCGACAATACGACAGAGTACGACGGAAAGGACGGTGACGGCAAGGTAAGCACGCCTTCCAAATCGGTTTACAAGGGCTGCTTTGAAGGCTACAAATCGGGCAGCAGCGTATACGATATCGAGTACAAGTGGTTCTTCCCGCATCGTTACGACTACAAAAACAGCGGCGAGGGCTCAGAAAGTACCAGCGGCCGGGAATTCTTCCATGCCGAGAATTACCTCTACCAGCAGGCCTTCAAGCCCGACACCCCCGGATACCGCGCCGCCAATGCCGGCGCCCTGGTGCTCAGCCCCGAGACACAGGACATCGTCATCCGCTTCGATGCCAACGGCTCTGGTGACGATACCTGGCAGTACAAGGACCTCTTCGTGCGCATGGCCCTGTGTGACAACACCGCCCCCACGCTGCTGAACTACGACCTCGCCGTCACGAAATATCCCTACAATAACAGCCCGGCCACCATCACCATCCCCTTCAGCGAAATTGTGGTGGTAAGCGGTACGCCCACCATCTCAACCACGTGGGGCACCTTCACCTACGAGGCTGGCAGCGGCAGCAATGTGCTCTCCTTCAGCGGCACCATCCACGCTCCGGCCGGAACCGGCCTCAGTGTCACCGGCCTGACTGGTACCGTTACGGACATGGTGGGCAACGCTTTCGCGTGGTCGGGCACGAAGAATGGAGGCACGGTCCTGGCGCGGGGCACCCTTGAAGATCTGGATACTGACAGCCAGGGGCGGTACCTCATCCAATCAAAAGGAGACCTGTACAACCTGGCGACGTATGTAAATGCCGGCAACGATGTTACAGGAAAGACTTTCCTGCAGACCGCCGACATCACGTGTGACAGCGGCTTTGTCCCCGTCGGCGATCAAAGCCATCCGTTCCGGGGAACCTACGACGGCGGCGGCCGTGCCATCAGCGGCATCAACCTTTCCGGCGGGAATTACGTGGGCCTCTTCGGCAACGTCGGCGATCACGGCACGGTCCGCGACGTCGTGCTTCGTAGCAGCACCTTCACGGGCAATAAGAACGTGGGCGGCATTGCCGGATACGGTCACCTCTTTTCAACGATTTCCGGGTGCCGCGTGGAAAGTTCCGTCTCCATACAGGCCGGAAGCAACGGTGCGGATTATCTAGGCGGCATTGCGGGCTATATCATTGAAGCTACCATAGAAGGTTGTTACAGTGCCGCCATGGTCACGAACAACGGTTTTTCAAGCTGTCAATCTTTTGGTGGGATTGTCGGTATGGCTGATTCTGATTGGGAATTAGCAACAGGTTTTGGCTATAAGGTGTATCCCAGTACCGTCCGCGATTGTTTTTATGCGGGCAGTACCGTTACGGGCGGAGATTCTGTGGGCGCACTCGTAGGGGAGGGCCCTATAGTGGGAATTTCTAATAAACCGACCCTCGATAACAATTATTATCTCAATGGAAGCCTGCCGGGTGGCTATGAGGGAACGGATGTGGACGGCGCGCGCCGCGCCTGGACCGTCACGCTCGGACCCAACGTGAGCCTGGGCAATACGCGCGTTTCTTACTCGGTGAGCGGTCTGGACGGTTACAGCACCGTGCTGCGCTGCAACGGCACATACTACAGTGGCGAGTCGCAGAGCGTCGGGCTCCAGTATACGGGCAATGTCCCTACGGGCTATGAAGTAGTCTTCAGCGTGAACGGCACGCCCATCACCGGGAGTTCGTTCACGATGCCGGCCGCGAACGTCAACGTCAAGGCTGCGCTGGCATCATCCGCTTCGATTTCCCTTTCCGCGCATCAGGCCACGATGCACGGCCAGTCGCGCTACTGGACCACGTTCTTCCATCCGAGCCTGAGTTACCGGCTGTCCACGGGTGCGCGAGCCTTCATCCTGAAGAACGACAAGGCGCTCTACCTCCTGGGCGACGGCAGCGTGGTCCCCGCCGGCTGCGCCGTGGTCATCATGGCCGAAAAGGCCGGCGTGTCGCTTACGAAGCTTGAGGGAAGCGTCTCCGTCTCCACTTCCGGCAATATCCTGCAGGGGCGCGATGCTGACACGCCCGTTTCGTCGCTCGTTCCTTCGGGCCACCCCGTCTATGTCCTGAGCCAGGATGGCGCCGGCAACCTCGGCTTCTTCCCCTTCACCGGTATCCTCCCGGCCAACCGGGCGTATTATATTGAATAAGGTGGCTGGAGAAGGCGAAATTATTCGTAACTTCGTGACACTATGAAAAAACTCCTTCTCCTGGCGACCGCCATTCTCGTGCTGGCCGTTGCCTGCACCCATGAAAAGACCTCCCAGGGTCCCACGCCGGAAGACCGTGCGCGGCAGCTCATTTCCCAACTGACCCTCGAGGACAAGACCGCCCTGATGCGGTACGACGCCGGCGGGGTCGAGGCGCTGGGCATCCAGCCCTACAACTGGTGGAACGAGGCGCTGCACGGCGTGGCGCGCAACGGCAAGGCGACCACCTTCCCGCAGCCCATCGGCATNNAAGCACCGCCAGGCTGTGGCCGCCGGGGAATCCGGCTGGTACCAGGGCCTCACGTTCTGGACGCCCAACATCAATATCTTCCGCGACCCGCGCTGGGGCCGCGGCATGGAAACCTACGGGGAAGACCCGTACCTCACGGGTCAGCTCGGCATGGCGGTGGTCCGGGGCCTGCAGGGCGATCCGGATGCACCGGTGCTCAAGGCCCACGCATGCGCCAAGCATTTCGCGGTCCACTCCGGCCCGGAATGGAACCGGCACAGCTTTGACGCCGAGGTGAGCGACCGCGACCTGCGCGAGACCTATCTCCCGGCCTTCAAGGACCTGGTGACCAAGGCGGGCGTGCAGGAGGTCATGATTGCGTACAACCGCTTCCGCGGCGTGCCGTGCGGTGCCAATACCTTCCTGATCGACACGGTGCTCCGGGGCGAATGGAATTACAAGGGCCTGGTCGTGTCGGACTGCTGGGCCATCCACGACTTCTTCATGCCGGGACGGCACGGCTACAGCCCCGATGTGGAACATGCCGTGTCGGAAGCCGTCCGCGCCGGCACGGATCTCAACTGTGGTGAATCGTACCGCCATATTCCGGAGACCGTCGCCGCCGGCCTGCTCGACGAGGCGGAACTGGAACCGGCGCTGACCCGTGTGCTGGCTGCCCGCATCCGCCTGGGCGAGCTGGATGCCGCTGAAACGCCGTGGGACGAGCTGGGTGACGAGATCGTCGAAGGGCCGGAGCACCTGGCGCTGGCCCGCCGGATTGCACAGGAGTCCATCGTCCTGCTCCAGAACCGCGATGCGATCCTGCCGCTGCAGGCTGACGCGAAGATCGCGCTGGTCGGTCCGAATGCCGACGACCGGGAGATGCTCTGGGGCAATTATAATCCGATTCCGGAGCAGACCATCACGCTGGCCGACGCCCTGCGTGCGCGGGTGCCGGAACTCACTGTACTGCCCGGCTGCGACCTCGTCAGCCCGGATCCGCTGTCCGAAAAGGACGTGGCAGCCGTGCTGAAGCAACTGGAAGGCGTTGAGGTGGTCGTCTTCGCGGGTGGCATCTCGCCCCGGGTCGAAGGCGAAGAGATGCCCGTGGCGCTGCCCGGATTCCGGGGTGGCGACCGTACCGACATCGAACTGCCCGCCGTGCAGCGGCAGTTGCTCGCCGCGCTGCATGCGGCAGGGAAACGCATCGTGCTGGTCAATTTCTCCGGTTCCGCGATCGGCCTGGTGCCCGAGACGGAGACCTGCGAGGCCATCGTCCAGGCCTGGTATCCCGGCCAGGAGGGTGGCACAGCCCTGGCCGGCATCCTCTTCGGCGACGTGGCGCCTTCGGGGAAACTGCCCGTCACGTTCTATCGCAGCATCGACCAGGTGCCTGACTATGAAGACTATGCCATGCGCGGCCGCACCTACCGGTATTTCGCGGGCGAACCGCTCTTCCCCTTCGGCTATGGCCTGAGCTACACGACGTTCTCCTACGGGGAGGCGCGCGTGAAGCGGGGCGTTCTCGAGATCCCTGTCACGAACACGGGCACCTGCGACGCCGACGAGGTGGTCCAGCTTTATGTGCGGCGTCCCGCCGACAACGAGGGCCCGCTGAAATCGCTCCGCGGCTTCCGGCGCGTCCATATCCCGGCCGGAGCGACGGTCAAGGTGTCTTTCCCCCTGACGGCAGAGACCTTCCTCTCCTGGTCGCCCGAAGCCGGCGACATGGTTCCCATGAAGGGAGAATGGCAGCTCCTCTATGGCGGCAGCTCGGCTGATGCATCCCTCAAGCAATTGAATTACAAATATTGATAGACTTTCCTCAGATGGAACAATTCGGACACTTCGACGATGCCGCGCGCGAATATGTGATTACCCGGCCTGATACGCCCTGGCCGTGGATCAACTACATGGGCACGGACGACTTCTTCTCGCTGATTTCCAACACCGCCGGCGGCTACTGCTTCTGCCGCGACGCCAAGTTTCGGCGCATTCTCCGCTACCGCTACAACGGTGTGCCGATGGATGCGGGCGGACGCTACTTCTATATCAAGGACGGCGATACGGTGTGGAATCCCGGCTGGAAGCCGTGCAAGACGCCGCTGGACACGTATGAGTGCCGGCATGGCATGGGCTACACTCGCCTGACGGGCGAGAAGGACGGCCTCCGTGCAGAGGTGCTGTTCTTCGTGCCGCCCGGCGCACGCTGCGAGATCCACCGGGTGTGCCTGTCTAACACGGGCCAAGTGCGCAAGATCTTCCAGCTGTACAGTTTCGTGGAGTGGTGTCTCTGGAATGCGTCCACCGACATGGAGAATTTCCAGCGCAACCTGTCGACCGGTGAAGTGGAGGTGGAGCCGGATGTGCTCTATCACAAGACGGAGTATCGGGAGCGGCGCGACCATTACGCTTTCTACGGCGTGAACCGTCCTTACGACGGGTTCGATACCGACCGGGAGACGTTCATCGGCATGTACAACGGTTTTGATGCGCCGCAGCAGGTACTTTCCGGCACGTCGGGCGATTCCGTGGCGCACGGTTGGAGCCCCGTGGCTTCGCACCGGTTCGACCTTTCGCTGGAGCCCGGGGCAAGCGAGGAGTTGATCTTCGTATTGGGGTATGTGGAGAATCCGCCGGAGGCGAAATTTGAGATGCCCGGGCATCTGAATCGGAGGCCGGCGCGGGCAATGCTGGCGCAGTACGGCACGCCGGAAGGCGCCGACGCCGCATTCGCCGCCCTGCGCGCCTTCTGGGACGACCTCCTCGGCCGGTTCACGGTGTCCTCGCCGGTTCCCGAACTCGACCGCACGGTCAACATCTGGAACCAGTATCAGTGCATGATCACCTTCTTCTTCAGCCGCAGCGCCAGCTACTTCGAGAGCGGCATCGGCCGCGGCATGGGTTTCCGCGACTCCAACCAGGACCTGGCGGGCATCTGCCACCTCATTCCCGACCGGGCGCGGCAACGCATCCTCGACATCGCCGCCACGCAGTTCCCCGACGGCGGCTGCTACCACCAGTACCAGCCCCTGACCAAACGCGGCAACAACGACATCGGCGGCGGCTTCAACGACGACCCGCTGTGGCTGCTCTTCGGCACCGTGGCGTACATCCGCGAGACGGGCGATTTCAGCATCCTGCAGGAACCGGTTCCCTTCGACAACAAGCCCGGCACGGAAGTCTCGCTGCTGGAGCACCTGAAGATCAGCTTCGCCCACGTGACCGACAATCTCGGTCCGCACGGCCTGCCGCTCATCGGCCGGGCCGACTGGAACGACTGCCTCAATCTCAACTGTTTCTCCGACAATCCCGACGAATCGTTCCAGACTACGGAGAACAAGACCGAGGGAACCCGAGCCGAGTCGCTCATGATCGCCGGCCTGTTCGTGGCCGAGGGCCGCGACTTTGCCGAGCTGCTGGCCCATCCCGCGGTGGCGGCCGATCCGGCCTACATCGCGCAGGTTCGCCGCGCAGTCGCCGACATGGAGACCGCCGTCAAGACCCACGGATGGGACGGGGCGTGGTTCCTGCGTGCCTACGACTATTACGGCCGCAAGATCGGTTCCCACGAGAACGAGGAAGGCAAGATCTTCATCGAGAGCCAGGGCTGGTGCACCATGGCGCGCATCGGCGCGGAAGAAGGCCTGTGCGACCAGGCGCTCGACGCCGCTGTCGCGCACCTGGAGTGCGAACACGGCCTTGTGCTCAACGCACCTGCATATACGCGATACATCAAGGATTACGGCGAGATCAGCTCCTATCCGCAGGGATACAAGGAGAACGCCGGCATCTTCTGCCACAACAATCCGTGGGTGATCATCGGCGAGGCCATGGCCGGCCGTGCCGACGCCGCCTGGCGGCACTATTGCAAGATCACGCCGGCCTTCACGAAGGACCAGGCGCTGCGCAAGGTGGAGCCGTATGTCTTCTGCCAGATGGTGGCCGGCCGCGACGCCGCACGTCCCGGCGAGGGCAAGAACAGCTGGCTTACCGGCACCGCCGCCTGGACCTGGAAATGCGTGAGCGAATTCCTGCTGGGCATCAAGCCGCAGTACGACGGGCTGCTCATCGAGCCGTGCCTGCCCGCTGCCTGCGGCACCTACAAGGTCCACCGCCGCTTCCGCGACGCGGAATATGACCTGACCATCCACTGCACCGGCCGTCACGGGAAGCAATTCATTCCGTATAAGCCCGGCCGGCATACATTAGAGATAACCATTTAGCCTGTCGTCGATGTCCCGTTCCAAACATTCATTTTTGGCCTTCGACTGCGGCGCCACTTCGGGGCGCGCAGTGCTGGGAACCTTTGCGGACGGGGCCTTCTCGATGGAGGAAGTGTACCGTTTCCCGAACCAGGTGCTGGAGGTGGGCGGACGGTTCTACTGGAACGTCTGGTCCATCTACGAGCATTTCGTGACATGCCTGCGGCAGCTGGGCCGTGCGGGTATGCAGGTGGATTCGATCGGCATCGACACCTGGGGCGTGGATTTCGGGTGCGTCGCTTCGGACGGCTCCCTGCTGGGGCTGCCGCGGGCGTACCGCGATCCGTATACTTCAGGCGTGCCTGAGCAGGTGTTCAAGACGATTCCGCGTTCAGAACTGTACGCGGCGACAGGTATCCAGATCATGGATTTCAACACCGTCTTCCAGTTGTATGCACAGACGACTGGAGGCGATTCGGCGCTGGCTGCGGCCGAGAGCATCCTGTTCATGCCCGACCTGCTGTCATATCTGCTCACGGGCCGGCGTGTCTGCGAGTATACCGATGCTTCGACGTCGGGGATGATGGACCAGGCTTCGCGGCAGTTCAACAAGGGGTTACTGGCGCAGCTGGGCATCCGGACGGATGTGCTGTTGCCGATTGTGCAGCCGGGTACGGTTATCGGGCCGCTGCGGGCGTCGCTGGCTTCGGAGACGGGTCTCGGGCCTGTTCCGGTGGTCGCTGTCGCGGGCCACGACACGGCTTCGGCCATCGCGGCGGTGCCGGCGGCCGACGAACGTTTTGCTTATCTGAGCAGCGGGACCTGGAGCCTGATGGGCATCGAGGTGCCGGGGCCGGTGATCAATGAGGCGTCGGCGGCCGCGAATTTCACGAACGAGGGCGGCATCGACGGCACGACGCGGTTCCTGAAGAACATCACGGGTATGTGGCTGTTGGAGCAGTGCCGCAAGTCGTGGGCTGCTGCCGGGCGCGAATACTCGTATGCGCAGCTCGTGGAGATGGCGCATGCCGAGGCCGCCTTCCCCGGCCGCATCAATCCCGACGATCCGCGTTTCGCCAACCCCGCCGACATGCCCACGGAGATCTGCGCGTCTCTTGCCGGTGGCTCCGCCGCTCCGGGTTTCGTCCCGCTCGCAGAA
>LUZE01000032.1 GCA_001602845.1 Bacteroidales bacterium Bact_13 | reverse complement strand
ATCGCCGCGGCCTGCTGCTCTGGATGAGCCATCCGGCCTGGCCGTCGATGGCCTTCTGCACCTACGACTGGTACGGCGACACCCCCGCCTCGTACTACGCCTGCCGCAAGGCCTGCGAACCGCTGCACATCCAGTGGAATCCCGTGGACGAATGCGTGGAAGTGGTCAATTACTATGCGGGAGACCGCACCGGCCTGAAGGCCGTCGCCACGGTGTATGACATGCACGGTGCCGTCGTCTCGACACAGGTCCGGATGCTCGATGCCCGCGAGGACACCACGACCCCGCTCTTCAGCGCAGACCGTCCCGGGCCCGTCTGTTTCCTGCGGCTGGAGCTGTTCGACGGAGAACAATGCGTGTCGCACAATGACTACGTGATGCCCGCGCAGGAAGACAACCTGCAGGCCCTCAACGACCTGCCGGAGGCCACCCTGCAGGTCCGGGAACTCCCGTCCACATTTACGAACCGCAACCTGCTATGCCATGTCGCCGTGAGCAATACCTCGGACACCCCGGCGCTGATGCTCCACCTGGTGGCACGCCGGAGCGACGGCTCACGCATCCTCCCCAACCCCTGGTCGGACAATTATATCCACCTGATGCCCGGCGAGGAACGCGTGCTGGATTACTGGATTCCGGACGACGAACCTGACGTAAAAATAGAAATAAACGGATTCAACTGCGCTGCCCGTTAGGCCGGGAAGCATTTCACTCTAATCCAGAGGGAATGTGTGTGTCGTGGTGTAGTCGTTCCAGTTGCGGAGCGACAGGGTAGGGTTCTGCTGGTCGTAGACGTTGGTGTACTGCGTGTCCTCTACCTTGCCGCCGGGAATCGGCCAATCGACCCAATGGACCAGCGACAGGCACTCCTGGGCCTCTTCCAGCGTCAGGATGCCGTTGTGCTGGCGAAGGTATTCACCGGCCGTCTCGTAGCGCCACCAGCTGCGGCTGTGTGGATTGCCGACGGCGATGTCGGGTTCGGTGGTATAATGCTTCGGGTTGAGCAAGTGGTTGGTAACCACCATGTAGTTGGCGTCTTCGGGCTTACGGACGATGAGGGTTTTCCATTCGTCGTCCTTGTCGAATTCCACGACCACGCAATGGCCGGAGGCATCGGCGACCATATAGTGATAGCCCGAACCTACGGCAGCGTCATGCCGGACATCCACCGTTTCGAGCAGTTCCAGCGCTTCCTCCACCGTCGCGCAGCGGTCCAGCCACAGGCGCATGATCATCGTCGTGCCCACGTCGGGCTTATCAGTATCCTGCTGCGAGGCCTGCTTTGGCAGCGCCATGACCGAGGTGCAGAGGCCCTTCTCGTTAATGCCGTCGACCGGGGCGTAGATGGCGGCCAGGCAGTTGACGCGCGCGAGGAACTTCTGCGGGAGCTTGTCCAGGCCGTAACCGATATGCGACATGTCGGAGCATGCGATCGAGGCATAGCCCTCTTTCGGGTGCGAGAAGGTCACCATCGTGGGATTCTTATAATAGTCGTAGTTACGGCCATACCAATAGCCTTCCCCGTCGGCCTGCTTCGCCTGGAAGCTGGTGCAGTTGATAGTCTTGAGTTCGCCGTTCTCATCGGCCACCTGGGAGCTCTCGATCTTGAGGGGCAGGCCCTTGCCGATGCGGGACACCACGTATTCGAGCAGTTCGGCGTTCGTGTCGACATCCTTGCTGATGATGTCGTCCAGGTCGTAGGCAGCCTTGTACTGCATCGTATAGAGATAGGGGTTGTCCCCCACTTGCTTCACGGTAGCCAGGGTACGGATCTCACCCTGCCAGACCAGCAGCACCGCCAGCACGATCAACACGATCACCGCCAGCAGGATTTTCAGGAACTTTTTCATATTCGATACTAATTGATTGTTCTTCGACTGATTCAACATTCAAAGATACGGTTTTTTCGATAACAACCTCCCCCTCCTTCGCTCGACTGTAATCGTTAAGCACGGTAGAGAGTCTTGGATCGGTCTCCAGCGGCATGTGCTGCGCTCAATCTGTCCGGCCGGAGCAGACTGAGCGCGCTATCCGCTGTTCCACGGTGCTCTGCCGATGATAAGTGAGACAAACGATTACACTGCAGCATCACCGACAGAACTGCTATAGGTTGGAGATCACGGTATCTATCGGAAGACGGACGATTCGGGCAATTTGTTTCTTTGAGCACAAGTACTTTGAGCGAAGGCAGCGAGCGAGTTTCAACCGTTGAGGAAGAGATAGATCCTGCAGTTTCGCTGTGCCAAACAATTGTTTGGAAAGTAAATTCCTTGCTTGTCGTAGTTCGGTATCAGTAAGACGGATATTGTCACCATTGGAAGTCTCATGTTCTATCTCGTCATCTTTGTTGAGCGACAGGAAATACATGAAGGAGCGAGGTGTTTTGTACAACGCTTCGACATCCGCTACCGGGACGTAATTCTCCGGAAGTATCAGTCCGTCAACAAGAATCCATTCTTCAGGAATCTGCTGGCGGCTTTGACAAATAGAACGCAATTGATTCACTCCGAGATCCTTTACCCTAATACCTTTGGGGCATAAGGATGCACCCTCGCCGTTCCGAAAATAAAGTTTGCCTGTGCCCCAGGGGTAATTGTAGAACATGGACATGCGGGCTTTCGTCGGATTTTTGAGAACATAACAGATTTTCGTTTTCAAATCGTCATCATCCTCGATAGGCAGCACTTGGACCGGCAATCGCCGCAACGCCCCTTCTGTTCCGTATCGATGCGCACAATATTTTCCGGTCAGTCGCTTGAATTCATGGGAAAACAGCGTACAATCGTCTTTTGAAAAGGCGCGTGCTATGATGTGTATATGGTTGTCCATCAATACGAACGCCAGGATGACGATGTGGTACTTGTGTGCCAGGATGGCCAACCGGTTCATCGCCGCCTTGAAATCTTCGGGATTGTGGAAAATGACAGATGCAAAATTGCCGTCGGAGCAGATGTGGAAATACTGCTGCTGGTTGTTCAAATTGGTTTTCTCCATCACAATAAGCAGACTCCTTCGCCCCGGAACGAAGCAGTGGCTATCATTCTACTTCACACACCAGAAAGACAAATGCCGGGTTGTTCTTCCGATGCACCAGTTACAAAGATTGCCAAAGATTGCCGGTTTTCCAAATTAATTGTTCTCGCTTTCAGCCTATGTAAAGCCGCCGCTTGAATCTGCTTGTAATCGTTAAGCGCAGTAGTCGGTCTCTGAACGGCCTCCCGCGGCATGTACTGTGTTCAATCTGCTCCGGCCGGGCAGATTGAGCGCGCTAACTATCGTTTCAGAACAGATAAAGGCTATCGTCGTGCTTAACGATTACACCGTTGGTGCTATGCGGGATTATTCGTATCTTTGACATTGTTATGAAAGAGATACTGGCATTCCTTAATGAGTTGGCGCGGAATAACGACCGGGTGTGGTTCAATGCGCACAAGGCCGAATATCAGGATCTTGCGGCAAGGTTCAGCGATTTCTCGGCGGAACTTATCGAGGGGATCCGTTCATTCGACGATACCATCGGCCCGTTGACGCCGAAGGACTGTACGTACCGCATCTACCGGGACATCCGCTTTTCGAAAGACAAGTCGCCGTACAAAACGCACATGGGCGTTTACATCAACCGGGGCGGAAAGAAATCGGGTTACAGCGGTTATTACTTCCACGTGGGGGCAAAGGGGACAGGCAACATGGTCGCTGTCGGCGACATCTGCTGCCCGCCGGACGTGCTGAAGATCCTGCGCGAAGATATCCAGATGGGCGGCGGCGATTTCCGAAGGATCCTATCTTCAGCTGACCCCCGGCTGGTCATTGACGAAACCGATGCGCTGAAGCGCGTACCAGCACCTTTCCCGGCCGATTCTCCTGATGCTCCCTTCTTTAAGCTAAAGTACTATTGTCTGTACTATGCGCCGGCTGACCGCTTCGTCACATCGAAAGATCTGACACGGCGACTGCTTGAAATCTTTCAAAGCGGGAAGCCTTTCCTGGACTATGTAAACCGGGCCGTCGAATACGTGAAAGAAGAAAATAAATCACAGAAATACAATCTATTATGAACAGACGATCGATGTTGAAAGCGACGAGTGGAGCGGCTGCGCTCACCATCCTGGGCGGCATTCCGCTGGCGCGGGCCGGTGCGATGACGCCGGTACCAAAGAAAAACCGGAAGAAGATTCTCATCATCGGAGCGCACCCCGACGATCCGGAGACCGCTGCGGGCGGTACCATCTGCCTGCTGACGGACGCCGGCCACGAGGTCGTGTGCGTCTATCTGACCCGGGGAGAGGCCGGTATCGCCGGCAAGAGTCACGAGGAAGCGGCGGCCATCCGCGTGAAGGAAGCTGAAGCCGCCTGCGCTGCGACGGGCGCCCGTCCGCTCTTCATGGACCAGGTGGACGGCAGCACCGAAGTCAATCTCGACCGCTACCGCGAGATGCGCGAATTGCTGGACCGCGAGAAACCCGACGTGGTGCTTACGCACTGGCCCATCGACGGCCACCGCGACCATGCCGTTTGCGGCATCCTCGTGCTGGACGCCTGGCGACGGCTGGACCGCTGCTTCGAACTCTATTATTTCGAGGTGATGAGCGGTACGCAGACGCAGATGTTTCATCCTTCAGACTGGGTGGATATTACGACGACGCGCGATCGCAAGTACAAGGCCTGCTTCTGCCACGAAAGCCAGCAACTTGAAGACCTCATGAAGGAATGGCATGATCCGATGGAACGTTTCCGCGGCCTCGAATGCCGCTGCACCTTCGCCGAGGCCTACCTCCACCACGTCGAACCCGTCTCGCTGGTATAATGCTGGCATATCGCTAATCCTCCGCGCCGCATCTTCTGACGCAGTGTAATCGTTAGTCATACCTATCGTCCAAAAACGCCGTGGAACGACGGATAGCGCGCTCGAGCATCGCCCATTTGCCCAGTTCCGGCAGCCAGACGTGGTTGACCACGTGGCAGTCCGGGTCGTTCGGATCCATCGGCAGGCAGGTGATGTAACGGGCCTCCAGCCCGATGGCGCTCAGCA
The DNA here is from genome assembly GCA_001602845.1 of Bacteroidales bacterium Bact_13. Taxonomy (GTDB): domain Bacteria; phylum Bacteroidota; class Bacteroidia; order Bacteroidales; family UBA932; genus Cacconaster. The sequence continues at coordinate 3,726 of LUZE01000032.1, read as the reverse complement.
TTTCATAGAGCATGATGCTGTGCAGCCGACAGTTGAAGGCCGGTTCCACGGTCTTCGTGTATTCCCACAGGGCGATGGCGTTTCGCTTCTCCGGCTGAATCCGCTGGTTGTTGTGCGGGATGTTGGTCGCCACGAAACGCGTTACGGCCAGAGCCTTGTCCCAGGTCGGGGCATCGGCAGCATAGAGCGTGTCGAGCTGGAAGTAGTCGCGAATCTCTGCCGAGCGTGCCGGGTCCGGAACCGAGGCCATCCGGATTGATACTGATAATCTGATCTTCCCCGGTATTGTTCGCACGGTGCCGCCCTACGGCAACAGTGACCACGGTGAAGATTCCGACAAGGGCCAGGATGCTCCAAAGGACGATTCCGGCAATTTTGAAAAATTTGCGAATAGCTTTCATAACAAACGGTTTAATCGAGGGTGGGATGCGCTTCGCGGGCGAAGTGGAAGAGTTCAAGGGGCAGGTGGCAGTAGCCGTCGGGATTCTTGGCCAGGTAGTCCTGGTGATATTCTTCTGCCCTGTAAAAGTTTTGCAGCGGCTCCACTTCGACCACGATGGGCGCGGCAACTTTCTGCTGCTCAGCGGCGAACACTTCCCGAATCTTCGGCAGGTCCGCCTCATCCACATAGTAGATGCCTGTGCGGTACCGCGTTCCCTCATCCTCGCCCTGCTTGTTGAGCGACGTGGGATCGATGGCTTTGAAAAACATCCGCAACAGGAATTTCAATCCTACCCGTCCGTCGTCATATTGCACGTGCACCGTCTCGGCGTAACCCGTTGTATCTGTATAGACTTGCTTGTACGTGGGATCGGGTGTGTTGCCGTTGGCAAAGCCCACTTCCGTGGAAACCACGCCGTCGACCTGCTTGAAGAAATGCTCCGCTCCCCAGAAGCAGCCACCCGCCAGATAAATGTCCTTGACCATGATGATTCTTGTTACGGTTGATAATTCGTCGGTCAAATATACGACAAAAAAACGAAGTTTTCTTATCTTTGTAGGTTCGCGCGTCATGCGCGTGCGAACGGAAACGACTAAATGACAAAAGACATGAGATTCCTTCGCATCTTCGCGGCAGCAGCCCTCCTGCTGGCCTCCCTGACCGACCTGTCGGCCGGCATCACTTTCAGACGGGCGCCCTATTACAGCCAGGATACCGTCAGCAACAGCAAGTTCTACGTGGTGTGCATTACCGATCCTGGCAACCTGGCCACCATCAACGGGCAGCAGGTGAAAGTCTACAAGACCGGCGCCTTCGGCCGTCAACTCCAGTTGCAGGAAGGTGACAATCCCATCGACGTGACCCTGTTCAAGGGGACGGAGGTCGAGACGAAACAGTTTAACATCTACTACCGGCCGAAGACGGGCGGCAGCGTCGCTCCCGCGCCGCAGCCGCAGCTGGAAGACCGTCTCTTCTACGTGACGACCAAGGAATACGCTTACCTGCAGTACGGTTCCGGCGGCGACCGTCTCGGCGGTTCGAAGATGGGTTTCCTCGACCCGGGCATCGTGCTGAAGGTCGTGGGCGCAATCGACGACCTGTACAAGGTGCAGCTGTCGACAAACCGTTTCGCGTACATCCACCAGGAGGACGTGGAATTCTCGCCCAAGAGCAGCCATATCGTGAACACGAACAACATCGGCATCTCGAACCTCGAAGACCGCGACAGGATCCGTCTGTCGCTGCCCGAGAAGCTCCCCTATGCCGCCCGCACCTCGCTCGATCCCACGACGATCAATGTGGAGGTGTTTGGCGCGATGAACAACAGCAACTGGATCACGCAATACAACGAACTGGGAATCATCGACTATCTCGACGTGCAGCAGGTGGAGAGCGACGTGATCCGGCTGGTCATCAAGCTGAAGGAGAAATATTGCTGGGGATTCACCGTCGGCTATGAGGGCAACAACCTGATCGTGGAAGTGAAGCACACGCCGAAGAACCTGTCGCTCGGCAGCCTGACCATCGGCCTGGACGCCGGCCACGGCGGCGAGGCGCCGGGTGCCGTCAGCACGACAGGCCTGCGCGAGAGCGACGTGAACCTGAGCATTGTACGCGAGATCGAGAAGATCCTGAAGAAGAAGGGCGCGCGGGTCGTGCTCAGCCGCACGGACGACCGCTCGATGACGATGACCGAGCGCAAGAAGATCTTCCGCGACGGGGAGATCGACCTGATGGTGTCGATCCACAACAATGCGGGCGGTTCGCCGCTTGTGCCGATGGGCGCCAGCACGTACTACAAGCATATCACCAACCGCGACCTGGCCGCGACGTTGCTCAAGCACATGCTTGAACTCGACGTGCAGAATTACGGCCTGACCGGCAATTTCAACTTCTCGCTGAACATGCCGACCGAATACCCGAATGCGCTGGTCGAATGCCTCTTCATGAGCAGTCTTCCCGACGAGGAACTTCTCGCCGATCCGGCCAACCACAAACGGATTGCCGAAAAAGTCGTCGCCGGCCTCGAAGACTACCTCTCCCAGGTCTCCGCCTCCCGTCCCACCCCCGCAAAGTCCAATGCAAAAAAGAAGAAATAACAACGGTGCCGAGGGTGGCACGGGTTCTGGAGCATCCACCCACCCGCGCAAGGCGCAAGCAAACCATGACGAAGGATGAATTTTGAGCTGACATCACCGTATAAGCCGACGGGCGACCAGCCGGAGGCCATCAAGCAGATCGTCCAGTCGATCCGCGAGGGAAACCCTGCCACGACGCTCATGGGCGTTACCGGGTCGGGCAAGACCTTCACTATGGCCAACGTCATCGCCCAGCTTGAACGGCCGACCCTCATCCTCAGCCATAACAAAACCCTCGCCGCCCAGCTGTACAGCGAATTCAAAGCCTTCTTCCCCAAGAACCTCGTCGAATACTTCGTCTCGTACTACGACTACTACCAACCCGAAGCCTACCTCCCCACAACCGATACCTATATCGAGAAAGACCTGAGCATCAACGACGAGATCGAAAAACTCCGGTTGAGCGCCACCAGCGCCCTGCTTTCAGGCCGCAGGGACATCGTCGTCGTCTCCTCCGTGTCGTGCCTCTACGGCATCGGCAACCCCGACGACTTCCACGAAACCACCGTCCACATCGAAGCCGGCCAGAAACTCAGCCGCCAGAAATTCCTCTATGCCCTGGTCGACGCCCTGTATTCCCGCAACGAAACCGAATTCAAGCGCGGCACCTTCCGCGTCAAGGGCGACAGCGTCGATATCCACCTGGCCTACGGAGACTACGGCTGCCGCGTCGTGTTCTTCGGCGACGAGATCGAAACCATCGAGATGATCGACCCCGTCAGCGGCGCCACCCTCGAATTCCTCAACGAGATCTCGATCTACCCCGCCAATAACTTCGTCACTTCGAAAGAACGCACCCGCAGCGCCATCACCGCCATCCAGGACGACATGATGCAACAGTGCGCCTACTTCGAAGAGATCGGAAAACATCTCGAAGCCAAACGGCTCAAGACCCGCGTCGAATTCGATATCGAGATGATCCGCGAAGTCGGCTACTGCCCCGGCATCGAAAACTATTCGCGCTACTTCGACGGACGCAGCGCCGGCATGCGGCCCTTCTGCCTGATCGACTACTTCCCCGACGACTTCCTCACGTTCATCGACGAGAGCCACGTCACCGTGCCGCAGATCCGCGCCATGTCGGGCGGCGACCGCAGCCGCAAGCAGACCCTGATCGAATACGGCTTCCGCCTGCCGGCAGCCGCC
>LUZE01000031.1 GCA_001602845.1 Bacteroidales bacterium Bact_13 | reverse complement strand
TTCCCCGTAAAGATATTTGTGCTGCTCGGGCGTGAGGGTGTCGATGCTGCAGCCCCAGTAGGCGAGCTTGCGGCGGGCGACCTCCTCGTCGATCTCGCGCGGCACGTCGTGTACCATGGCGCCCGCCTCACGCGGCAGGTCGCGGTGCTGTACGAGATAGCGTGCGCTGAGCGCCTGGATGGCGAATGACATGTCCATGATCTCGGCCGGATGGCCGTCGCCGGCCGCCAGGTTCACGAGGCGTCCCTCAGCGATGACATAGATCTTGTTGCCGTTCTCGAGACGGTAGGCCAGGATGTTGTTCCGGGCGGGAGTGACATCGAGCGCCATCTCGCGCAGCCCCGCCACATCGACCTCCACGTCGAAATGGCCGGCGTTGCAGCAGATTGCGCCGTCCTTCATCGCCAGGAAATGCTCGCGCGTGATCACGCCCGCACATCCCGTCACCGTCACGAACATGTCGCCGATGCCGGCAGCCTGGGCCATCGTCATCACGGAGAAACCGTCCATCACAGCTTCCATCGCCTTGATCGGATCGACCTCCGTCACGACAACCTTGGCACCGAGGCCCTTGGCACGCATAGCCACGCCTTTGCCGCACCAGCCGTAGCCCGCCACCACGACGGTCTTGCCGGCCACGATCAGGTTGGTCGTCCGGTTGATGCCGTCCCATACGCTCTGGCCCGTGCCGTAGCGATTGTCGAACAAGTGCTTGCAGTCAGCGTTGTTGACCAGCATCATCGGGAACACCAGTTTGTGCGCACGGTTCATCGCCAGCAGGCGGAGAATGCCCGTGGTGGTCTCCTCGCAGCCGCCGATGACGCCCGGCAGCAGATGCTGATATTCGGCATGCATCAGCGTAACAAGGTCGCCGCCGTCGTCGATGATGATGTTCGGCCCGATCTCAAGCACGCGGCGCATGTGCGCCTCATACTCTTCCGGCGTAGACCCGTGCCAGGCAAAGACATTGAGCCCGTCGTGGACCAGGGCTGCCGCCACGTCATCCTGTGTGGAAAGCGGATTGCTGCCCGTGACATACATTTCGGCACCGCCCGCCGCCAGGACCTTGCACAGATAGGCCGTCTTGGCTTCCAGGTGCACAGAAAGGGCCACTTTCAGGCCCGCAAAAGGCTGTTCGGTACGGAATTCGGCCTCCAGGCCGTTCAGCAGCGGCATGTGATGCCGCACCCATTCGATCTTGAGCGCGCCGTCAGGCCAGAGATCAATATTTCGAATCTGATAATCCATATTTGTTAGAGTGAGTTATACGCGATCGAGAACGTGTCGCCCTGCGAAGGATCGCCGGTAGCGATGCCTTTCTTGAGCCACTTCGAACGCTGTGCGGAAGTACCGTGGTTGAAGGAGTCGGGCACCGTGTATCCGTATGCCTGCTTCTGCAGATAGTCGTCGCCGATCTTCGCAGCTACGGCCAGGCCTTCGTCGATATCGCCGGGTTCCAGCGAGCCGAACAGCTTGTTGTCGTGATGTGCCCACACACCGGCATAGAAGTCGGCCTGGAGCTCAAGACGGACGCTGATCTGGTTGTATTCCTTGCTGTTGGCTTTGTAGCGCGACATCTGCTGGTGTGCCTTGCCCAGCGTGCCGAGCTGGTTCTGGACATGGTGTCCCACCTCGTGGGCGATGACGTAGGCATAGGCGAAATCACCGTCTGCGCCGATCTGCTTCTTCATCGAGGTGAAGAACGACAGGTCGAGATAGACGCACTGGTCTGCGCTGCAGTAGAACGGGCCGGACTGGGAAGTGGCACCGCCGCATCCCGACTGCACGGAACCCGAGAAGAGCACGAGTTTCGGAGGCTGGTAGGTCAGGCCGTTGGCCTTGAAGATAGCCGACCAGACGTCTTCCGTGCCGGCCAGGATCTGCTTGGCAAAGGTGGCCAGTTCCTCTTCTTCCGCCGTCGGTGTGTAACTGCCCGTCGTCTGTCCGGACTGGCCCATGGCCTGTCCGGCTTCCTGGATGACCGTCGTCGGGTCGCCGCCCAGGAGCCAGGTAAGAAGTCCGACAATGATAAGGCCGCCGATTCCGAGGCCGCCGATGGTTCCGACCGAGGCGCCCCTGCCCCTGCGGTCGTCAACGTTTGTGCTTTCGCGTCTTCCTTCGAGTTTCATGGTGAAAAGTGTTTGTCAGACTACAAAGATAACAAGATTCTTCGTAAATTTGTAAGGATAAGCTATCAGATTATGAAACGGATTCTCACTTATTTCCTGCTGGCCACCCTTTGTGCCGGCACCGCGCAAGCCAAAGTCTATGTCGTCTCTTCTCCCGACCGCAAAACCGAGGTGGAGATCAAGGTTGAAGACGGGATCACCTGGTCCGTCTCCCACGCCCGGCACGAAGTGCTCGCTCCTTCGGAACTATCCCTGACCGTCAATGGACGGGACATCTGCCAGAAGCCCCGCGTCAAGTCGGCCAAGACCGAAAAAGTGAAGAATACCGTCGACGCGCCCTTCTGGCGCCAGGCCCGGATCGAACAGAGCTACAACCAGCTGACCCTCGACCTGGGCGACGGCTGGTCGGTCGTCTTCCGCGCATATGACGGAGAGGGCGTAGCCTACCGCTTCGTCTCGACCTCTGTCAGGAAAGGCGACCGCGTGGACGCCGAGCGCGCTGAATTCAACTTCAGCCACGACTACACGGCCTATGTGCCGTACAGCACCGGCACGGACAATCCCTACGCCACGTCATTCGAGAGCAAGTACACCGTCACTCCGCTGAGCGGCATCCGTACCGACGGCCTGGCCTTCTCTCCCCTGCTCATCCGGCTGGACGGCGGTCTCAACCTTGAAATTACCGATGCGGACATCGAATCCTATCCCGGCATGTTCCTCAAGAAAGGCCCGGGCCTCTCGCTCCGGGGCGACTTCGCACCCGTCCCCGAGGTCGTGCGCGAAACCCCGCGCCGCGGACAGGTCGTCGTGGACAAGTACGCAAGCCATCTGGCCGACATCCGTGCGAATGCCTCGAAGAAGGCACCCCGCAGCTTCCCCTGGCGTGTACTGGCCATCGCCGAAAGCGACGCGGACCTGCCTGCCAACAACCTGGTCTACCTGCTTGCTTCACCCAACCGTATCGGCGACGTGTCCTGGATCAAGCCCGGCAAGGTAGCCTGGGACTGGTGGAACGACTGGAACATCACCGGCGTCGACTTCCAGGCCGGCATCAACACCGAAACCTACAAGTATTACATTGATTTCGCCGCGGCCAACCACATCGAGTACGTAGTCCTCGACGAAGGCTGGTCGGAACCCCTCGACATCCTCCGGCTCAATCCCGACATCGACCTGCAGGAACTCTGCCGCTACGCCGCTTCCAAGAATGTGGACCTGGTGCTCTGGGCCGTGAGCTTCGTGCTCGACAAGGACCTGGAGAAGGCTTGCAAGAAATATAAGAAAATGGGCATCAAGGGCTTCAAGGTCGACTTCATGAACCGCGACGACCAGCCCCTCACCGAACAGCTCTACCGCATCGCCGAAACGGCGGCACGACACCAGATGATCGTCGACTACCACGGCATGTACAAGCCGGCCGGCATGAACCGCACCTGGCCCAACGTCCTCAACTTCGAGGGCGTCTGGGGACTGGAACAGCTGAAATGGACGCGGGAGGACATCGTGGAGTACGACGTAACCTTCCCCTACATCCGCCAGCTCTCCGGCCCTGTCGACTACACGCCGGGCGCTATGCGCAACGCCCTCCAGCGTGAATACGCACCCAACAACAGCAACCCGGTCAGCCAGGGAACCCGCGCCCACCAGGTGGCTGAATACGTGGTCTTCGACGCCCCCTTCGAGATGCTTTGCGACAACCCGAGTGCCTATATGAAGGAACAGGAAACCACCGACTTCCTCACGGCCATCCCTACGGTGTGGGACGAGACCCGCGTCCTCCAGGGTGAGATCGGGCAGTTCATCGTCACCGCCCGCCGCAAGGACGGCACCTGGTACATCGGCGGCCTGAACAACTGGGATGCACGCGACATCACGCTCGATCTGTCCGCCCTGGGCCTGAAGGGAGAGTTCTCCGCCGCGCTTTATCGCGACGGCGTCAACGCCACGCGCAATGCGTCCGACTACAAGCTGGAACCTGTCAAAGTACAGAAGAAGAAGCCGCTGCAGGTACACATGGCACCCGGCGGCGGCTTCGTCCTGAAAATTGCAGGGCAATAGGTCTACAGCTGCTTGTTCAGCGCGTCGACCGGCTCGATGAACTTCGCAAGTTCCGCATCGCTGAGCTGGTAGTTCTGCATCTCGCCCGAGAAGTAATGGTCGTACGCACCCATATCGACGAATCCGTGACCGGAGAGGTTGAAGAGAATGGTCTTCGCTTCTCCGGTTTCCTTGCAACGCAGGGCTTCCTGGATGGTCGCCGCGATGGCGTGGCAGGATTCCGGTGCGGGGATGATACCCTCGGTCCGGGCGAAGAGCACGCCGGCGTTGAACGAATCGAGCTGGGAGATGTCGACCGCTTCCATCAGGCCGTCTTTCATCAGCTGCGACATGATGACGCCCGCACCGTGGTAACGGAGGCCGCCTGCGTGGATGCTGGCCGGCTTGAACCCGTGACCCAGGGTGAACATCGGCAGCAGCGGCGTCAGGCCGGCTTCGTCGCCGAAGTCATATTCGAACTTGCCGCGCGTGAGCTTCGGGCAGGAAGCAGGTTCCGCTGCCACGAAGCGGGTCTTCTTGCCTTGCTGGATGTTGTGCCGCATGAACGGATAGGCGATGCCGCTGAAGTTCGAGCCGCCGCCGAAGCAGGCGATCACCACGTCAGGATACTCGCCCGCCAGGGCCATCTGCTTCTCGGCTTCCAGGCCGATGACGGACTGGTGCAGGCACACGTGGTTCAGCACGGAGCCGAGCGTATATTTGCAGTTCGGCGTGGTGACGGCCAGTTCGATGGCCTCGGAGATCGCACAGCCCAGCGAGCCGCGGTCGTTCGGGTTGATGGTCAGGATATCCTTGCCGGCGCGCGTGGACATTGACGGCGACGGGGTGATGGCTGCGCCGAAAGTCTGCATGATGGAGCGGCGGTAGGGCTTTTGCTCGTAGCTGATCTTCACCATGTAAACGGCCAGTTCAAGGCCGAACTTCTTTGCGGCGTAAGAGAGCGCACCGCCCCACTGGCCAGCGCCGGTTTCCGTCGTAATGTTCGTAACGCCCTGCTGCTTTGCATAATAGGCCTGAGCCAGTGCCGAATTGAGCTTATGGCTGCCGGCCGGACTCACGCTCTCGTTCTTGAAATAGATATGTGCGGGGGTTCCGAGCGCCTCTTCCAGGTCGAACGCGCGCACGAGCGGAGTGCATCGGTAGGCAGCATATTGTTCGCGGACCGGTTCGGGGATGGGAATCCATTCATCGGTCTGGTTGAGTTCCTGCTTCGCGCACTCTTCGCAGAAGATCGGATAGAGGTCTTCCGCGCTGAGCGGCTGGTGCGTGGCGGGGTTGAGGATGGGCAGCGGCTTGTTGGGCATCACGGCCTGCATGTTGAAATAATGGGTCGGGATTTCGCTCTCCGGGAGCAGGAACTTTTTCTGTTTCATGGTACCTGTAGTTTAAATGTTTATAATTGTTATTACTCGTTTCTATCCGTTTCTGCCACAAAAAAAGGCCTGTCGCAAGTTCGACAGGCCTTATCTATATGTGACAAATGGCTGGTTCCCTTGCGACTAATCAAGTTGCAAGCGCCACCACCAGATGTTGTTCATTCTTTTCATCGTATAGCTTTTCCGGCTTTCCGTGGTAAAGTTAGGAAAAAGTTTCTACGGTTATATCAAATTCGTTATTTTTGCGCCAAATAAACAATTAATGTTCCAAGAATTACTATTCGGCAGCAGCACTGCCCACATCATATTTATCCTCGCCGTCACTATCGCCATCGGCACCTTGCTGGGCAAGGTCAAGATCGGCGGCGTCACCCTCGGCGTCACCTGGATCCTGTTCGTCGGCATCGCCCTGGGGCACTTCAAGATGGGCATCGACCCCAAGGTTCTCGGCTTTGTCAAGGAGTTCGGACTTATCTTATTTATCTATTCAGTAGGTATGCAGGTCGGCCCCGGCTTCTTCTCGTCACTCAAGCAGAACGGCCTGAAACTGAACGCCCTGTCAATCGGCGTCATCCTGGTCGGCATCCTGGTCACCTGCCTGATTTCCCTGATTAGCGGCACCAGTCTGGTTACGCTGACCGGCGTGATGTCGGGCGCCGTCACCAATACGCCGGCTCTCGGTTCTGCGCAGCAGACCTATCTCGACACGATGGGCGCAAACGAGCCGTCCATCGCGCTCGGTTACGCCGTCGCCTACCCGCTCGGCGTCATCGGCCTGATTCTGGCCCTGATCGTCATCCGGAGGGTATTCCGCGTCGATCCTGTGAAGGAGGACGAGCGGCTTCACCAGGAACATGTCATTGAAACCCACGATCCCGACCGCGTCACCGTCGTCATCACCAATCCCCAGCTTGACGGCCGGAAAGTGTGGGAACTGGCCCGCTTGATGAACCGGCCGTTCATCATCTCCCGCGTCCTGAAAGAGGGACAGGAACCGGCACTGGCCGACGCACAAACCGTCATCAGCCTGAACGACAAAGTGTTCTTCGTTTCTGACCCGCGCGACACGGAAGCGGTCATCGCCTTCCTCGGCCGGAAGATCGACATGCCGCAGGAAGCCTGGGACGAGCAGAGCCGGAACGCGGAACTCGTGTCGCGGCGCATCCTCGTCACGCGGAGCAGCGTCAACGGCAAGCAGCTCGGCTCGCTGCAGCTGCGCAAGAACTTCAAGGTCAACGTCACCCGCATCAACCGTTCGGGTGTCGACCTGATCGCGACGCCGTCGCTGGAACTCCTGCTGGGAGACCGGGTCACAGTCGTGGGTGCCGAAAGCGCCATCCAGGAAGTGGCCGCCCTGCTCGGCAATTCACAGAAACGGCTTCACGAACCCAACATCATCCCGATGTTCATCGGTATCCTGCTCGGTGTGGTCGTGGGCATGATTCCGTTCCACATCAGCGGCATCCCGTTGCCGGTCAAACTCGGCCTGGCGGGCGGCCCGCTCATCGTAGCCATCCTCCTGAGCCGGTTCGGCGCCCGGTTCCACCTGGTCACCTACACGACCATCAGCGCCAGCCTGATGCTGCGCGAGATCGGCATCTCGCTCTTCCTGGCTGCCGTCGGCCTCTCGACCGGCCCGGAATTCATCAGCACGCTGCAGGGCGGCGGCTATGTGTGGGTGCTCTATGGCTTCCTGATCACGGTCATTCCCATTCTGGTGATGGGCATCCTGGGCCGGACGGTCTTCAAGTTCAATTACTTCGCGCTCATGGGAACCCTGGCGGGCAGCATGACCAACCCCATCGCCCTGTCGTTCGTCACGAGCAGTTCGCCCAACGACATTCCGGCCGTGAGCTATTCAACGGTCTATCCGCTCACCATGTTCCTGCGCGTGGTTTCCGCACAGATCCTGATCCTGGCCGCCTTGTAAGTCCTCCCCGTCCATGGAACAGTCCCGCCGGCTCAACATCGTCAAGGCCCTGTGTATCATTCTGATGGTCATCGGGCACAGCGGTGCGCCCGCCGGCGTGACGGGATTCATCTATCTCTTCCACATGCCGGCCTTTTTCTTCCTGTCGGGCTATCTGCTGAAGGAAAGCTGGCTGGACCGTCCTGGCGGATTTGTCAGGAAGCGCCTGGGCACGCTTTACGCCCCGTATGTATTCTGGGAGCTGGTCTTCCTGCTGTTGGGCGGGCTTTTCTTCCGACTGCATCTGACAGACACCCAGCTTTCCGTCCGTGAGATGCTGGAGCAGGCTGCCAAGTTTATCACGTTCCGCGGGCACCAGCCGCTGCTCAATGGCTACTGGTTCCTCAAGACGCTGTTTTTCTGCTCGATCGGCTGCCTGTTCCTGCTGAAATATGTACAGCGAGGAAGAGCCTGGCTGGTCGCGGCTTTGGTCGTCGCTGCCGGACTCTGCCGTTTGATTCCGGCCGATACGACGATGGTGAGCCGCCTGCTGATGGCCTGTGCTTTCTATATCACCGGCTTCCTGGCCGCCCGCCAAAAGGTCGAGGTACAGATTCCCTATGCCGTCGCAGCCCTCGCCGTCGTGGCGGTGATCTCGCTGTTCTGGCGCGGGACCATCTTCTCGGACGGATGGGAAGCCCTGCTCTATTTCCCTGTCGCCCTGGCAGGCACGTATGGCATTTTCGGCATCGCCGAAGCGCTGGATCGCAGTACCCGCACCGCTGAAGCCCTCGATTTCATCGGCCGCGCCACGCTCACCATCCTCACCTTCCACTTCCTGGCCTTCGCGCTGCTGCGGCTCCTGCACATCAGCAACTGGATCCCCTGCTCCGTTGCGGGCATCGCCCTCCCCCTGCTCGTCTACTGGCTGTACACACGTAGCGGCCACCCGTCGGGCAGCCGCAACAATCCCATCAAGCTGTTCTGAATCAGCTATTGCGTGGCAGCGTTGATGCGCTTGAGCATCGTGAACATGATAATGCCGGCGATAGCGCAGAGGCCGGCGAGGATGGCCCAGTTGGCCCACAGGGGCACACGCATCCAGAGCAGGCCCGGAATCGAGGTCAGATAGTTTCCGATGGCCGAAGCCGCGAACCAGAGGCCCATCATCAGGCCTTTCATCTTGGGAGGCGCCACCTTCGTGACGAACGAGATGCCCATCGGGCTGAGCAGCAGCTCGGCGAACGTCAGCACGAGATACGTACCCATCAGGAACGTCGGAACCACCGGATCGGGCGACACGGTTCCGGACAGGGCGGCCGGCGAGGGCTGGCCGATCGATCCGAAAATCATGACCAGATAGCCCAGCGCCGCCACGATCATGCCGATACCGATCTTCATCGGAGCTGAAGGTTCCCGGTTTTTGGCAGCCAGTGCAGAAAAGATGGCCATAATGATCGGCGTGAGGAACACGACGAAGAACGGATTGAACTGCTGGAAGAGCTGCGGCTGGATTTCCAGCACACCGGGCATGCGGCTATAAATGGTAGCAGCGGCGGCCCAAAGGGCGACCGTCACAAGGCCGCAGGCAATCTTGCCGGTCTGCTTTTCCGACTGGAACGTGCCGAACAGCGTATAGATGGACACCGCCAGCAAGCCGAGGATCCACATGCTAAATCCCGCTCTGGGCCAGCCCGTTACGGTCTGCTGCGTATAATCGCGGGCAAACCAGGTCAGGGCCTGTCCGTTCTGCTGGAAGGCCATCCAGAAGAAGATGACCACAGCGAACACCATGCAGAGGGCGACCACGCGGTCGCGGGTCTGCTTGGGCGTGAGTTCCACTACCGGTGCGCTGCCGCTCGCGGCCGCCTGCTTTGCATTGACGTCGGCGTGCTTGAACCAGCTGCGGAAACCGAAGTAGATGGCGATCGATACGATCAGCGACACGCAGGCAACGGCAAAGCCCATGTTATAGGACGAGGACAGGTGCTCGATGTAATAACTGCTGAACTGCGGCAGGTCCATCGCCGTGACCGTCGCGTCGGGCATCTGCCCCTGCAATTCGGCCAGACGCGCCGTATTCTCGGGCGTGATGGTGCTGTTCAGCAGCTGATGGGCCAGCGCCGGAATGTCGGCCTTATAGACCAGCCCGGCCTTGGCCAGGAAACGATTGGTGATGGCCGTGGCGGCGAAGGGGGCGAACATTGCGCCGATATTGATGGCCATGTAAAACAGGCTGAACGCCGAATCGCGTTTGGCGGCATATTTTGGATCGTCATACAGGTTGCCGATCATCACCTGCAGGTTGCCCTTGAACAGGCCCGTTCCCAGGGCGATGAGCAGCAGGGCGCCGATCATCAGGGCGATGCCCAGCCCGTTGGCCGGCGTAGGCACCGTGAGCAGCACATAGCCCAGGAACATCACGCAGATGCCGGCCACCACACACTTTCCGTAACCGACCCGGTCGGCCACCCATCCGCCGACGACCGGCAGGAAATAGACGACGGCCATGAAAATGGCATACAGCTGGCTGGCTGCCGCCTGCTCCCAGCCGAACTTGGCCTGGAGGAACAGCATAAAGATGGCCAGCATCGTATAGTAGCCGAAGCGTTCGCCTGTATTGGCCAGCGCCAGGGCATAAAGACCTTTTGGTTGTCCCTTGAACATATTGCGTTATTTTACTTTCGTGCCCATAAACAGGATTGCACCCGTGCTCTTTTCCCGGATGAGATAGAGGAACGGGCGATCGAAGATCATCATCGTGATCTTCGGGCCGTCGGCGACGCCGTTCTTCCGCATTTCCGCGACTGTCACCGCTGCGGCTTCCGTACCCTCCTCATCGATCGAGACGAAGGCTTTCTGCCGCATATTGCTGACATACAGGGGCGTTTCAGACATGCCGCCAAATTCGGCAACATAGGTGAATGCCTTCTTGACACCCAGTTTCTGCATAATGGGGACCAGTTCCCGTTCGGTATCGAAGTCGGCCTTGAATTTCGGGAAACGCAGGTAAACCTGCTCCGTGGTCGTCCGGTCCCAGCTGTCCAGCTGCGACTTGGTAAGATTGGCGAGGAAGGCGGCAAAATCCTTGTCGGCCGGCATAATGGCCTCCATCAGGAACGCACCGTTGCCATAGGGCATGCGCACGACGGTCACTTTCCCGTCCATGTAACCGGTGAACTTTTCACTGGTGGCCTGCATGAATTCCGTCGTAACCTCCTGGCCGGAAGCGGAATGGAAAGCTGTGGACGAAGTCTGGTCTTTCGGGAACTGTACGGTCCAGGATCCCTTGAAATACAGGGCATTGATGAGGATCATCTGCACCTGCGGGTCGAGTTCCTCGAACATTTGCGGGATGAGTCCCTTTGTCTTGTCGCTGCACCAGCCGTTGATCTTCTTCAGGGTCTCGTCCCGGGTGAAGTCGACGACATAGGTATCGGCGTCGTACGTCTTGTCCATCCGCGACTTGAACTTGCTGCGGACCGACAGGCCCTGGGCGATCCAGATGGAATTGGCGAGCGAAAGCGAGACCGAGCGGTCGGCTTTCAACAGCGCCGTCACAAGCGTGGAATAGCAGTCGTTGACCTGGTCGATGGTGAATCCGCCCATGCCCAGCGCTTTGACGATCTCGTCGTAAGTCACGCCTTCGGCGCCGTTGGCCAGCATGCAGCAGAGCATCGACAGGCTCATGGGCGAAACGAACAGGTTCTCGCCCGGAAAGGCTTCGGCTGCTGTTTTCAGATAATCGACGGCGAACGCATCGCCCTGCGACGCCACCGCCTGCTGGCTCTTGGTCAGCACAATCTCCCCCGCCTCATTCCCATCACCTCCCTGCGACAACTCCCCACACGCCACCGCCATCATCACCAGCATCAGAAATAAAGATAAACGTCTCATAGCCCCAAACATTTTAACCTATAAAGTTAGCAAAAAATATTCATTCGCTGCTAATCTTTACGCGCGAAGCGCGCCGAGCACGGTTGCCGCCAAACGAAAAACCCCCGGGCGTCGTAGACGCTCGGGGGCTCAAAGTTGGCGGCAACCTACTCTCCCACTTGGTGTAGCAGTACCATCGGCGCAAGTGAGCTTAACTTCTCTGTTCGGAATGGGAAGAGGTGGATCCTCACCGCTATAACCG
>LUZE01000030.1 GCA_001602845.1 Bacteroidales bacterium Bact_13 | reverse complement strand
GTGCTGACCGTCGCCGGTGCGCAAAAGGATCTGCACAAGGCTACCGGACTGGTCATCCCGGGCTATCAGGAACTCCTCGACAGTTTCAAAGAAACAGAATAGATCATGTATTTCTCCAATCTCCACGAGAACGTCGTATTTGACACGTGGTATCCCTGCCCCTATACGCTTTACGGGAATGTACTTACTGTCGGTGCCCCTGTCGGCCAAAAACGCAAGGTGAGCGTCTGCGCCGGTGACCTGGATGTGAACCCGGGGAAGCTGAATCCCAAGGAATTCATGACTTTGGTCATTGAGAAAAGCGTCTGTGACGTCAAGAAGGGTTTCATCGAATCGTTCCCCAATCTCATGGACCTGATCGTGGAGGCCGACATCCCGTCCATTCCGGTCACGCCCGAATTGGAAAGCCTCCTGAAGCGCAACAAGGTGATCGTCCGCGGCACGTTCAATTCGGCGGCTGAAAAGCTGGCCAATAAGCTCGGCCTGACGTTCATCCACAAGAATATTACCGTGGCCCGGCATTACGATGAGCAACACTCCGAGCGTACGACCCTGACTCTCAGTTTCCAGAAAGGGGAGAGCCCGTTCATCTGGGAGGACGTCGTATGCCCCGGCTGGGCAGCCAGCAACAACGGCGGCGGGACCCTCCGCCATGACCTTCCGAAAGATTTCTACAAAGGAGGTTCCATTGAAGATTTCTCGAACCACTTCGGCTCCCGCTACACCGAGAGTATACTGAAAAACGCAGAACTGACCGCCTTCCTCAAGGAAGCGGCCCGTCGCGGTTCGAACGCCTGGACCCATTAAGAATCCTGATGATTACGCAATATGGAAAACAACAACAACAACAATAAGGCCTGGCAACCCCTTTTGCTCAAAATCGGGCTCATTTCGGCGCTTGCCCTGGTCATGCTCATCCCGCTGGAAATGATCCGCGGGCTCGTCGGTGAGCGCTCTGATTATCACGCGGCTTCGGTTCATGACATCACCGCAAGCTGGGGCGGGGCGCAAACTTTCTCCGGTCCGGCTATTTCCTACCAATACAAGATCGGCAAGGAAAAAGAACAAGAGATCTGCAAGGCCGTGCTGTATCCGGACAGCCTGAAATATGAGGTAAAGACCGTATCCCAGGAACTTCACCGCTCGATCTTCGATGTGTCGGTCTATACGGCGGAACTCGCTATCAAGGGGAACTTTGTGCTGAACGAAAGACTCCCCGGTGCCGAAACAGCCGAACTGTCCCTCAATATGGATGACCTCAAGGGCATCCAGGGGAACCCGACGTTCCTGTTGGATGGCAAAGCCTTGAAAATCAAATCGGGAGAGAAGGGAATCGTGGCGGAAGTTACCCTTCCTGCAAATGCACGGGAGGGGGATGTCCTTCCATTTTTCATTACCATGACCGTAAATGGTTCAGAGTCGCTTTCTTTCAGGCCTGTCGGTAATCTGACAGAAGTTGAGATGACATCGGACTATCCGGATCCTTCGTTCAGCGGAGATTATCTTCCGATAGAAAGAAAGGTGAGTGCTGACGGTTTCACGGCCCGCTGGCTGATTTCGCAGATAACGATGGCCAGTCCGTCGGTCAACCGCTTCGGCGTCCGTCTGATCCAACCGGTAACGCAGTATCGCCAGACAGAAAGAGCTACGAAATACGGCCTGCTGGTCATCTTCCTCGTTTTCATCGCCGGCTTCGTCGTGGAGATTGTCTCCAAAAAGCCGATCAATGTTATCCAGTACCTCGTCATCGGGGCATCGCTGGTGCTGTTCTACTCGTTGCTGCTGGCGTTTTCCGATTTCCTGTCATTCGGCCTTTCCTACCTGATTGCATCCATCATGACGACGGGTGCCCTGTGCGGATATTTTGCGGGATTTGTCAAGAGCAAGTGGGCATTGGTGCTCACCGGCCTGGTTGCCCTGGCCTATGGTGTCATCTATGTGCTGCTTCAGCTTGAAACTTACGCATTCCTGGCCGGTACGCTGCTGCTCTTCCTGATTCTCTGCATCATCATGATGCTGACCAGGAAGATGAAAGTGATTTCCGCAATAAAGGAGTGAGAGTGGAAACAACTGGATTCGAACCAGTGACCCCCTGCTTGTAAGGCAGGTGCTCTGAACCAGCTGAGCTATGCTTCCAGGTTGGGAGTGCAAAAATAGAAACTTTTTGATAAATTGCAAAATAAACGTTTTCGATTCGGTATGAGAAAGTTACTTTTGATGCTCGGATTTGCAGCGCTGCTTCTCTCAGGATGCGGCAAGGCGACGGAACCCGTGAATCCCCGTGTGCTGGCAGCGCTTGATTCGCTGCCGGGACTGGTTCTGGAGCATCAGATTCCGGTTCTGCAATATTATTATTTCTCTCCGCAAGGTGACCGCCATGGCGTCGTGACGTGCAGCGATCCGGCTTTCGATATTCCGCAACCCATTGATGAACAGAGTATTTTCCAGGCTGCTTCGCTCAGCAAGCCTTTGTTCGCCTTCATTGTGATGCGGATGGTGGACCGGGGCGAGATTGACCTCGACACGCCGATAGCTGAATATACCGATATTGACCGTTTCGAAGACAAGGAGATGGCCCGCCGGCTGACGCCGCGCATCGTGCTCTCGCACCAGACCGGCCTGCCGAACTGGGCGGCCGGGCCTTCGTCGGATGAGTGGCCGACAAGCCGTATCTCGTTCAAGTATCCGGCCGATTCCTGCTTTGCCTATTCGGGTGAGGGCTATGCTTTCCTGCAACGGGCCGTGGAAGATATTCAAGGCGAGCCGCTCGATGCTATTGCCCGTCGCGAGGTTTTCGAGCCTTTCGATATGCCCACGACCTCGTATGCGTGGCAGCCGGCATACGACACGCTGGCGCTGGTAGGCTTTAACCGCGACGGTGAGAACCGGGGCCAGGGACGGCATCCGCGCGCGAATTGCGCCTATACGCTGCGTACCAATGCCACGGAATATGCGCGATTCATCCGGCGCGGCCTGCTGCAGGGAGAAGGACTTTCGGAAGCTTCGCACAAGGCCATGTTTGAGCAACAGGTCCATGCGCAGCGCTATGCTGACGAGCCGCGTGCCTGCGATTCGTCGGTGTTCTGGTGCCTGGGCTTTGGCGCTGTGGAAGAGCCTTCCGCTGGCGCTGGGGAATACTACTGGCACTGGGGTGACAACGGCAACTTCAAGGCACTCTGGCTGTTGCATCCTGCTACGAAGGAAGGGTTCGTGTATTTTTCCAACCGGGCTACCGGCCACGACCTGCTCGATCCGTTCCTGAAAGAACTTACCGGCGAAGACCTGCCGCTGAACGACTGGATCCGAAACTGATATGGTGGCGAAGGACGAAAAGCGGGAGATCTGGCTGGACTGGCTGCGGGTGACTGCGTGCTTCCTGGTGATGGCCACGCACAGTTGCGAGCCCTTCTATCTGGGCGGGGAAGGATCCCTGATCCTGACGCGGACTGATGCCTTATGGGTCTCTGTCCTGAACGTGATTCCGCGGGCGGCTATCGCGCTGTTTATCTTCACATCCAGCTACTTGCAATTTCCGCTTCATTATCCGACTGGAGAGTTTTTCCGGCGTCGGGCAGTCCGGATCCTGATTCCGTTCGTTTTCTGGAGCATCGTTTACGCGCTGGTATGGGGCGAGCCGGTGCAGAACTTCAAGGACCTGCTGCTGAATTTCAACTATGCGGCGGGACACCTCTGGTTCGTCTATATGCTCATCGGCGTATATCTCATCATGCCGCTGCTGTCGCCCTGGGCGGAAAAAGTGGGGAAGCGTGAGCTGCAGATCTATCTGTGTATCTGGATCTTTACGACCTTGATTCCATTGATCCGCCAGTGGGTGGGCGGCCCTGCGCCGGTCGTCTACGGACCGTCCGGCATTCCCAATGCGGCCAAATATCCGCTTTGGGGCGAGGCGAGCTGGAACACCTACGGCCTGTTCTATTACCTGAGCGGTTTTATCGGGTATCTGCTCCTGGGCTTGTATTTCCGCAAGTTCGTGGGGCGGATTTCCTGGGGCAAGACCCTTGCGATCGCCATTCCGGCATTTCTGGTCGGCTTCTTCATCTGCAGCGGCGGCTTCCTGCACCATGTCTGGCTGGATTCGAAAAACTATTTCCCGGTGGAAGGCCCTGTCGGCATGGCCGCCCTTTGGGAAGGCCCTTGGCTGAACGACACGTTCGGTGTCGCCTTGATGACGCTGGGATGGATCCTGGTTTTCCGGAAGATCGAAACCGGCGGCCGCTTCTATGAAAAAGTGCTGCTGCCTGTCTCGAAGGCAAGTTACGGGATGTACTTGAGCCACATGCTGTTACTAGGCATTATTTCGGCCTGGCTGCGTTCTGCGCTCGGCATTGGTGAAGCGGGCACACTCGGCATCTGGACGACGCCCGTGCAGATTCTCGGTACCGCATTGCTTTCATTCTGCGGCGTCGCCCTCTTCTGCGTCCTGGTGCAGAAGATCCCGAAGGTTGGCAAGTGGTTAATCGGTTGATATTGTGATATCAAAGATTTCCTTGTAAGGAGCATCGTGCCGGAAAGCGGGCCAGCCGGGCTGCCTGTCGCGACAGAAGGCGGTCCAGGCGTCAAGCATGCGTTCAGAGAGGGCATGGTCGGCCTCGGTGAACGGGCGCCAGCTGCGATCGAGCGTACCGAACATATACCAGAGTTCTGCGGAATGGAAAGCACCGGCGGCAGAGGCAGGGTGTGCCTCGTCGGTTGGAAGCTCACGCAAAAATTCATATTCGTACACCGGATGTCCCAGCGAGTCCCAGACCGCGCAGAAACGGTCGACAGCGGCACCGCCCAGCATCCCCATATCATCTTTGTTATAGCCAATCATTACCGGAACCTTCGCTGAATCTCCCCTCAGCACCGCCTCTTCGAAGGTCTGGGTGAGCACTTCGCCGTCGAGATGCGGGAAGAACCAACCGCCTGCCTGCAGGATGGCTTCCGGAGACGCGGCACGAAGGGCCGCAAGGGTCTCCAGGCCGGCCTTGTCCATCGTCTCCTTTCCTTGTGCATCGTAAAAGG
The DNA here is from genome assembly GCA_001602845.1 of Bacteroidales bacterium Bact_13. Taxonomy (GTDB): domain Bacteria; phylum Bacteroidota; class Bacteroidia; order Bacteroidales; family UBA932; genus Cacconaster. The sequence goes on along the minus strand of LUZE01000030.1, from coordinate 2,959 downwards.
CTTGTGGAACATCGTTTTCCGGACTGAGGCCCCGCGTGTCCAGGCCGCCGCCACTTTGGATAATGACACCGGCGATCAGATTGCGGGAGCCGGGGGCAACCATCAAGGTCTTGACACTCATCGCACCGGCACTCTGGCCGAAAACGGTGATTTTGGAAGGGTCGCCGCCAAACTGGCTGATGTTGTCGCAGACCCACTGCAGGGCGGCGATCTGGTCCATCGTGCCGTAATTGCCCGACTGTCCCTGTTCTGCCGTCAATTCCGGATGGCTCAAGAAGCCGAGGGCTCCCAGACGGTAGTTGATGGTCACCAGGATTACGCCACGCCGGGCCCAGGCTTCTCCGTCCATCGTCACTTCGTAGCCATATCCGTTCATATAGGCGCCGCCGTGAATCCATAGGGCAACAGGAAGCTTGGCCTCAGGTTTGCCAACCGTGGCGGCCGGTGCCCAGACGTTCAGGTACAGGCAATCTTCATTCTCCGCGGGCGTTCCGGCCCAATAGAATTCATCACCATAGAAAGTGCCGGGTTTGTTGCCGGGTTGCGGTGCGATAGGGCCGAACGTATCACAAATACGTACGTCTTTCCACGGCATGACGGGCTGCGGTGCTTGCCAACGCAGTTCGCCGACCGGCGGCGCAGCGTAAGGAATACCCTTGAAAATCAGTACGTCGGGCGTCCCGTCAGAGTGCACGCCCTTGATACGTCCGCCTGATACGGTCAGGACAGGATTCTGCTGTGTACAGCTGCTGATCACCAGTGCCAGTGTCAGCAGGAAAGAATATAATGAAAACTGTTTCATCTCTCTTGCGTACCAAAGTTGCGGGTGGCGAAGGGGATGGCAATGCGCAGGGCCTGATGCCAGTATTCCCAGAAGTGCCAGCCGTCGCGGACACGGAGTTCTGCCGGCACGTTGTGCTTGCGCATCTCCCGATACAGGTTCAGTGACAGGTCAAGCAGGAAATCATCATCGCCGCAGTCAATGAACCACTTGACCGTGCGGAGTTTCGCCAGCGTTTCCTCGTCGGCATTCTTGACAAATTCGATGGCCGAGTGCTCGTGCACCGATTTGCAGACGATATATAGCTTATCCTGGGGATTGTCCGACCAGGGGTCGTTGTTGTCGAGCCAGGCGCTCATTGCATAACAACTGGAGAACATCTCCGGATGACGCTGGCTATAGACGGTGCTGCCGCCGCCACCCATCGAGAGGCCCATGATAGCGCGGTGCTCCTTATCGGCCTGGATCCTGAAACGCTGTTCCATTGTGGGAATCAGCTCGCCGAAAAAGAAATCTTCGTAGCGGCGTCCGGGCATATTGAAATAGCCGTTCCATTGGTTGTGTGTGTCCGGGTCGCCGGCATTGGGCATGATGACGATCATGCGTGCGGCTTCCCCTGAGGCGATGAGCTGGTCCATCACGTTCTTCATCTGTCCCTTTTCTTCCCATGCGGTGTAGGTGTCCGACAGGCCATGCAGCAGATAAACAGAAGGATACTGCTTTTCAGAACTTTGATCGTACCCGGCCGGCAGATAGACATTTACCATGACGTCCTCTCCCAGAATTTCACTGTGAACACTTTCAGCGCGGATGACGCTCTCCCGCAGCGGCTGCGCCCATGCTGCCGTTACGGTGAGAACCATAACTAAAGCGAAGATATACTTTTTCATAGAATCGTTGTTTTCCACAAAGATAACAATTCTTGGCAGATTATAAGGGATGCGGATTCTTGCTATCTTTGTGAAAAAGACAGCCAATGTTCAATACGCACGATATTTCCAGAAATGCCTGCCAGCTATTTGGGGCGCAGGCGCACAAAGGATACGACTGGTGGTGGCATTCGTTTACGGGCTACGATGCAGAGACAGGGGAGGCCAGGCCGTTTTTCATCGAATTCTTCCTCTGCAACCCTGCGACGGGCGGGGAGGAACCGATATTTGGACAATTGCCTGAAAACCAGGCAGCGGGTATCCGGCCGTCATACCTGATGGTCAAGGCCGGCAGCTGGGGTACGGATGCTGCGCAATTGCATCGTTTCTTTGGGTGGAAACGCATCAAGGTAGACTGGGGCGTACCGTTTTTTGTGGAGGCGGATGATTGCTTTGTGACCGAGACGCAAACGCGTGGTCATGTGCGGGTGGAGAATGCGGCTGCGCATCCGGAGTGGATGTGTTCCGATGGCGAGATGTCATGGGATCTGAAAATCAACAAGATCACGGCCTTCAACGTCGGTTTCGGCGCCGACAGGGTCTTCCGTTCGGCAGAGGCTTTCGAGATGTTCTGGCATGCTGAAGGAATGAAGACCGAATACGAAGGGGAAGTCATCTGGAAGGGGCGCCGTTACGTTGTCCGGCCGCAGGATTGTTTCGGCTATGCCGACAAGAACTGGGGCAAGGATTTTACCTCGCCGTGGGTATGGCTTTCTTCGTGCAACCTGACCAGTGAGCTGACTGGCAGGAAGTTGCAGGACAGCGTGTTCGACATCGGCGGCGGCCGGCCGAAGGTCGGCCCGGTGGCGCTCCCTCGAAAGTTGCTGTCAGCATTCTGGTACGAAGGAAAGCCCTATGAGTTCAATTTCTCGAAGGCATGGACGCGGGTTCATACCGAGTTCGACTGCCGCGAAACGGACACGCAGATCATCTGGCATGTCGAGCAGCGCAGCACTTCCGGCCGCATGGTGACGGACGTCACCTGCGAAAAGAAAGACATGTTGCTTGTCAATTATGAGTCTCCCGACGGCGCCAAGCGTCACAACCGTCTATGGAACGGCGGTAACGGCGTCGGCACCATCCAACTATACGCCCCCGACGGCTCCGTCATCGACCGCATTCACGCCGAAAACATCGGCTGTGAGTACGGCGAATATGATTAATCCGACTTTTGTCATGCCCGTTGTTTTCAGATGCCCGGTCAAGCCGGGCATGACGAAAGTCGCGGAGCGCGGGCTGCGCGTTGGCC
>LUZE01000029.1 GCA_001602845.1 Bacteroidales bacterium Bact_13 | reverse complement strand
CAAGATGAATATCCTGCCCGGGATAGTTGAAGAAGCTGGTGCTCCAGCCGGCATTCAGGCTCAGGCTCGGCAGCAACTGGCCGACGGCCGTACGCAGCTCCCGCTTCGCATTGTCCACGTTCCAGCCGGCGATCTTCACGGCCGGGTTGTTGGAGAGAGCATAATCGACCACGTCTTCAACCTCGTCATGCCCGGCTTGACCGGGTATCTCCGTATCGACGACCAGTTCCTGCCCCACCGGCCAGAACATCAGGTCGGCCAGGTTCATCAACTGGTCGTTGTACATATTCTTCGCATTGATGGCATCGTACTGCCGGTCGGCCAGGTCGGCCTCGGCCTGCACCACGTCGGCCTGGCTCTTCTGCCCGATCTCTTCCTGCTTCCTGGCCCGTGCCAGCATCGATTCCGCCGCCGTGACCTGTGCCTCATAGATGTCGCAGAGCCGTTTGTAATACACCACATTGTAATACGCCTCCATCACAGCCAGGCAGATATCGGCCTCCACCTGCTTCTCCTGCGTCCGGCCGATGGCCAGCGACGTTTTCGAGATTTTCAGGTTGTTGACCGCGCTGAAACCGTTGAACAGGTCGATGCCTGCTCCCAGGGAATAGCCGTTGTGGAACGAAGTCTCCGTAACATAGGTATTGGTTTCCGGGTCGATCGAGCGGCCGAAATTGTAGTAGGCGTACGTTCCCCCGCTCACTGAAGGCGTAAAAGCCCTCAGTACGGCATTCCGCCGCGCAATCTGCGCATCGCCGATCTCAGCCTGCTGGATCCGGATCTGCGTGGAGTTGGAGATTGCATATTCCATGCAGTCCCGGAGGGTCATGACCTCATTCCCGGCCTGCCCCGGGATCTCCCGGGCCTCCGCCCGCATGGCGAAGGCCCCCGCAACCAATATGATAATTCCTATGAAAAAAGATCGTTTCATCGTGTAAAGCATCTATTCGCGGGAAATATTAACACTCCCCGTGCCAAACAACACAACACGATGTGTATCAAGAATTTGCGAATTTTCGCCAAAAGAAAAAAGTGTAAAGCACTGTAAAGGACTTTACACTTTCTGCTTTACACTTTACATTTAGATTTCCTACCGGAACGTCAGTTCGAAGACGGTCTGGTCGTGTTCGCTGCGGAGCAGTTCAATGGTGCCGTTATGGTTCCGCATGATCTGGCGGGAGATGGAGAGGCCGATGCCGGAGCCTTCTTTCTTGGTGGTATAGAAAGGAATGAAGATCTGTTCCTGGGCCGAAGCGGGAATGGGTTCGCCGTCGTTGGCCACCTGGACGATGACCTCATCGTCCCTGCCCAGCTTCGCAGTGATGTCGACGTGCTTTGCCCCTGCCTGCAAGGCGTTCTTGATGAGGTTGATGAGAATCTGGGAGATCTGCCCTTCATCGGCGTAAATCATCAGGTCGGGATCTTCGGGGCGGTAGGTGCAGGCAGCGCCGCAACTAGCGGCGAATTCGCTGTTCAGGCCAATTACATTGTCCATCAGTTCCCGCAGATCGAGCGCTTTGCGAATCGGCTTGGCCACGCCGGAAAGCTGTCGGTAGGTTTGTACGAAGCCGATGAGATTCTTCGAAGAGTCGCTGATGGTTTCCAGCCCGGCTTTGATATCCAGCTCACTGTGGCCGTTCTCATCCACGGACTTGGCCATCGCGTCGCTCAAGGAGGCAATCGGCGAGACCGTATTCATAATCTCGTGCGTGAGCACGCGAATCAGCTTCGTCCAGGAATCCTGCTCGTGGGCCTGGCGCTGCTTCTCAAAGATAGTCCGGATACGGTTGAGCGTCCGGTTGAACTTATTGGTGTCCTGGAACCGGAAGTTCAATTCGCCGTCCTCCAGCGCATCCATCATATACGCCACTTTCTTGATGTCCTTGCGCCTGGTCCGGAGCGTGGCAATCAGCGCCGCGACGGCCGCGACGATGACAACGAGCAGTATGATCTGATATAACGGCATGGTTCTCGTCATGCCCGGCGGACCGGGCATCTATAATCCGTATTTCTTCAGTTTTGCATAGAGTGTGGGGCGGCTCACGCCCAGCATCTTGGCCGCGGCGGAGATGTTGCCGCCCGTGCGCTGCATCGCTTCGCGGACAAGGCGTTCTTCTTCGGCGCTACTACGGGAGGGATTCCCGGTCATGCCCGGCCCCGACCGGGCATCTCTCTCGATATCCTTCGCCGTCAGATTCTTCGCCTCGCTCAGAATGACAGCCTTTTCAATCACATTCTGCAACTCGCGGATATTCCCGCTCCAAGCCTGCGTTTTCAGAATCTCCGCGGCTTCGGGTTCAATCCCCGTCAACGGCCGGTGATATTTTTCGGCAAAACGCTCCAGGAACAACTGGGCCAGCGGCACGATGTCCTCTTTGCGTTCCCTGAGCGGCGGCAGGGCGATGTGGACGGTGTTGATGCGGTAGTAGAGGTCCTCGCGGAACCGTCCCTCCCGGACCAGTGCCGCCAGATCCATATTGGTCGCGCAGATCAGCCGGATGTTCACCGGAATCGCCTGTGTGCCGCCCACCCGTACCACGCTCCGGTTCTGGATGACCCGCAGCAACTTGGCCTGCAGGTGCAGCGGGATGTTGCCGATTTCATCCAGGAACAGCGTCCCGCCGTCGGCCTGCTCGAACTTGCCTACGTGATCGGTATGCGCATCGGTGAAAGCGCCCTTCACATGGCCGAACAGTTCGCTTTCAAACAGCGTCTCCGTGATGGCGCCGGCATCCACCGCCACCATCGGCTTCCCGTTCCGGAGGCTGTGGGCGTGGATCTCGTGCGCCAGCACATCCTTGCCGGTACCGTTCTCGCCGGTGATCAGCACGGTCGCATCGGTCGGGGCGATCTTGTCGAGTGTTTTGCGGATGTCGGACATGGGTTTGGATCTGCCCCAGAACATCACGGCCGGCCCCGACCGGGCATCCCGGCCCATCGACCGGCAGGCCTTATCCCGAGCCGCGGTCAGCACTTCAATGAGCCTGTCATTGTCCCACGGCTTCACGATGAAATCGAAGGCCCCGCGCTTCATCCCTTCCACGGCCAGCTGGATGTCGGCATACGCCGTAAACAGCACCACCTCCACCTCCGGCACCATCTTCTTGATCTCCCCGGCCCAGTACAGGCCCTCGTTTCCGGTGTTGATCGACGTGTTGAAATTCATGTCCAGCAGCACCACGTCCGGCCGGAACTGCTCCAGCGCGTTCACCAGTGTCGCCGGCGAAGGGATGGTCTTCACCTCGGCAAAGTGCACGGGCAGCAGGATTTCCAGCGCCCGGCGGATGCCCAGGTTATCATCGACCACCAGTATTTTCCCAACTTTCGAAGCCATTGCCAAATCTATTTCTTGAATTCATCCATGACCGTCAGGAGGGCACGGACGTCGTCGGTCCTGCCGGACGGATCGGATTTCCCGCCCTTCAATTCGTAGTACCGCTTTAGGAAGTGGTCGTTGCCTGACCAGATGGTATGGATGTAACCCTGGAACCGGGCGGCAGGTTCGGGCGCGGACTGGGCGCGGAACTGGCGCTGATCCCGGATCTGCTGCAGGCAGACTTCCGGATTGCGGTAGCCGCACGTAGCCACTTCGAAGCCCTTGAGCGCAAAATAGGCCGCGGTCAGGTCGGCCCGCTCATAGTGCCAGTCACAGATGAACACATCCTTGGGAATCATGTCGATGGCCGGCCAGGTATCGTTGAAGCTGGCCTCCCACTCCCCGATTCCCGTGGTACGGCCGTCGATGAGGCGGTCGCCCCAGATCATCAGCTGGCGTCCCTTTTCGGCCAGGTGGTCGTGGATCCGCGTCACCTCGCCCGCAAATAGTTCCGCCTTGTCGTGGTCGTGGCAGCGGGGGCACTCTTCCTCGCCCAGATAGAAAACTTCATCCATCCCGGCGTGGAAGGCGTCGGACTCGAAGGCATCGCATACCTCATCCACCACCGCGAACACCACATCGTGAACCTCCGGATGCAGCGGGCAGTAGCTCTTGCAGTAGAGCCGGTACGGATTGGGCCAGGGCGTATAGTTTTCCGTCTTGACGGAAGGATTCTCGTCGAACTGGGGGTATTCGCGCAGCAGCGCGAGATTCTGCGTCGCCCAGGACTGATGGCCCAGCAGGTTGATCTGGGGCACGAGGCGGATGTCGTGCTTCCGGCAAAGAGCCACGATACGCCCCACGTCCTCCCGGCTCAGGGGATTCGGATCGCGGAGCTCGGGATGCGATTCGTAGGCATAGTTCCAGTCGACCCGGAGGATGAGCAGGTTGAAGTGTGCCGGAACAAGCTCTTCCTCAATAAAATTCAGGAACCGGTCCAGCCCGTCCGGCTTGGGCGCTTCGATGGCCAGCCCGCGTACTGGCAGGGGTTCCGCGGCCGCTTCTTTAGCGGTCTGACGGCACGACGGGAAAAGCATAAAAAGGGATACGGCAAGCAGAAATAGGGACAAACGGTTCATGGCGGGAAGGGTATTTTTCCGAAAGATAGCATTTTTCCCTAAATTTGTGAATGCATCGTACTGGAACTTTCAAAATGAAACGGTTTCTTTTCCTGCTTTGCCTGCTTCCGGGCCTGTGGATGCCTGGCGCATCCGCCCAGCCGGACCGGGCTATCCGGCACATCGTCACGACGGTCAGCGAGAACCCGGCCGCCACGATCACCGTCAACTATCATTGCAACGGCGGCGAGAGCTATGTCCTTTACACAGAGGCCGCTGACGCAGCTTTTGCCCACGCCCGGAAAGCCTGGCCGGTCTGCCAGCGCTGGAGCACGGCGGATATCGGCAACACGGCCAAGACATCTACATTTTACACACAGGAACGCTACGTCTGCCACGCGGCCCTGACCGGGCTGGCTGCAGACACCCGCTATTTATTCAAGATTGTATCGGATGGCGAAGAATCTGACGTCCGCAGTTTCCGGACCGCCGGCGCGACCGGCCCCTGGAATTTCGTGGCCTTCACGGACTTCCAGCACCGGGAGAATCCCGTGACGCTGCCGCTCATCCAGATGATGAAGGAACTGGCCGGGGATCCGGCCCTGATGCTCTGCAGCGGCGACCAGGTCGACGTGGCGGGCAACGAATACGAGTGGACCTTCTTGCTGGACAACGACATCTTCCGCGATTTCGTCTATGCCGCCGCGCCCGGCGACCACGCTTACTGGGCCTCCGACAAGGTAGACGGGCACTATCCCCAATACGACTTCGCCTACACGTTCAACCACCTGTTCAAGTTCCCCGAAAACGGGGCGCCCGCGAGCCGGAACACCACGTACTGGTTCCGTTACAACAACGTCCTGTTCGTATCGCTGGACATGAACAACTCCGACACGGCGACCGGTGCGCGCTTCAACGACCAGGTGCGATGGTTCTCGGAGACGCTCGACCGCCTGGCGGGCACCTACCAGTATCTGGTGGTGTTCGAGCATAAGTCGATCTTCGGCTCCGAAATCGTCGATTCCGTGGTTGCGCGGAGGCTGCGTCCGCAGTGGTATCCCGTTTTCCAGAAGTATCGGGTGGACCTGGTGCTGAGCGGGCACGACCACATCTATTCGCGCACGTTCGCGCTGGACGGCGACCAGGTGACGACAGATCACGATGCCGGCACGTTCTATCTCGACATGGGCTCCAGCGGCGACAAGCGTCGGCCGCTCGACGCGTCCCTGACGGGCAGTCCCCGGCATGCCAAGGTCATGGATCTCAAGGAACTCGGCCAGAGCTGCGCCGCCAACATCGAAGTCGACGAGAACTGCCTGAAAGTGACGGTCTACAACCAGCACCGGGAAGTCGTGGATTCTTTCTCTGTCCCGCGAAAGGACCGGATGGCTGTCTGCGACAGCCGCGAGGAATTCCTCTTTGTCCATATGACCGATCCCCAGATCGGTTTCCGGGACAATTCGCCGGAATACGGGCAGACCGATACGCTGATGCAGAAGGCCGTGGCCCTTGCCAACGCGCTCCGGCCGGAGGCCGTCTTCGTGACCGGCGACCTGGTCAACGATCCCGCCATTCCGTTGCAGAACGACATCTTTACACGGAATCTTTCTGCGCTGACCTCTCCGGTCTGGTGCCTCCCCGGCAATCACGACAACTTCTCCGACCGGTTCTCCTTCCGGATGAAAGGTTGCGCCTTCATCGGCATCGACACGAACTGTATCAAGGACGACGCCCCCGAGGCGGAAGAAGCCCAGTTCGCCTGGCTCACCCGCCAACTTGAGGCCGCCCGCGACGCCCGCTACACCTTCGTCTTCCTCCACTGCCCCCTCGTCCGCGAATCGCTCGACGAACCTGAAGACTACTTCAACTTCAGCAAGGAACAGCGCCGCCGCTACCTCGACCTCTTCAAGCAGTACGGCGTCGATGCCGTCTTCGCCGGCCACACCCACTGCGACTACACCACCGAAATCTCCGGCATCCGCTTCTACACCGCCGGCCCCGTCGGCAAGACCCTCAAGCACGGAACCTCCGGCCTCAACCTCATCAAAGTCGGCCCCTGCGGCTTCGAAGTGAAATACCTCCCTACGCACTAACACTGACGGCAGAGACTGCGGCAACGACTGCAGCGGCGGCGAGTGCAGCGGCCGTCTGCTCGCGAAACGGATGAAAGAGTTGCCTGATCCGGCTCGCGTACGCACGATCCAGCAGCTGCCCGGTTTCCCGTTCGCGAAACGGATGAGACGGATGAATCATCCGTTTCGCGAATCACGACAGATTTCGGCGGCGGCCGAAACTACGATTGTATTTGGAATCGGGCCAATCTTACACTATCTTCGCAGCAAGCATTTCTACTGTGACGG
>LUZE01000028.1 GCA_001602845.1 Bacteroidales bacterium Bact_13 | reverse complement strand
GCCCGGTCTCCGCTAGCGGCTGATGCCGCTTATTAAGCTGGTTGTTGAGGTAGACGGATTCGAACCGCCACTAAGAGGACCAGAATCTCTTGTGCTGCCATTACACCATACCTCAATGGGACTGCAAAGGTATGAAAAGAATTCGGGTTTGCAACAAAAAGTTACATTTTTTTGTAGATGTCCTCGATGACCAGGCCGCAGAGGGTCATGCCGAAGATGGCGGTGATGTGGGCAGTGGTGCCGTTGATCTGGGCCTTGCGGCCGTCCCATTCGCTGTTGGAGGCATCGGCCGCCAGCGTGCCGCCCCGGTTGGGAAGCACTTCCTCGTCGTACACGCAGCGGAACTTGTGGCCGGGATACGTATGGTTCTGCTTGAACTTCTTGCGGATGGCAGCACCGAGCGGGCATCCGCGCACATTCCAGAATTCGGCGACTTTCACGCCCTGCGGATTGACTTTCAACGCAGCGCCCATCGAGGAGAAGAACACGGCCGGGGTGCGCGTGCCCCGCAGGATCAGGTCGGATTTCTCCTTGAGCGAATCGATGGCATCGAGGATGTAATCGTATTCATCCATCCGGAAAGAATCGGCAGTTTCGGCGGAATAGGCGCGCTGGATGGCCATGATCTCGGCGTTCGGATTGATTTCGAGCAGGCGTTCCTTCAGCGCTTCGACTTTAACCTGCCCCACGGTGCGGGTGGTGGCCATCAGCTGCCGGTTGACATTGCTCGCGCTTACGGTATCGGAATCCACGAGGGTAAGGTGCGTGACGCCGGAACGGACGAGGCCTTCCGCACACCAGCTGCCGACGCCGCCCACGCCGAAAATGATGACCCGGGCACGGCCCAGTGCGGCCATCACATCGTCTCCGACGAGCAGTTTCGTGCGGCTGTAGATCGGATCGTCAATGGAAGAATACATACCGCAAAGTTAGCGATTCTCGTGAATAATTCGTAACTTGCAGAGAATTCATAAAAACAGCTGCTGTATGAAATGGCTTCACAACCTGCTCAAGGGCATGTCGCTGACCGCTGCGCTCTTCGTCTTCCAGGCTTGCTACGGCACGCCGGACGGATACGAAGGCCCCGACATTGACATGGGCGACAATCCCGCCCCTGTCGAGGTGGTGGTGGCGCCCGACCAGCCGGACATCGACGCATTGGCTCCCGAACAACTGCCGGAGGACGCTCCGGAAGCTGAAACCTGGGAATAATGCTTCGCGACGCCCTTTTCCGGCTCTTCCGGACCAACGAAACGAAGGTCCATGAGCTGAACTACCTGTTCTGGGAGTGTACGACCCGCTGCCAGCTTCACTGCCGCCACTGCGGCAGTGATTGTATGGCGGCGAGCCGTGACGCTGACATGCCCCTGGAAGACTTCCTGCGCGCTATCGACACGATTCCCGTGAAAGAACGGCCACCCGAGTTTACGGTCGTCCTGACGGGCGGCGAGCCGTTGCTGCGCCCTGATATCGCGGAAGTGGGGCTGGCCATCCGTCGTCACGGATTCCGTTGGAGCATGGTCTCGAACGGATGGTTCTACGACGAGACGATGCATGCGCGGCTGATGAAGGCCGGGCTCGGTGCCCTGACCATCAGCCTCGACGGGCTGGAGGCCGAGCACGACTGGATGCGCGGGCGGCCGGGCAGCTATGCCCGTGCCGAAAGGGCCATCGCCATCGCAGCCGCTGAACCACACATCAATTTCGACGTGGTGAGCTGCATCAACCGCCGGAACATCGGGCAGCTGGACGCATTGCACGACAAGCTGCAAGCACTGGGCGTCAGGCAGTGGCGCATCTTCACCATCATCCCCATCGGACGGGCTAAGGACGACCCCGAAATGCATCTGACCGACGCGGAATTCGAACACTTGTTGGAATTCATCCGGAAGAAGCGCGAGGCGGCCGCCGCCGTGAAGGGAGAGTCCCGTCCGATGAATGTCACATTCAGCTGTGAAGGATATCTCGGACGCTATGAACGCAAGGTCCGCCAAAATCCTTTCTTCTGCCGGGCCGGCATCAACATCGCCTCCGTGCTCATCGACGGCCGCATCTGCGGCTGCCCGAACATCGACCGCGACGCCTTCTCCCAGGGCAATATCTACAACGACAGCTTATGGGACGTGTGGCAGCACCGTTTCCAGCCCTTCCGCGACCGTTCCTGGACCCGCCGCGGCCGGTGTGCCGACTGCCCGGTCTGGCGCAACTGCCAAGGCAACGGCATGCATAACTGGCACGGCGACTGCGCCGGGGTCATCAACTGCCACTTCAATAAAATCAAATGATTGACTGAGTTATATTGTTTTTTTAGTATATTTGAAGTCATAACCTTCAGACCATGAAAAGACAACTCCTTGCATTCCTGGCAGCCCTGACGATGTTCTCGAGCTGCGGTATCCTGTCCGGCACCAGTCTGGATCCCGCCGCGCTGGCTACGGCCGCCGGTACGGCGATGACGGCCCTCACCATCTCGGACGAGCAGATCGCCCAGCTCAGCGCTGAATCGGTGGCGTACATGGATTCCGTCAATGTCGTTGAAAAAGGCAACTATGACAAACGCCTGCGCAGGCTGCTGAAGAATGTCTCGACCATCAACGGCATTCCCATCAATGTCAAGGTGTACAAGACGAGCGAAGTCAATGCCTTCGCTTGCGGCGACGGATCGATCCGCGTCTATTCGGGCCTGATGGATGTGATGGATGACGCCGAACTTATCGCCGTTATCGGCCATGAAATCGGCCACGTCGTCCACCAGGACACCAAGAATGCCATGAAGAAAACCTATCTGGGTTATGCCGCCCGGCAGGCGCTCGGCGCGACGGGAACGCTGCTCGGCAATCTTTCCGCCAGTGTTCTGGGCGATATCGCACAGTCCTATCTCAGCGCGCAGTTCTCCCAGAAGCAGGAGTTCGCTGCCGACGAGGCCGGTTTCGAGTTTGCCATCATGCAGGGCTACAGCCCGTACAGCATGTACAACTCCCTGGTCAAGCTGATGAAGCTCAGCAACAGCAACGGCCAGATCCCTTCCGCCGCCCAGACGGCCTTCTCCTCCCACCCGGCTACGGAAGAGCGTGCCGCCCGGATGAAGGCTGCCGCCGAGTCCTACGGCAAGACGACGAAATAATTTTTAGCGAGACCGCTTCACAATCAGCCGGTCGCAGAGTGCCAGCACGCCCGGCAGGATCAGCAGGATAATCAGGATGGCGGAGAGGGCCCCGATGGCCAGGCTCCGCAGGATCATCGCGATTATCTGGTCGTCGATGAGCAGGAACATCAGCGTAGGCGCCAGCACGATGATCAGTCCGGACGTAAGGATGGTGTGCCCAGCGCCGCGGTAGGCTTCAGCCAGCGCTTCCCGGATAGCGCTGCCTTTCCGGCGGCTCTCCCGATAATAATTGGTCAGCAGGATGGAATAGTCGATGGTCGCGCCCATCAGGATGCTCTGCACGATGAGATAGGCCAGGAAAAGCATCTTGTTGCCGCCCAGTCCGCTGACGAACACGTTGACATAGACGCCCGAAAGCACCGTCATGATGAGCAGTACCGGGATGAGTGCGGATCGGAAGGTAATGGCCACGATCAGGAAGATGGCGGCGACCGTCAGCAGCGTCAGCAGCAGGAGCTCGGAAGGGAAACTGTCTTTCAGCTCCTTGAACATGATGGATTCCCCGATCAGGTAATGCTCGCCCGCCAGGTCTGCGTCGGCCATGGACCGGAAATGCTCCACGAAATCGAATGTACGCGGGGATTCCCGCTCGTAATCCGTGACCAGCGCCGCGATGGAGCTGCGCGGGGAACGGAGCTGGCCGGCGCCTTCCGCCAGCATACCCTTCGCCTGGATCAGGGCGCTGCGGGAATCCGCGTCGATGAAGCGGCTGAAGGACGGATTGGCCAGCAGTGTGTCGGACAGGTAGTCGATGAGCTCGCAGACCGACATCGTCTGGTCCGGGTCGGGATTGCGGCGGCTTCCGGCGTAGAGATACAGCAGTTCAATATCCCCCTGGCTGACCGGAATGCCGGCGGGCTTGAGCGCGGCGGCCACTTGTCCGGCGGTGTATCGTTCTCCCGAAAAAGCCATTTCGGCCAGCCGTTCCAGCGGCGAAACAGGCTCGGGTTCGGGGACTGGCTCCGGGGCGGGCTCAGGTGCGGGTATCGGTGCCGGTTCCTGCGCCGGTTCCGGAGTGGGAATCTGTGCGGTCAAGAGTGTATCCGGAGGTGTATCAGTCTCGTCAGCTTTTTCTACCGGGGGCGGCGGCCCGGCTGCTACGGCGGAATCCAGCTGCTGCAGGGTCGTGCGCAGCGCTTCGGCCTGCGATTCGGAGATGAACGTCGCGTAGCGCTTGTCCGTCAGGATCCGGCTGTTCACGAAACGCGTAAATTCGTGGGGCGACATCGTGGCGGGCGCGCTCTTGCCGGTCCGTCCGGCAATCCGGTAGATCGTGCTGGCCTGCGTTCGTCCGGTTCCGAGGAACTCGGCCATCTCCCGGGCTGTCATTTGCCGTGTGGCTTCCTCATAGGTGAATCGTCCCGTATTCCGCACGGTATCCTGCACGGTAACCTGCGTGGTATCCAGTACATTATCCTGCACGGTGTCCCACTCCGGGGCAGGGGTGAGGACCGTTTCGTCAACGGATGCGGAGTCCGGCTCGGGGACCGCCGGCTTACGCTCTTCCACCGGCTTGGGCTTTTCCGGGGCGGCGAGCTGCCGCGTCATATGTTTCGTAAGTGCATCCACGTCGAAACCGGCGGGAACGAGTCCCTGTTCCGAAAGCTCGGATGCCGTATCCATCAATTCCTGGAAAGAAAAACGCTCTGTTCGTTGGGGGTGGCTGCGGGCATAGTACACGATGTTCAGCAAGTCTTCCGTGACCATCGGCGTCATGTCTGCAAACTGCTGCACCAGTTCTGCAGCTGTATTCTGCTTCAGCGCGAGGCTGGGATAGCTGTAGCACGATGCGACCAGCGGGTCGGCCGCGAGGGTATCGAGCATGGGCAGCACCTCCTGTTCGTCGTCTGTCGCGTAGAGGAGCATCATCGGGTTCTGCGGTGGGAACCGCGACGTGATCTCATTCGGCCAGAAAGAGGAGAAAGTGATGGCGGTCCGCTTCTGCAGCAGGAATGACCCGACGAACAGCGCGACGAAGAGCAGGGTAAGCGGGACCCGGAACTTCATCTCGAAGCGGGAAAGCCCCGCTGCCGGCAGGGCCGGCACTCTTTTTTGCGTCTTGACGATCGCCTTGTCGAACCACAGGATCAGCGCCGGAAGGACCGTGAAGTTGCAGACCAGGCTGCAGAACACGCCTTTCGACAGCACGATGCCCAGGTCGGCTCCGATCTTGAACTTGATGAACACCAGCATCAACAGGCTGACGATGGTAGTCAGGGCGCTGCTGAGTACGGCGGGCGCAGCCCCGGAAAGGGCGTCTGTCATCGCCGTCTCGTTGTCTTTCATCCGTGCCTTTTCCTGTCGGTAACGGTTCATCACGATGATCGAGTAGTCCATCGAAAGCACCAGTTGGAGCACCGCCACGAGCGAGTTCGTGATGATCGATACGCTGTCCAGCAGCGCATTGGTCCCCATGTTGATGCCGACGGCGTATCCCGTGGTAATGAGGAACAGCAGCACTTCCATCAGCGACGAGCACATGACCAGCAGGATGATGAACACCAGCGCCGTTCCGAGCAGCAGGATGGTGGCGATGTTGGCCGGCATCCTTTCCTCGCCGGCCACTTCCACGACCACCTGGTCGCCGTACCGTGTCTGGATGTCTTTCTGAAGCGCGAACGGGTCGGTTTCGCCGGCGACCCGGTATTGGAACAGCGTGTATGGCGGAGATTCCTGCACGCCGAGCGGCGTATAGCCGACGGCCATCATTTCCAGTTCCGCTTCTATGGACGCGATGTCCACGGGGCGGGTGAACATCACGTCGAGTGTGCGCATCCGCGTGTCCATGTCCGGGAAGTCTTCCTTCATCCGGTCGATGCCCTGCTTCATCTGCGAGCTGTCCGGCAGGTAGCGGGTCAGGTCGGAATTGATGTTGATGCGGGGTATGAGCGCCACGCTCCCCAGGACGAGGATCGACATCACTGCGAACAGCAGTTTTCTGCGACGGACCAGGAAGGAGGCGGTTTTCACGGGCAGTCAGCTTAGATCAGTCCTTGTTTCTTTAGCAGTGCTTCGGGCTCGGGGTCGCGGCCGCGGAAGTTGCGGTAGAGGATGTCGGCGTCCACGCTGCCGCCGCGCGCGAGTACTTCCCGCCGGAAGCGCCCGGCCACCTCCCGGCTGAAGATCCCTTCTTCCTGGAAGCAGGCGAAAGCATCGGCTTCCAGCACTTCGGCCCATTTATAGGAATAGTAACCGGCTGCGTATCCGCCCGAGAAGATATGGTTGAACGACGGGGAGAATACAATGCCCGGCACCTGGGGCAGGACGGCGGCGGGTTCCAGGATGGCCTGTTCGAAGGCGACGAGGTCGTCCTGCGGCGCCCCTGCCAGGGTATGCCAGGCCATGTCGGTGATGCCGAACTGGAGCTGCCGCACCTGTGCGTAACCGGCTAGGAAGTTCCGGGCGGCGACGATCCGGTCGATGTATTCCTGCGGAATCACTTCGCCGGTCTGCCAGTGGCGGGCGAAGGTCTCCAGCCACTGCGGCTCATACGCCCAGTTTTCCATCAGCTGGGAAGGAAGTTCCACAAAGTCGCGCACGACGTTCGTTCCCGTAAGCGATTTGTAGCGGCCTTCCGCCAGCATGCCGTGCAGGGCGTGTCCGAATTCATGGAGGAGCGTCGTCACTTCATAGAATGTGAGCAGCGAGGGACGCGACGGGGTCGGCTTGGTGAAATTGGTGACGACCGAGACGAGGGGCCTTTCTTCTTTTCCGTCGTGGACCGACAACTCCCGGAATTCGGTCATCCAGGCGCCGCCGCGTTTGCTTTCACGCGGGAAAAAGTCGAGATAGAAGAGGGCCAGGAACCGCCCGGATTCTTCGGTCACTTCATATACCTGGACATCAGGATGATAGACCGGCAGGTCGGTGCGGCGTGCGAAATGCAGCCCGTAGAGCCGGTTCGCCAGGTCGAAAACAGCTTCCTGCACGGTTTCCAGCCGGAAATAGGGCTTGAGAAGTTCGTCGTCCAGGTCGTAATGTTCTTTTTGGTATTTTTCGGACCAGAAACTGAAGTCCCAGGGCATCAGCGTGCCTTCAAACCCGTTCTTGCGGGCGTAGGCTTCAATGCAGGCCACTTCGCGCCGGGCTGCCGGGAGCGAGGGCTCCATCAGCCTGCGGAGGAAATCATTCACGTTCCCCGGCGTTTTGGCCATCCTTTCTTCCAGGGCATAGTCGGCATAGGTCGGATAACCGAGCAACTGCGCTTTCTCCCGGCGGAGGGCGACGATGTCGCGGATCAGGCCGGTGTTGTCCTTGTCGCCGCCGATGCATTTGCCGTTGTAGGCACGCCACATCTTCTCGCGCAGGTCGCGGCGGCGGCTGAATTTCAGGAACGGCCCGTAACTGGGCTGGTGGAGGGTGAACGTCCAGCCGGTTTCTCCGCGTCCGGCGGCTTCTGCTGCGGCTGCTTCCCGCACATGTTCCGGCAGGCCGTCCAGGTCGGCTTCATCTTCCAGGTGCAGGGTAAAGGCGTTCGTGGCGGCCAGCACGTTCTGCCCGAACTTGAGAGTGGCCAGGGAGAGTTCCTCCGATAACTGGGAAAACCGTTCTTTCTTGTCTGCAGGAAGGTTGGCGCCGTGGCGGGCGAACGACTTCCAGGTCTCCTCGAGGAGCTTGCCGGCCTCGGTGTCAAGGGCGAGTTCGGCCCGCTT
>LUZE01000027.1 GCA_001602845.1 Bacteroidales bacterium Bact_13 | reverse complement strand
CACGCTTTCCCGGAAGGTCACGGAACGGGAGATCCACATCAGGAAAACATACAGGGCTGCTGTCACCAGGATCTTCGCCCCCATCAGCAGCCAGGGATTGCCGATCCAGCGCGTTATGAAATAGGCACCGGCCACCGAGGCGGCAGCGATTCCCAGGAAAGGAAGCAGGTCGGCCACGAGCTGGGTGAACGAGTATCCGATCTCGCGGTGCGCGAGCCACGTCCACACGAAGAGCCACAGGGCATTGATAGTCGTGATACCGGCCACGATCGCCGTGATGCCGCGGGGATGGAGCAGGTACACCAGGCAAAGGATCAGCGCGAACAGCGTAATCTGGTTCCACATATAAGCCGAAGATTTTCCCCGGCTCAGGATCAGGTTCGAGCAGACGTGGATCACGGGCGTGAACGCGCCGCCCACGCAGAGAATCTGCAGCAGCACGATGCTGTTGTTCCATTTCTCCGTGATGACGATGGGAATGAATTCCGGCGCGATGAAGGCCAGCCCGAACATCGCCGGGAAAGAGATGAAAGCGGCGAAGCGGATCATCCGCCGGAACACCCGCAGCTGCCGTTCCTCCTCGTCCGTCACGCTTGCCAGCACCGGCTGGGCAACGCTCGACACCATGCCCATCAGCACGCTTACGCCCATCTGGCTCCATTTGTTCGCCTGGGTGTAGTAGCCCACGCGCTCGGCGGAATACTTCCGGCCCAGGAAGACGGAGACGTAATTGCTGTTGACGATGGAAAGCATGCTGGTGAACCAGATTCGGATGCCATACGGGAACATCTCGCGGACGGGACGGAAATCCCACTTGAGCGTCGGGCGCCATTTCGAGAAGATCCAGTACCCCGTCGTCATCAGGGCATTGAGCACCAGGGCCTGGATGGCCAGCGTCCAGTAGGCGAATCCCCGCGATGCCAGGATGACGCCCACCGTCCCGGCCAGGATCACCGACACAATGTTCACCATGGCCAGTTCGCGGACCATCAGCTTTTTCGACAGATAAGTCCGGTGGGCCGTTCCCAGGCCTGCCACGATGAAACTCAGGAAACACACGCGGGAAAGCCCCACGAGCGCCGGCTGGTGAAAGTAGCGGGCAATCAGCGGCGCGCCGAAGAAAAGCAGGATGTAGCAGCCGGCGGAAACCAGCAGGGTAAACCAGAATACGGCGTTGTAATCCTCGTGCCGGATCTCCTTCCGGTTGATCAGCGCCGACGGGAAACCGCACTCCTGCATCACCGTGGCCAGCAAGGTGAACATCGCCAGCATGCCGACCAGACCGTAATCATCCGGGCTGAGCTGCCGGGCAAGATACACGCCGAAAGCAGCATTCAGCAACTGCGTCAGGAAACTGCTGATGCCGCCCCAGAACAAACCCTTGGAGGTTTTCTCTTTCAGCGATGCTTCACCCATCTATCGTACGGTTCGGTGTTAACTTACAAAGTTACGACAATCCCCTCACTTTTCCAACTGGAAGATCTGCTCCATACGTTTCCATTTTCCGGTGGAAGGGGCATCCGGATCGCAGCCCTGGAAGCGGGCGACATAGGCTTCCCATTCCTGCTGGCGGGGCAGCGTGGCCAGGCGGGCGCTGTCGGCTTCGAAATCGAAGTCGTCGACGGTGTCCATGATCATGAACAGGCGGTTGCCCAGGCGCCAGATCTGCATGTCGAGGATGCCGACTTCGCGGATGCCGGCCTGGATTTCGGGCCAGACATGCGCGTGGGCCTCGATGTACTGGTCGATCAGCTGCGGGTCGTCGCGCAAGTCGAGGGTCTGGCAATATCGTTTCATTTTCTTCTGATTTTCAAGGGTATCGCTTCTTCAGGGAAGGTCTCACTGCCGGTGCAGACAAGGGCCAGGTACCCGCCGCCGCCCGCACCGGACATCTTCCAGGCGAGCACGCCGTCACGAGCCGCATACTTGTCAATATAGTCCTGCACACCGGGTTGGATCATGGCCGGGAAAAGGGCCAGCTGCGCCGCAAAAGAATCCGCATAAGCCTTTGCAAAACCGTCCGTGTCGCGCCGCAAGATAGCGTTCCAGCACGCATCTGCCGCTGCTGCAAGTGCTTCGACCTTGGGGCGCGTGATGTCCTTCCCCTCCACCACCGAGCAGCCGGGACGGCGGGGGAACATGGGCACCAGGCAGAGGCGGTCTTCCAGCCAGTCAAGTATGTCGGGATCGAGGCACGTCTCAAAACGCTCCGGCCAGAAGCGGTTGTCGTAGTAGTGCCGCACGAGCCCGGGCATGCAGATGCCGATGCTGTCCTGCGCGCCGCTGATGATGCCGTCGCTGCGCTCCGGGTCGTTCTCGAAGCAGAACACGAGCTTGGCCAGCGTCTCGGGGTGCATGTCGGGCAGGCGGACGGGCCAGATCTTGCGGATCATGTTGCGTGTGGAAGTCGCCAGGCCGCAGCGTTCCCGGATCTCGAAGGTCGGCTCCAGGCTGATGGTGATGGCCCAGCCCGGGGCGTGGCAACTCACGTAGGGCTGGTCGATCCACGTACCGGCCAGGTCAAGGCGTGTGGGGATCTCGCAGAGCGAATCTTTCAGTTCCGTGCTGGAGCGGGGTTGCAGGCCTTCCTGCGGTGTTCGTTGCAACACCACAAGCTCGATGCCGTGCTCCGCGCAGAACTGCCGCTTCTCGGGCGAATCGCCGTCCTCGTTCACTACCAGGATATCGGGCTTGAGCCACTCGACTTCCGGTGCGAAATCGAGGATGCCGCTGCCGGAATTGATGAACGCGTCCTTCACATAGCGGATGGACTTGACCAGGAACAGGCGCTCCTGCTCGCTGTAGAGCGTATGGTGGTGCTTGTAGTGCAGGATGGTCTCGTCGGAGCCGATGCCGACATACAGGTCGCCGTAGGCGGCCGCCTGCCGGAAAAACTCGATATGGCCGCTGTGGAGCAGGTCATAGCAGCCGCTGACAAATACTTTTTTAGACATGCAGGGAATGACGGTTTATACAGATTCCGTAGGTCAGGATAATCAGGAAACAGATGAGCGGCACGATGAACGAGAGGGCGACGTGGCCGCTGTCGATGATCAGCGCCTGCAGCGGCGGAATGACCGAGCCGCCCAGGATGGCCATGATCAGGCCGGCCGAGCCGATCTCCGTATCAGGGCCGACGTCCTTGAGCGCCAAGCCATAGATGGTCGGGAACATCAGCGACATGAAAGCCGAGACGCCGACCAGGGCATAAAGCCCGGTCCGGCCGCCGATGCAGATGACCACCAGCAGGAGCGCGGCTGCCAGCGCCGCAAAGATGGACAGGAGCCGCTCCGGGCGCACATATTTCAAGAGCCAGGTGCAGACAAAGCGACCGCAGCAGAACAGGACCATCGCCACCATGTTGAGCCGCTGGGCCTGCATCTCGGCTGCCTGTTCAGCAATCCCCTCACCCATCAGCACATGCGTGCCGTACTGGATGATGAAGGTCCAGCAGGTGATCTGGGCAGCTACATAGAAGAACTGCGCCGCGACGCCGCCCCGGTAGGCCCGGTTCGCCCACAGGCGCCGGACGCTCGGGCCGAACGCCCGCGAGACGCTCGTCTCTGTCTTCCGGGCCGGGATCCGTACAATCAGCATCAGGACGAAAAGCGCCACCAGCACCACGCCGATCGTGGCATAGGGCCGCACCACGACGGACAGGTCTGACATCTTGAGCGCCTCGAAGGAGGCGTCGTCCAGTGTCGCCCGTTCCGCCGTTGACAACGGGTTCATGCGGCCCTGGATGAAGTTGACGGCCACCCACATCCCGCATAGCGAGCCGATCGGGTTGAACGACTGAGCCAGGTTAAGCCGGCGGGTGGCGTTCTCTTTTTCGCCCATGGAAAGGATGAAGGGGTTGGCGCTGGTCTCGAGGAACGAGAGCCCGCACGTCAGGATGAAATAGGCCAGCAGGAAAGGCCAGTAACTGCCCACGCGGGCGGCCGGGATGAACATCAGGGCGCCGATGGCATAGAGACCGAGGCCCATCAGGATTCCCTGCTTATAGCTGAAGCGTTTGATGAACAGCGCGGCCGGGAGTGCCATGCAGAAATAGCCGCCGTAGAAGGCTACCTGCACCAGGGAGCCCTGGGTGACGCTCATCCGGAAGATCTTCGAAAACGACTTGACCATCGGGTTGGTGATGTCGTTGGCGAAGCCCCACAAGGCAAAGCAGCAGGTGACCAGGATAAACGGCACCAGATAACTGACTCCCTCCCGGGTTCGGAGCAAAGACGGCGTTTTCATAATTTACAAATATACGAAATCTGCCGTCTTTCACCAAACTGCCGTGGCCTTCGCGCTCTTTTTACGGGGCTCCGCCCCGAACCCCGCGCCTCCCGGCCTTAGTACTTTGCAAATGCGAGGGCCAGTGCGCTAGTGCACAAATGTGGCTTTGACCTGTTTAGCGATAATCCATTGGTTTACTCCAGCTGGTACTCGCAGATGTTGGTCAGGGCCGGGAACTTCTTGTAAGTGGTGGCTTTGCCCTGGGCGTAGATCTTCCGGTGGAAGATTGTGGGTTTGTTGGCGGGATTGTCGAGGCCGAGGACCTGTTTGTGCGCGGCCTTGGTCAGATGCAATACGGCGCATTCGCCGGGGGCGCGGCAATCTGCCCGGTCGGCGATGACGACGGCCGTTCCCGTGACGGCCGTATCGCAGGCGAAATCGACCGTACCGTCGGATGTCAGGCCGCCGACGATATAGCCCTGCACCCACACCGTGTCGCCGGCACAGTCAGCCGCACCCAGTTCCGAGGCCAGGAAAGCCGTGGCCAGCGTCAGCCCGTCACCACCGGTTTCCTGTCCGATGACAACCTGTTCTTCGCGCCGGACCAGCGTAGTGTCGAGCGCCAGACTGAAGCAGGAGCCGGTCTCGCTTGTTGTCGCATCCAGCGTGATTCGGCGCAGCTCTCCCGCCTCCAGTGTGCGCCGGAGCAACACATTGTCGGTCTTCCCGTCACTGTAGCAAATTTTCACTTCCGCCGGGAAAAGCCAGGCCGTCCGGCGCTCCGTATAGCCGTATTCCAACTGGCCCTGCGACTGCTTGAGCAGCACCTTACCGGGATAACGGGTTTTGAAACGCTCCGAAAAATCGAGTTGGACGCCACTGTTTTGCGGCGTACACAGAAAACTGACGGCCAGCGTCTCACCGCTGCGCGCCACAACCAGTTTCTCATCGCCGTAGAGCGGCGAATCGAACGCCGGTGCAGTGAATCGGCCGGAGTACACGCTCACCTCGTAGTTGCCGGAAGGCACCTGCAACACAGCCGGACGCTCGCCGTACAGGCCTTCATACACAGGTTCATCGGCGCCCGCAGCGATGACCCGCAGGATGAACCGGCTGGTGTCGGGCAGTTCGCCCGCCTTTGTCCGGACGAACCGGAACGTCAGTGCAGCATCGTTCTTAACTTGATTGTCAGGCATCCAGGTGCAGGATGCGAAGGTCGCGGCGACGGCCGCGCACAGAATGGCGGAGATTATGCCCGCCCGCACAAATCTTTTCATATAACCTCCTATTATTAATATGTCAACGACGGGGACCATCCCCGCCACCACAAAGTAACACCTTTTTTCCGAAACCCAACCGACAAAACGACAATTTTTGCCTGCCCCCAAGCGGGTCTAACGAAAAAAGCGGCAGAAAAAGAAAAAACGCGCGAATGCGCGAGGGGTCACAGGGGGCCGTGCCCCCTTAAAAGAAGGAGGCTGCGTTAGCAGCCGACTGTCACAAGAAAGGCTTCTGCGACTGCAGAAGCCTTTCTTGTGACCCGCTTGGGGCTCGAACCCAAGACCCCAGCATTAAAAGTGCTGTGCTCTACCAACTGAGCTAGCGAGTCAATCCCTTTTGGGGATGCAAAGGTATGCAATTAATCGTTAATTGCAAAAAATTATTGATCAGAGCGCAGCGGCGGGTGAGAACAGAATGGGCGGCCTTTTTTTTTCGGGCCGCCCATCTGCTATCAGAGCCGCGGAGCGAGATGCCGGGTCAAGCCCGGCATGACGTCGGGCTAGCACGACGTCACGCTATGCACCAAAGTTGTCGTACAGGATGCTCTCAGGCGCAACGCCGAGCGAATCCAGCAGATTCACCACGGAGGAGACCATCATCGGCGGACCGCACATGAAGTACTTGATGTCCTCCGGAGCCTCGTGGTCCTTGAGGTACGTCTCGTTCATCACGTTGTGCACAAAACCCGCCGTGTACTTCACTCCAGCCGCATCGGCCGCCGGATCCGGACGGTCGAGCGCCAGATGGAAGTGGAAGTTCGGGAACTCCTTCTCGATCTCCGCGAAATCCTCGAGATAGAATGCCTCGACGAGCGCACGGGCACCGTAGAAGAAATGAACCGTCTTCTTGGTCTTGAGCGTCTTGAACAGATGCATGATGTGGCTGCGCAACGGAGCCATGCCGGCACCGCCACCCACGAAGATGTACTCCTGGCTGTCCGGATCGTCCTTCGGGAGCAGGAACTCGCCGTAAGGACCGCTGATCCACACCTTGTCGCCCGGCTTGCGGGAGAACACATAGGTGGAAGCGATGCCTGGAGGAACCGGCAGCATCTTGAACACGCCCTTCGGCTGGCTGCGGTCGAACGGCGGCGTCGCGATGCGGACGTTGAGCTTGATGACGTTCTTCTCGGCAGGATACGAGGCCATCGAGTAGGCACGGATGGTCGGCACGGTGTTCTTGTACTTGATGTCGAAGAAACCGTACTTCTCCCAGTCGCCCCGGTAGATCGGATCGACGTCCATGTCGGCGAAAGCCACGTCGTACTCCGGAATGTCGATCTGGATGTACTCGCCGCTCTTGAATTCGATGTTCTCGCCTTCCGGCAGACGGACGGTGAACTCCTTGATGAAGGTAGCCACGTTCTTGTTGGAGATGACCTCGCACTCCAGCTTCTTGACGCTGAGCGCGGAGTCGGGCACCTGGATCTTGAGGTTGTCCTTGACCTTCACCTGGCAGCCGAGGCGCCAGTGGTCGGCGATCTGCTTGCGGGTGAAGAAGCCCGTCTCGGTGGGGAGGATCGATCCGCCGCCCTCGAGGACCTGGCACTTGCACTGTCCGCAGTTGCCCTTTCCGCCGCAGGCGGACGGGAGGAAGATCTTCTGCTCGGCCAGGGTGTTCAGCAGCGAGCCGCCCTGCGGTACGTCGAGCACCTTCTTGCCGTCATTGATGTCGATCTTGACCGTTCCCGAAGGGGTGAGCTTGATCTTGATGAAAAGAAGCAGGGCCACGAGGATGAGTGTGACCACGACAATCACGAGGATTGCTGCAAGAATCGTATTACTCATAACTTATCCCTCCTTCCTTACAGTGAAATACCCATGAACGTCATGAAGGCCATGCCCATCAGGCCCACCACCATGAAGGTGATGCCCAAGCCCTTGAGCGGGGCGGGAACCTTCGAGTAAGCCAGTTTCTCGCGGATGGCAGCCAGCGCCACGATGGCCAGCCACCAGCCGATGCCCGAACCGAGCGCGTAGGTGGCCGCCTCGCCGACATTGAGGAACTCGCGCTGCTGCATGAACAGCGAACCGCCCAGGATAGCGCAGTTCACGGCGATCAGCGGCAGGAAGATACCCAGTGACGAGTAGAGCGACGGCAGGAATTTCTCCACCACCATCTCGACGATCTGGACGAACGCCGCGATGACCGCGATGAAGAGGATGTAGCTCAGGAAGCTCAGGTCCACGTCCTTGAAGCTGTCGCCCAGCCAGGAAAGCGCACCCGGCTGCAGGACGAACTTGTTGAGCAGGTAGTTGAGCGGGAGCGTGCACAGGAGCACGAAGATAACAGCAATACCCAAACCATTTGCTGTCTTCACGTTCTTCGACACCGCCAGGTATGAGCACATACCCAGGAAGTATGCGAAGATCATATTGTCAACGAAGATTGACTTTACGAACAAGCTGATGTATTCCATAACGATTTGAGTTTAGTGTTATTTCTCCTGCAGGTCCTTCTGGATGGAACGCTGTACCCAGACGATGCAGCCCAGGATGATCAGCGCCATCGGCGGAAGAATCACGAGGTTGTTGGGAACATAGCTTTCGGGCAGTACGCGGAACCCGAACAGCGTGCCGCTTCCGAGCAGTTCGCGGAAGAAGGCGACGATGATCAGGATCAGGCCGTAGCCGGCACCGTTTGCCAGACCGTCGAGGAGGCTCGGGATCGGCTTGTTGCCGAGGGCGAACGCCTCGATGCGGCCCATCACGATGCAGTTCGTGATGATCAGGCCGATGTAGACCGAAAGCTGTTTGTCAATAGAGTACGCGTAGGCACGGAGCACCTGGTCGACGAGGATCACCATCATGGCGACCACCACCAGCTGCACGATGATGCGCACGCGGTTCGGAATCGAGTTGCGCAGCAGCGAGACGATGAGGCTCGAAAGGCCCGTGACGATAATCACCGAGAGGGCCATCACGCAGGCGCCCTTGAGCTGGACCGTGACGGCCAGCGAAGAGCAGATGCCGAGCACGAGGACCGTGATCGGGTTACCCTTGAAAATCGGGTTCAACAAGGTTTTCTTGAGATCTTCATTCATGGCTTAACCCTCCTGATGATTGTGTTGATGGTTGTGTTCGCCGTTGCAGTGCTCGTGGTCACCACCGCAGCCTTCGCCGCAGCAACCCTCACCGCAGCATCCGGCTTCATCGATGCCAGCCGCACCGGCCTTCTTCTGCAGGAACGGCATGTAGGCCTTGAACCAGGTGTTCAGTGCGGCATCCAGGCCGTTGCAGGTCATCGTAGCGCCGGTAATGGCGTCGACGGCCGACTTGTCGTCCTTGGGCGCGCCGCCCTTGACGATGCGGAACAACTGGTCTGCATTGGCGAAATTGACGGTCTTGCCCACGAACTGCTCGCGGAACCAGGCTTCGTCCTTGATCTTCGCGCCGAGGCCCGGGGTCTCGCTCGCGTGATCGAAGTAGGCACCTACGATTTCGGTGCAGTCGGCATTGAAGGCGATGTAGCCCCAGATCGGGCCCCAGAGGCCGGCGCCGTAGCACGGGATCACGTTGATTTCGGCTCCGTCTTTCTCGAAGACATACACCGGAAGCGAAGGATCACCGGAAGCGATGTTCTTGTTCTCGACCTTCAGGTTGTCCTGGAGTTCGATGTCATCGACGGCCGTTTCCAGTTCGCCGGTCTTGTTGCCGGCCGCGTCGATGAGGAACGCCGCCTTGACGTTTTCGCTGTACTTGGCCAGGATCTGGTCGTTGCCCATCTTCGAGAGCGCATTCATGTCCGTCAGGCCCGAAGCGGCGAGCATCTGGCTGATGGTCTCGGCCTTGATGTTGGCATCCTGCTTCGGCTTGAGCGCCATCGCAGCAATGGCCAGGATGGCGGCCGCTATCACGACGATGATGGTCGTGTAGACAATCGTATATACGTTACTGTTGGTATTCATCTCTATACGGTTTTAGCTCTCTTGAGACGACGATTGACATTAGCGCTGACGACATAGTGGTCGATCAGCGGAGCGAAGGTGTTCATCAGCAGGATGGCGAGCATCATTCCCTCCGGGTAGCCCGGGTTGAAGAGGCGCACCGTGATGCAGAGGGCACCGATCAGGAAGCCGTAGATCCACTTGCCGCACTCGGTCTGTGCCGAGGTAACGGGGTCAGTGGCCATGAACACCGTACCGAACGCGAAGCCGCCCATGAGCAGCTGCTCCCAGCACGGGATGTCGGTCACGCCGCCGATCTGGCCGAGCCAGCCCACGAAGAGGGCGCCCAGCACGGACGAGCACATGATCTTCCAGCTGGCCACGCCGGTGCAGACGAGGATCAGCGCGCCGATGAGGATGGCGATGACGCTGGTCTCGCCCACTGCGCCGGGCACGTTGCCCAGGAACAGGTTCCAGGCACTGGTGCCGGCAGCGGACAGGCCGTCGAGCGAAGCGTGCGAGAGCGGCGTTGCGCCGGAAAGCGCATCGACCACCTCACCGCCCTTCCACGGCGTTCCGCCGGCGAGGGCCTTGCTCAGGCCGCCCACCCAAACGGCATCGCCGGACATCTTGCTCGGATACGAGAAGAACAGGAAGGCACGCGCCAGCAGCGCGGGGTTCCAGATGTTCATGCCGGTGCCGCCGAAGACTTCCTTGCCGATGATCACGGCGAAAGCGACGGCGATGGCGAGCATCCACCAGGGAACGTCGACCGGGACGATCAGCGGAATGATGAAGCCGCTGACCAGGTAGCCCTCGCTCACCTCGTGGCCCTTGATCTGGGCGGAGGCGAACTCGATGCCGAGGCCGACGATGTACGAAACCAGATAGAGCGGGATGATCTTCACGAAGCCATACCACACCATCTGCCAGAAGCTCCAGCCGAGGCCGAAGACGACATTATGCTGGTAGCCGATGTTCCAGATACCGAACAGGAATGCCGGAACCATCGCCAGCACGACGATGATCAGGAGACGCTTCAGGTCCACGCAGTCCTTCACATGCACGCCGCCCTTGCGGGTCACGCGGTCCGGCACGAAGAAGAAGGTCTCGAAAGCGTCGAACGAGGAATGGAGCCAGCCCAGCTTGCCTCCCTTGGAGAAGGTCGGGCGGATCTTGTCAAAAAAGTTCTTTGCCATAGGTGCGTTCCTCCTTACATTTCTTTCATCATCAGGTCGATGCCCTGACGGATGATGTTCTGGATCTCAACTTTCGACGGGCAGACGTATTCGCAGAGCGCGACGTCTTCCTCGATCACCTCATAGATGCCCAGGTTCTCCATCTTCTCGATGTCGCCGGCCAGGCAGGCCTTGAACAGATAGAGCGGATAGATGTCCATCGGAAGCACCTTGCCGTAGACGTCGTTCATCAGGAACGGACGCTCGCCGCCATTCTCGTTGGTGTCCATCTCGTATTTCTTCTTGCAGCGCAGGAAGGCCGGATAGGCACGGGAAGCGGAGAATTTCTTGCCGCGGAAGGGGTTCGCCCAACCGAACATCTCGTAGTAATGGCCTTCCTTGAGCACGCTGACCTGGTTGTGGTAGAAGCCCAGGAATCCCTCCCGGCCGATGGCTTCGCCGGAGAGGACGTCTCCGCTGACGATGCGGACATCACCTTCGCCGAAATACTCGGCGAGATCCTGCATCGACACGCCGGCGGGTACCTCGACGTACGAAGGCTTGACGGCTGCGGGGCCTGCCACCGCGATGACGCGGCGAGTGTCATAGACGCCCTTCAGGAAGAGGCGGCCGATGACGGCGACCAGGTGAAGGTCCACGGTCCACACCACCTCGCCCTTGTTGATCGGGCTGATGTGGTTGATCTGCACACCGACGTTGCCGGCCGGATGCGGACCCTCGAAAGCATGGAAAACCACGCCGGTCAGCTTGTGGAGCTCGTTGGCCGCAAAGTTCTTTGCGGGGAGCGAGAGATGCACACCGCCGCCGGTCAGCTTGCCCAGCGCCTCGACGCCGGCCTGGATAGCCGCATAATCGTCCTTGAGGGCGAACTCGGGATCTGCGCCCAGCGGGGCGGTGTTCATGCCGGAGATGAAGATGGCCTTGGGGGTCGCTGCCGGGTCGGCCACGACGCCGAACGGACGCTGCCGCAGGCACGGCCAAACACCGCAGCGGAGCAGAACTTCGGTCATCTCTGCCTTTCCGAGCGAGGAGATCTTCGGCACGTCGAACGCGACGGCCTCGTTCTTTCCGTCAGCTTTTACCCTGACTTCCAGAAGCTTGCGCTTATCTCCACGCACGATCGCATCGACGGCTCCGCTGACAGGCGAACAGAACACCACGGCGGGGTTCTTCTTGTCGGCGAAAAGCGGGGTTCCTGCCTTGACGCTGTCACCTTCCTTGACCAGCAGGCGCGGCACCATGCCGCGGAAGTCGGTCGGCTTGACAGCCACCAGACCCGGAGCGACCCGTTTCGTCACTTCGCAAAGGGCCGCTCCCGCAATCGGGAGATCCAGCCCTTTTTTCAATCTGATTTGATCTGACATTAGATATTTGGTTAATAAATAGATGACTATAACTCGACAAAGTTACTGATAAAATCTCACTTAAAAAAGTACTATCTTTGCATTCATGAACAATTCGCAAAAAGACCTGTTTGAAGGATTGAACAGCGCCCAGAGGGAAGCTGTTCTGTGTACGGAGGGGCCTTCGCTCATCGTGGCGGGGGCAGGGTCCGGAAAGACGCGTGTGCTGACGTGCAGGATTGCCCACATCCTGCAGGGGGACTGCCGTCCTGGCGAGGTGATGGCCTTGACATTCACCAAGAAGGCAGCCGGAGAGATGAAGGAGCGCGTCGCGATGCTCGTGGGTGAGCGCAAGGCCCGCTGGATCCAGATGGGCACCTTCCACTCGATTTTCATCCGATTCCTCCGGGACTATGCCGACCGGCTCGGCTACCCGGAGCGCTTTACCATCTACGACCAGACGGATTCGCGGAGCATCATCAAGCAGTGCATCCGCGAGCTCCAGCTGGACGAGAAGACCTACAAGCCCGTGATGGTGCAGAATTTCATCTCACTGGCGAAGAACGGGCTGATGACCGTCGAAGGCTACCGCGGCGACCCCGAACTGACGGAACGCGACCGGGCGGCGCGCGTGCCCCGCGTGGCGGACGTGTACGAGTTGTACCGCAAGAAATGCCTGGCTTCCGGCGCCATGGACTTCGACGACATCCTGCTCAACATGAACATCCTGCTGAAACGGTTCCCGGATGCCTGCGCGGACATCGCGGCCCGCTTCCGCTACATCCTCGTGGACGAGTACCAGGACACGAACCTGGCCCAGTACATCATCCTGCGCCGGCTCGCCGAGCCGCATCACAACCTGTGCGTGGTGGGCGACGACTCGCAGAGCATCTACGGGTTCCGCGGCGCGCGCATCGAGAACATCCTGCGGTTCAAGCGCGACTATCCCGACGCGAAGGAGTTCCGGCTCGAGCAGAACTACCGCTCTACGCAGAACATCGTCAACGCGGCCAACAGCCTGATCGCGCACAACGAGCGAAGGCTGCGGAAGACCTGCTTCTCGAAGGCCGAGCCCGGCGAGAAGATCGGGGTCATCAAGGCTTTCACCGAAAGTGAGGAAGCGCATCTGGTCACTACGTCGATCGTCGAGCGGATCTACTCCGCGAAAGCCTCGTACGACAGTTTCGCGATCCTCTACCGGACCAACGCGCAGTCGCGGTCGTTCGAGGAAGCGCTGCGCAAGCGCAATCTCCCCTACCGCATCTACGGCGGCCACGCCTTCTACGACCGGGCCGAGATCAAAGACGCCCTGGCGTACTTCAAGCTGGCCGTCAACCCGCGGGACAACGAATCGTTCCGGCGGGTGATCAACGTACCCGCCCGGGGCATCGGCGATACGACCATCGACCGTCTGGCGGCTGCCGCATCGGCTGCCGGCTGCCCGCTCTACAACGCCGTCCTGCTCGAAGACGAAAAGCTTTACGCCGTCGGCCTGAAAGATGCTGCCATCCGCAAGCTGCGCGAGTTCGTGGTTTTGATGGAGCCGCTTTGCGAAAAGGCGGAATCCGCTGACTGCTACGCGCTTGCCCTGGAAATCGGA
>LUZE01000026.1 GCA_001602845.1 Bacteroidales bacterium Bact_13 | reverse complement strand
ACGTAGTTCTTGCCGTCCATGGTGTAGCACCACATGCCGTTCCGGATGGCCAGGTACGGCAGCAGGCCCGTGGAAAGCATCCGCTTCCCTTCCGTGTCGACCACCCACTCGACATTGCCGTCACCATACTGGACCGTCCAGTAATAGTTGCCGTCACTGCTGTCATATTTGCTGGAAATCAGCGGGGTGTTACCGTCCTTTCCATTCAGGATCGTCACGGACTCGTGGTGTACGAAATTGATCTTGTAACCGGTCGTCACGCCGTTTTCCTTGATTTCGGTGATACCGGTGACCATGTCTTTCGATTCGACGGCTTCGATCAGCGACTGCAACTCGATCAGGCTGTAGTTGATCTTGTCGCAGGCAGCCTGCAACGCATCGATGCGGGACCTCAGCTCGTCAATCCGGGTGATGTACTCGCCCGTGCAGCCGGGAGCCAGCAGCAGGGCGACTAGTACCAGAAATGAACCGATCCGTCTTTTCATATCATGTGTTTTTTGTTTCAGAAGAGGTAGCCGGTGTTGATGTACAGCGATCCGCCTTTCCCGTTGTCCTGCCGGTCGAAGGCGCGGCCGTAGTCCACCGCGATGATGAAGTTCTTGTTGAGGATGAACCGCAGGCCGCCGCCGGCTGCCAGGTGGAAGCGCTCCTGTCCACCCTGGGTCAGGTGGGCGGGAATCTTCCCTTCCGCCAGGGGTACGCTCCAGACGGCGGAACTGACGCTCACGTCGGTGTATTGCTGCAGCACGCGGCCGCCGTCGAAGAAGGCGTTGGCTCCGAGCGTAAGGTTCTGGTTGAACACCACCAGGTCGAGGAACCGCCAGCGCAGCTCGGTGTTGAAGTAGCACACCGTCTTGCCCTGGATGCGGTTGCGCATCAGGCCGCGGATGGTGCGGTAGCCGCCGAATCCGTCGCGGTCATATCCGGGTCCGAGCACGTGCTCGAAGGGAAGCGCGTAGAACGCCGGCTTGCCGATGAAACCCTGGATGTTGGCCCGGTACGCGAACACGAGCCGTTCGCCGGAGAGGGGCAGGTAGTTGCGCCAGACGAAATACCAGTGGCCATAGGGCTTGTTCGTGCCCATCCACTTCGGCGCCCATTCCATGAATGCCTCGGCCCAGATGCCGCGCGAAGGAGCGTTCTCCACGTCGCGGCTGTCCCACATCAGGCCGCCGCGCCAGGCACTGGTCATGCCGCCGTTGTACTCGTCGGCCTCAATGAAGCCCAGGTCCTTGTACCAGGCGTACAGCGACTTGCCGTACGGCAGGCCCGCCAGGTCGTCGCTCTGGAACTCGTCGAGGATAAAGTATTTGAAATGATAGCCGAACTTCCAGAAGAAGTGGTCGGTGATCCGGCCCGTGAAGTCGAGCTTTCCGTACGGATACTTGCGGCTCATCTTGTAGTAGGCCGAGGGCATGGAGGCGTCGTAGTACGCGGCATAACCGTTGAAGCCGTAGAAGTCGAAGGCTTTCTCGTTGGAGAACTGGGCCGCGAAGGAGAACCGCACGCCCGGGATCAGGAACCGGTTGTCGTAGCTGATCACGTAGAGCTGCGAACCCTTGGTGAACCAGGATGCCTCAACATACAGCTGCTGGCGCGGATTCGGATACCAGCCGCCCTTGCCGAAATCGTAGACGTTGGCCAGGGCGCCGAACTGGAAGCCCTTGTCCTGGTCGAAAGCGACGATGGGGAAACCGCCGAACGAGAATCCGGTCTTCTCCTTTTGTGCCTTTTCTTGTCCTGCCACATTGAAGGCCGCCAGGAGCGCGACCATCCCTATCAGGAATCTTTTCATATCGTATTTATTTTTCTTTCAATTCTTTCAGTTCATTCATCAAATCCTCTTTCTGCCGGCGGAGGCGGCGGTTGCCCGCATAGCGCCAGGCCGAGGCGAGGCGGCGCAGCTCCTCGAACCACTGGAACACCAGGGTCGGCGCCGGACATAGCAGCAAAAGGCAGGCCAGCGCCCAGTACCACTTCACCGTGCAGAGCAGCACGATGGAGGCGATCAGCACAATCGGCTTCCACACCAGCAGGATCACGCCGAAGCGGAGCGAGTTGTGGAAGGAACGGTCCTTCGCCGTGGAAGCGAGGCCCTGTGCCGCCGCCCAGCCGGGCAGCGAGGCGACGCAGGCCGCCAGGGCGAAGGGCAGCATCACCAGCGAGACCAGCGTACGCCACAGCGCCGCGCCCACCGGGTGCTTTGCGCGGACGGCGTGGAGGCTCACTTTTGCTTCCTGCCGTGCCTGCCGGAAGGCCTCTGCCTTGTCAAAGAGCCTGCGGGCCCTGTCGGGGTCGTTTTCCCGCAGCCGGGCGAGCCGTTTTGCCGCGCGCCGGTTCGCGCCGAGCCGTTTCAGCGGCTTGTATTNNACAGCTCCCAGGTGGCCGCGTAGTCATCGTCGTCCGGAATCCAGACGATCAGGTCGCGGATCGCATCGGCAGTCATGTTGCGGATATCGAACATCAGTTCGGCGTCCTGGGTTTCCGGGTGGGCGGCCACGTACGCGGTGATGTCGATCGGCCTGCCGATGTTCACCAGGAGCGTGGAGCGGTAGCGGAAATAGTCGCCGTACTCACAGCCCACGGGCACGATGTACACGTGCTTCGCGCCGTTGAAACCCTTGTCGGCACCCAGCGCGATGCGCGAAAGGCCCTTGCCCAGCGGCAACAGGCTGTGCATCGGACGGTGCATCCCCTCAGGTAAGATGCAAAAAGGCACCTGATTGTTGAGTACCTCGATCGATTTTTCGATGGTCGTCTCGGCATTCAGCACGCTGCGGAACCCGTCGCGGACGCGGTTGATGGGCATGATCTTCAAGATCGTCAGCAGTTTGCTCAGGAAAGGCTTCTTGAAAATGTCGGCGCGTGCGACGAATACCTTATAGTGGTTGTCGAGGAATACGACGGCCAGGGCATCCATCAGCGCATTGCAGTGGTTGGGCGCGAAGATCACGGCGCCGTCCTGCGGGATGTGCTCCTGACCGGTAAAGAAAAGGCGCCGGTACGATGCACGGAACTGCAATTTAGCGATGAACCGGAGGAAGTCGTAGACGAAACTGTGTTCGTAAATCTTTTTCATAATAACTCGCTAAGGTAGCAATATTTGAAGACTTTCCCGTGAAAAATCGTTATATTTGTCGTATGGCTTACACCTTGATGTTCTACAACCTGGAGAATCTCTACGACACCGTGGACGATCCCATCACCGCCGACGACGACTTCACCCCGATGGGCGACCGGCGCTGGACGCGCGACAAGTACCAGCGGAAGCTCTCGAACCTGAGCGAAATCTTCTCCGCGGTGGCCTCCGCCCACAACGGCTTCCCCGTCGTGGCGGGCGTGTCGGAGGTCGAGAACCTCAAGGTGCTGCAGGACCTTGTTTCGCAGAAACGCATGTCCGGCGCGCATTACAAGTGCCTGCATTTCGAGTCGAACGACCAGCGCGGCGTCGAGGTCGGCATGCTCTACCGCCCCGACAAGTTCACGCTCATGGGCTGTGAGCCGCTCAAGCTGAACCTCCGCAGCGGCCGCGAGTACATCGGCCGCGACATCCTGTCGGCCTGGGGCGCCATCGACGGCGAGATGTTCGCCTTCTACATCTGCCACTTCCTGTCGCGGCGCACCGGCGTCGCCTCCTCCGCGGGGTTCCGGCGGGCCGGGGCCGAGACCGCGCGCGACCACGCGGCCGAGTTGCGCCGCATGTATCCCGACATCAAGGTCGTCATCATGGGCGACATGAACGACAGCCCCTCGGACGAGTCGCTGGCCGTGCTGCTGAAGGCCCACAAGACCATCTTCAACGTACCGGAGGGCGAGTATTTCAATCCGTTCTGGATGCTGGCCGACGAGGGCAAGGGCACGAGCATCCACAACCACCGCTGGGTGCTCTACGACAACATCATCGTGTCGAACAACATGCTGCCCACCTACCCCGCCCTGAAGGGCTTCCGGGTGGTGCGGCTCGACGGGAAGAACCATTACGGCGAGATCTTCCGCCGCAATTTCATGATGCGCAAGGGGACGCCGCGCCGGAGCTATTACGGAAACACGTTCGACGACGGCTACAGCGACCACCTGCCCGTCCTCGTCAAGATCGACCGGCGCTGAACATGACCGAAAAGAAACGTTACACCGACATCGTGTTCGATATCGACGGCACGCTGCTCGACACCGAGCGGACCGGCGTGCTGTCGCTCCTGCAGACCGTGAAGGAACTCACGGGGCGCGAAATGTCCTATGAGGAAGGGTATTCGTTCTTCGGAACGCCGAGCGCCCGGGCGAGCGAGGTGCTGGGCTTCGGCAACGCGGCCCGCTTCGCGGAGGTCTGGGAGGAGCATTTCCAGGAACTGATGTATCTGGTCAAGCCGTTCCCGGGCGTGGAAGACGTGCTCCGGGACGTCAAGGCGGCGGGCCTGCGCACCGGCATCGTCACGTCCCGCTCCCGCTTCGAATTCTCGTACGACCCCACGATGAAGCGCTGGGGCCCGTTCTTCGACCGGGTTATCTGCTCCGAGGACAGCGTGCGGCACAAGCCGTTCCCCGATCCGATGCTGGCCTACATGGAAGCGATGGGCGCCGTGCCCGAGACCACGCTCTTCGTAGGCGACACGATGCACGACTGGCAGTGCGGACACGCTGCCGGCTGTGACTTCGCGCTGGCCGACTGGTTCGGCCGCGACAATCAGGAAATCGTTGCGGAATATCGGTTTACCGACGCTTCGGGGCTTCGCCGGATTCTGTGCCTGTAAGCGACTTTGAGATGCCGCCGCGCTCCGCGATGCGTTTGTCGCGGCGCTTCTTCTCCTTCCCGTACGAAGATTTCATGTACTTGGCCCACTGTTCCTTGGTCATGATCTTCTCGAGCGCGATGTCGGTCGCGTCCATCCACTTGTCAGACACGCCCTGGTACGTGTCGGCGTTGCTGGCGCCGACCTTGCGTGCCTCCTGCATCTCCACCATCATCGCGTTGAAGTTGTGGGTCAGGATGGAATCCAGGAAGAACACCTGCACCTCGTCGAGCGAGAACGTCCGGGTCAGGTTGTCGATCTGGTTGTTGATGACGGTCTCCATGTCGGGTTCCTGCTGCTCCTGTGCCAGGGCTGCGGGTGCGGCGGCCAGGAAGATGGCCGCACTGAGGGCGATCGCAATAATCCGCTTCATAATCTGTCGGTTGATTTGGCAAAGATAGCCTATTTTTTTATCTTCGTGTGCTCAAACAAGAAATAATCGTACCAAGATGAAAAGATCCATATCGCTTGTAGCCGCCCTGGCGGCCCTCCTGATCCTCGGCAGCGTCCGCGCCGATGCCTGCACCAACATCATCGTGACCAAGGGCGCCTCGGCCGACGGCTCCTGCATGGTGACCTACGCCGCCGACTCGCACCAGCTCTACGGCGAGCTCTACTTCCGCCCCGCAGCCGACTGGCCGGCCGGATCCCTGCTCGACATCTACGACTGGGACGAAGGCAAGTACCGCGGCAAGATCGCCCAGGTACCGCACACTTACCAGACCGTCGGCAACATGAACGAGCACCAGCTCATCATCATGGAGACCACCTTCGGCGGCCGGGAAGGCCTTGAGAACAAGGACGGTGTCATGGACTACGGCTCCCTGATCTACGTCACGCTGCAGCGCGCCCGCACGGCACGCGAAGCCATCCGCATCATGAACGAACTCGTCCAGACCTACGGCTATCCGTCCGAGGGCGAGAGCTTCTCGATCGCTGACAAGGATGAATGCTGGATCTTCGAGATCGTGGGCAAGGGCGAGGAGAAAGGCGCCGTGTGGGTGGCCGTCCGCATCCCCGACGGATGCATCTCGGGCCATGCGAACCAGAGCCGCATCCACCACTTCCCCCTCAACGACCCGGAGAACTGCCTCTACGCGCCCGACGTGATCTCGTTCGCCCGCAAGAAGGGTTTCTTCCAGGGCGAAGATGCGGAATTCAGCTTCTGCGACGCCTACTGCCCCGCTGACTGGAGCGGCCTCCGCGCCTGCGAGGCACGCGTCTGGTCGGCCTTCCGGATCCTGGGCGGCGAGAAATTCGACGCCGACAAGTACGTCGATTTCGCCAGCGGCGAGAACCCCGACAACAAGATGCCGCTCTACATCCAGCCCGCCGAAAAGGTGACCGTCAAGGCCCTGGCCGATGTCATGCGCGACCACTACGAAGGCACGCCTTTCGACTTCAGCGAGGAACCCGGTGCCGGCGTGAGCCGCCTGCCGTACCGCTGGCGTCCGATGAGCTTCGAGCTCGACGGCAAGCACTACATGTTCGAGCGTTCCATCGCCACGCAGCAGACGGGCTTCTGGTATCTCGGCCAGGCACGCAGCTGGCTCCCCGACGAGGTCGGCGGCCTGCTCTGGTTCGCCGTGGACGATGCGGCCACCAGCGCCCTGACGCCCATCTACACCAACATCACCGCCGTGCCCGAGTGCTTCCGCGAAGGCAACGGCTCGATGCTCGAGTACAGCCCGACCTCGGCGTTCTGGCTTTTCAACCGCGTGACGCACTTCGCCTACCTGTTCTATGACCGCGTGCAGCCCGAGATCCGGGCCGAGATCGACCGCTACGAGAACGAGAACGTCGAACTGGTCAAACAGCTCGACCAGCGGGCACTCAAGATGTTGGAGAACGGCAACCGCCGCCAGGCCCTCGGCATGCTCACGGAGTTCTGCGCGCACCGTTCCGACGAGTTGTTCCACCGTTGGGACAATCTCGGCAACTATCTGTTGGTCAAATATATGGATGGTAACGTGAAGCAGCAGGCTCCGGACGGCAGCTTCCTGGACAATGGCTCCGGCAAGAACATCCCGGCGAGCCCGATCCATCCGAAGTTCCGCGAGCGCTGGCTCCGCAGCGTCGTCGAATCCCACGGCGAAGTCATCGAAATCCGAAGGTAATCGATTATCAGGGGGCCATGCCCCCTGTAGACACATCGGTCCCTTTGGGACCACAAAAAATAAAGCTGCCACTGGCAGCTTTATTTTTGTGGTCCCAGCAGGACTTGAACCTGCGACCCACGGATTATGAGTCCGCTGCTCTGACCGACTGAGCTATGGGACCAAATTTGCCGGACTTTCGAGCCCGGCAAATTTACTTTCGACGTTTTGACTACACTTTGATTTCAACCTCAACGCCGCTGGGAAGTTCCAGCTTCATCAGGGCATCGACAGTCTTCGGAGTCGAGCTGTAGATGTCGAGAAGACGGCGGAAAGAGTTCAATTCAAACTGCTCGCGCGCCTTCTTGTTGACGAAGGTCGAACGGTTCACCGTGAAGATCTTCTTGTCGGTCGGAAGGGGAATCGGACCGCTGACAACAGCACCCGTAGCCTTCACCGTCTTGACGATCTTGTCGGCGGACTTGTCCACCAGCGCGTGGTCGTAAGATTTGAGTTTAATTCTGATTTTCTGGCTCATTATAGTTTTACTTTTAAGATTAATCTTCGTCGTCAAAGTACCGGCGCGGCCCGCCGTTCTTGTCGATGATCTCCTTGGCCAGGTTCGCCGGAACCTCCGCATAGTGCGAGAATTCCATCGAGCTCGTAGCACGGCCCGAAGTCAGCGTCCTGAGCACGGTCACATAACCGAATTGTTCGGCGAGCGGTACCTTCGCCTTGACGATCCTGGCGTTGCCTTTGGAATCCATGTCGACGATCTGGCCGCGGCGACGGTTGAGGTCGCCCACCACATCGCCCATGTATTCCTCGGGCGTTACGACTTCCAGCGACATGATCGGCTCCATCAGCACGGGACCGCACTTGGGCAGCGCCTTGCGGAAGGCGATGCGGGCGCAGATCTCGAATGACAGGGCGTCGGAATCGACGGGATGGAAACCGCCGTCGAGCAGCCGGACCTTCAGGGACGTCATCGGATAGCCTGCGAGCACACCGTTGAGCATTGCTCCCTTGAAGCCCTTCTCCACGGAAGGAATGAATTCCTTCGGGATGTTTCCACCCTTGACCTCGTCGATGAACTGGAGTCCTTCGGCTCCCTCGTCGACCGGGCCGACTTCGACCTGGATGTCGGCATACTTGCCGCGACCGCCCGTCTGCTTCCTGAACACGTTCCGGTAGACGATCGACCGGGTGACCGCTTCCTTGTAGTTGACCTGCGGTGCACCCTGGTTGATCTCCACGCCGAATTCCCGGCGCAGACGGTCTACGATGATGTCCAGGTGAAGCTCACCCATGCCACTGATGATCGTCTGCCCCGTTTCCTGGTTGGACTGGACAGTGAACGTAGGATCTTCCTCGGAGAGCTTGCCCAGGGCAATGCCCAGACGATCCAGATCCTGCTGCGTCTTCGGCTCGACCGCGATGCCGATCACAGGATCGGGGAACGTGATCGATTCGAGTACGATCGGATGGGTGTCATCACAGACGGTGTCGCCCGTACGCAGCTCCCGGAATCCGACGGCGGCGCAAATGTCGCCGGCTTCGACAAAGTCGATCGGATTCTGTTTGTTGGAGTGCATCTGGTACAGACGGACAACGCGTTCTTTTTTACCCGAACGGGTATTGAGCACCTGGGCGCCTGCTTTCAGGCAGCCCGAGTATGCCCGGATAAATGCCAAACGGCCAACGAAGGGATCCGTGGCGATCTTGAAGACCAGGCCGCAGAAAGGTTCGCTGGCAACGGGCTTGCGTTCCACTTCCTTGTCGGTGCGGGGATCCGTTCCGATGACGCTTCCCTTGTCGAGCGGAGAAGGGAGATAGCGCATCACGGCGTCCAGCAGGAACTGGATGCCCTTGTTCTTGAACGAAGAACCGCAGCAAGTGGGGACGACCGCCATGTCGATGGTCGCCTTGCGGAGGGTGTCCACGATCTCCTGCTCCGAGATGGAGTCGGGATCGTCGAAGAACTTCTCGAGGATCACGTCGTTGTACTCGGCGATCGACTCGATGAGTTTGCCCCTCCATTCCTCCATATCCGCAACCATGTCGGCGGGAACGGGCTTCTCCACGTAGTTCACCAGCTCCTTGCTGGTACCGTCGTAGTAGTAGGCCTTCTTGCCGATCAGGTCCACGATGCCTTCGAAATTCTCTTCGGCACCGATCGGGAGACAGATGGGAATGGCACGCGCGCCCAGTTTTTCATGAATCTCTTCGACGACGGCGAGGAAATCGGCGCCCGTACGGTCCATCTTGTTGACGTAAGCGATCTTGGGGACATGGTATTTGTCCGCCTGACGCCACACCGTCTCAGACTGGGGCTGCACGCGGCCCACGGCACAGAAAGTAGCGATCGTCCCGTCCAAGACGCGGAGCGAACGCTCGACCTCGACCGTGAAGTCCACGTGACCGGGCGTGTCGATGAGGTTGATCTGATACTGCTCACCGGCATAATGCCAGAAGGCCGTCGTCGCTGCGGAGGTGATGGTAATGCCACGCTCCTGCTCCTGGACCATCCAGTCCATCGTTGCGGCACCCTCGTGAACCTCCCCTATCTTATGGGTCTTGCCCGTATAATAGAGGATGCGTTCGGACGTGGTCGTCTTGCCGGCATCGATGTGAGCCATTATTCCGATGTTACGCGTATATCTCAGATCCCTTGCCATCCTTGCTGTCGATCAGAAACAGATTAGAAACGGAAGTGGGCAAATGCCTTGTTGGCCTCTGCCATCCTGTGCATATCCTCTTTCCGCTTGAATGCAGCGCCTTCGCAGTTGTAGGCGGCCATAATCTCTGCAGCCAGTTTCTCTGCCATGGAGTGGCCGGAACGCTTGCGTGCGTAGACGATCATGTTCTTCATCGAAAGGGAGATCTTTCTTTCCGGACGAACCTCCATAGGCACCTGGAAGTTGGCACCGCCGACGCGGCGGCTCTTCACCTCGACCTGCGGGGTGACGTTTTCGAGCGCCTTCTTCCAAATATCGATAGGAGCCTGTTCAGAATCTTTCATCTTCTCGCCGATGATGTCGATTGCATCGTAAAAAATGGAATACGCGATACTCTTCTTCCCCTGGAGCATCAAGTTGTTGACGAAACGGGTCACCTGCACGTCATGGAACTTGGGATCAGGAAGTAGAATCCTCTTTTTAGGCTTCGTTTTTCTCATTTGTGTAAGAATTTAAAAAGGTGATGAATTACTTCTTAGCGGCAGCTTTCTTCTTCGGCCGTTTAGCGCCATAGAGGGAACGGCTCTGCGTACGACCCTCCACGCCAGCGGTGTCAAGTGCGCCCCTAAGGATGTGGTAACGAACACCAGGGAGGTCCTTCACACGGCCGCCACGAACCAGCACGATGCTGTGTTCCTGGAGGTTGTGGCCCTCACCCGGGATGTATGCATTGACCTCTTTCTGGTTGGTAAGACGGACACGCGCGACTTTACGCATC
>LUZE01000025.1 GCA_001602845.1 Bacteroidales bacterium Bact_13 | reverse complement strand
GTGTTCAGGCGAAAGGCCGCCTCGTAGTCCAGCTGATCCGGATCGTCGGCATCCAGCGACTGGGCCAGCCTGTTCAGCCAGTAAGCCAGGTCCGCTTCTACGGTTGCTCCGCCTGAGGTGTAATCCCAGTCCGTGTGGCGTGCCTTGGAAAAATCCACATCAAATTTCTTTTCATAAGGGGCTACGCCCGCGCTCAGAGCGATGACAACTGTCATCACGATTCCGGCAATCAGTTGAATCTTTTTCATTGTCGCGTTGTTTTGTTTGTGCAAAATTACGTAATGGCAATGATTTCGGATTAATGATTTTTCAGTATTTTTGACCCTTGAAGCTACTGAAAAAACGTGAAACAAGCGATTATATCCCTTTTTTTCCTTTTTCTGAGCCTGCAGGCGGCGACGCTGCTCGAGAAGGCAGGAGAAGATGTCAAGGCGCAGCATTTTGATGCGGCGATGGAAAAAGCGTTGAAGGCGCTTTCCATTGCCGATGCAGAGGGTACGCCGCTTCTCAAGATCCAGGCACTGGATTGTATCATCGGCATCGACATCATGACCAGCCGGGATGCGGATGCGTGGGAAAAAGCCCTCGAGGCCGAGACCCTGGCGCGGGTGAACGGATTCAAGGAGGAACTCGCGGGAATCCTCATCTCCAAGGCGAAACTCTGCTCCTATGCGGAGATATCGCCCGATACCGGGCGGAACGAGGAGGGCCTGGAGTATGCTTTCGAGGCGCTTTCCCTGGCAGAAGAAACGAATGACCATGAAAAACAATGCGAGGCATGCTATGTCATCGCATCGCTGTACATCAATGAAAATCGCTGGAACGATCCCATCGATCCCAAAATATACCAAACGGCGGGGGAATACCTGGACATCGGGCAGTCACTGGCCGAAACCTACGATAATCCGCGTCTTCGCAGGAACGGCATCCTGTTCCGGTCCCGCTGGTTCCAGCAAGGAGACCGCAATGAAGAAGCCGTCCTGTACTTCACGCAGGTCCTGGCGGGTTTGAAAGAGACAGATCATCTTACCGCTGCCAGCCTCGACGACCGGCTTGTCCGCCTGTACGGACGCCTGGGCCAGTACGAAAAAGCGCAGGAGGCCCACGACGACTATGTCTATCAGATGCAGCTGTATATGCAGCAAAAAGCAGATGAGACGCTGCAGGAGATGGAAACCCGCTTTGAAGTGCAGGAAAAGGAACGGGAGATCGAGCGTCGCGGCTATCAGATCGGGCTGCTTGTCCTGGCCCTTCTGCTGGCCGCTGCCGTCATCGCCATTGTAACCCTCTACCTCCGCAAGGCCCGTCGCCGCAGTGCGGAACTGCAGCGCCTGAGCGATGCCAAGGAACAAATCATCGAAGTCTTGTCCAAGGACTTGAAGAACCCGGCCAACACCATGGCGGGCAAGATTGCCGGCCTCTCGTCCAGCGCCGCGACGCTCCCGCCCGAGGAAATCCGGAAAAAGTGCCAGGAACTGGCCCGCAACGCGCAGGCCATCAATACGGACGTCGCACAATATGTGGGAGACCTCCTGATCGAGCGGAGCCGCAAGATCGCAGATATCGGACTGTCACCGCGCGAGATCCAGATCATCCGTCTCAGCGCCGAGGGCCTGACGGCCGCCCAGATCGCCGAACGCACGTTCCTGAGCGTCCATACCGTCAACACCCATCGACAGCGCATCTATTCCAAGATGGAAGTCCGGAGCGTGACGGACATGATCCACAAGGCGACGGAGATGGGTATCCTGTAAGGAAAAAATGCGTATCTTTGTAAGATAACCTGCAAATCGTGGATTATGGAAAAGAAGACATTGACCATCCCGTACGAGGAATACGCGTCGATTGAGGAACTGGACGCGAAGGACCGGGCCTTGCTTGAGGCAGCCATCGCTGCCGTGGACGGCTCGTATGCGCCCTACTCCCATTTCAATGTGGGTGCGGCCGTACGGTTGGCCGACGGCACCGTCGTCAAGGGCGCCAACCAGGAGAATGCCGCCTACCCTTCGGGCCTCTGCGCCGAACGGACGGCCATGTTCGCCGCCAGCGCCAATCATCCCGGCGTCCCGTTCGAAAGCCTGGCTGTGGTCTGCTCGCGCGAAGGTACGCTGATGCCGAACCCCGGCTCGCCCTGCGGCGCCTGCCGTCAGGTGATGGCCCAGTACGAACGCGAGGCGGGAAGGCCGATGCGCATCATCCTCGGCAGCGGCGGGCCCATCCTCGTCTTTGAAGGCGTGGAATCGCTGATGCCGCTAATATTCAATGATTTGTAGAAAAGAAACGCCCTTGGGG
The DNA here is from genome assembly GCA_001602845.1 of Bacteroidales bacterium Bact_13. Lineage (GTDB taxonomy): Bacteria > Bacteroidota > Bacteroidia > Bacteroidales > UBA932 > Cacconaster. The sequence continues at coordinate 15,145 of LUZE01000025.1, read as the reverse complement.
TCCGGGCACGAAAAAAGGGTAAGCTGGATATATCGCACCGCTACAACCACCTACCCTTGCTGCGGTCAAGCCCTGGGGGAGTTCAGTGGGAGCTGGTCGTATAAGACTTACCCCGGCACAAAGGTAAACATTTTTTTGAATATTCAGCATAAATGAACAACAAACCCAGAATCTGCATCGGCCTGTCCGGCGGCGTTGACTCCAGCGTGGCGGCACTCCTGCTCAAGCAGCAGGGCTGCGACGTGTTCGCGCTCTTCATGCAGAACTGGCACGATACCACCGGCACCCTGCACGGGGAATGCGAGTGGGAAGAGGACCGGTCCGTGGCCGAGATGGTGGCCCGCAAGATCGGCATCCCGTTCCACTTCGTGGACCTGAGCGATGAATACCGGCAGCGGGTGGTAGATTACATGTTCAGCGAATACGAGAAAGGCCGCACGCCCAACCCCGACGTGTTGTGCAACCGCGAGATCAAGTTCGACGCCTTCTGGAAGGCCGCACAGGAACTGGGGGCGGATTACGTGGCCACGGGGCACTATTGCCGCAAGGACAGCTTCACGGCGCCCGACGGACACACGGTGTACCGCATCCTGGCGGGCAGCGACCCCAACAAGGACCAGAGCTACTTCCTGTGCCAGCTCTCGCAGGAGCAGCTGGCCACGGCACTTTTCCCCATCGGAGACATCACCAAGCCCGAAGTGCGGCGCATCGCCCGCGAGGCGGGACTGCCCAGCGCCGACAAGAAGGACAGCCAGGGCATCTGCTTCGTGGGTAAGGTGGACCTGCCGGTGTTCCTGCAGCAGAAGCTCGCTTCGCACGAAGGGGATATCGTAGAGATTCCGCGCAGCTTCTACGAAGGCCGCCCGGAGCCCCGTACACTCGAGGAGATGGCCGAGCCGGTCAGCTACCGCCGCGAAGACGGCAAGGTGATCGGACGGCACATCGGCGCACAATACTATACCATCGGCCAGCGCAAGGGCCTGGGGATCGGCGGACACGCCGAGTCCTGCTTCCTGATCGCCAACGATATCGAAAAGAACCTCATCTTCGTCGGAGAGGGAGACAGCCATCCCGGCCTCTGGCGCCGCGCCCTGCGCATCCGCCCTGAAGAAGTCCACTGGATCCGTCCCGACCTGGCCCTGGCTCCCGGTGAGGACCGGCACTACCAAGTCCGCATCCGCTACCGCCAGCCACTGCAGGAAGCCGTGCTGCATGCCCGTGAGAACGGCATGTATATTGAATTCTACCAGCCGCAGCGCGGCATTACGCCCGGCCAGTTCGCCGCCTGGTATGCACCCGACGGGGAGATGGTGGGCAGCGGCGTCATTGACAAATAAAAAACACTTCATACCATGAAACAGCTTTTCGACAGATTGTTCATCGCGATGATCCTGGTACTGGCCGCCATGGCCTGTGAGCCGATTGATCCCGATGTCGGTTCCTCTCCCGATGCGGCGTCGCTGCTGCGCTTACAGTTCACGTCAGAAGACAACCCGAAGCTGGGCCCCACCGTTTCCGCCACCCAGGTGAACGGTGTGTACTGGGTCACGGTACCGGAAGGGACTGACCTGAAGAGCCTCGTTCCGGAAATCACGGTTTCGGAAGGCGCGACGGCCTACGTGGACGGAGCGGCGTACACGCCCGGAAAGGCCTGCGACTTCTCAGGTAACGTGGTAGGCATCAAGGTTATATCAAAATCCGGTGAACGTACCGGCAACTATAGGATCTGTATCAAGACCGGGGACAAGAACGTGGACCGGTGGGTCTTCCAGTTCATGAACGACTTCGCGATCCCGGGCGTATCTGTCTCGGTCATGAAGGGGACGGAGGTGGTCTATTCTTCCGGTTACGGTTTCGCCGTGGTGGAAAATGATACGCGCTGCACGCCCGACCACCTGTTCCGGATGGCCAGTATCTCGAAGCAATTCTGCACGATGTGCATCATGACGCTGAAGGAACAGGGACGGCTGGAACTCGACCAGCAGGTATTCGGTGAAAAGGGAATCCTTCACGGTCTCTACCACAATGTCACGACCTACCACGAGAGCATCACCATCCGCCACCTGCTCAGCCACAGCAGCGGCCTCTGCAAGGGCCTGAGCGACCCGTGCTTCACGGATTCCTACCGGATGTACAGCGGCACTTCTGTCCCCGTTCCCACCGACACCCTGATCCAGCGTACCCTCGACAAACGGCAGTATCCCTCCGACGACGGCACGATGGTCTGGAGCCCCGGCATGGGCCACAATTACAGCAACATCGGTTTCTGCGTCCTGCACCGCATCGTGGAAGTGATCAGCGGCAAGGACTATGAATCGTTCCTGAAAGAAGACGTCCTTGAGCCCATGGGCATCACCGATACCCATATCGGCGGCTACCAGAACGAACGGCGTCCGAACGAATGTGTGTACTACATGCAGGAAGGCGGCCAGGGCTATTCGAATCCGCTGCGAGAACTGGCAGGTGCGGCCGGCATCATCACCTCGACCAACCAGATGATGCGCATCCTCACGTACATGGACGGTGACGATACGGTTCCCGACATCTTCAGCCACGAAACGCTCGACGAGATGTACACGCCCTACCAGTATGCCGGCACCGGTACTTACGGTTCCAATTACAAGCGCTACGGCCTGGGGTGGCGGATGAACCACTCGCGGTTCTTCTCGGGCGCCCATTACCACGGCGGCAACATGGCCGGTACGGCGACCCTCTGGGTGGGACACACCGATTCGGGCATGAGCGGTGCCATCATCTGCAACTCCCGCGCTTACAACAGCAACAACAACGGAGACATCGATGACAACCTGTACGTCATCCTCAACGACATCCTGAACTATTACCGCTAGCATGAACCAGTCGATCGGCATCATCGGCGGCGGGCCGGCGGGCATGATGGCGGCCATCCGGGCCGCCGAAACGCTCGGCGACGGCCGACGTGTGGTGCTGTTCGACAAGAACGACCGGCTGGGCCGGAAGATCTATCTCACGGGCAAGGGCCGCTGCAACCTGACGAACCGGCGCACCTGGGAGGAGTTCGCGCCGCACATCCATCCGAACCAGGGCTTCCTGAAGAATGCCTTCCGTGCCTTCTCGAACGAAGACTTGATCCGGTTCTTCGAGGAGGAGCTGGGCGTGCCGACCGTTACGCTGCAGGGGCAGCGGGTATATCCGGCCTCGCTGGTGGCGGGCGACGTGGCGCGTGCCCTGGAGCGACGGGTGCGGGAACTGGGCGTCGACATCCGGTACGGCTCGACGGTCCGTTCGCTGGCCGATNNCACGGGCGGCAAGTCCTATCCGGTGACAGGCTCGACGGGCGACGGGTATCGTTTTGCCGAAGAGGCGGGGCACACGGTAACGACGGTCTTCCCGAGTGAGACAGCCCTGCTGCCGAAAGATTATGACACAGGTCTCCCCGGTCTGGAAATGAAGAACGTCGGCCTGCATCTGTATGTGGACCGGACGCTGGTAGAAAGCGAGCAGGGCGATTTCAATTTCACGGACGACGGTCTGGAGAGCGGCATTGCCTATCATCTGAGCCGCCGGGCTGTCTGGGCACTGGTCAACGGCCAGCGGGTCGACATCGTCCTGGACCTGAAGCCTGCGCTTTCCGAGGCGCAACTAGAAGCTCGTATAGGCAGAGCGGCGAAGCCCGGCCGTCAGGCTATCAGGAGCTTTCTGCCGGAGCAGCTTATCGCCCCCTTCCTGCGTGCCCATCCGGGACTTACGATGGAAGGTTTACCGTCGGCCCTGAAAAACTGGACCTTCCACATCGAAGACTATAAAGGCTACGAACGCGCAGTCGTTACCGCCGGCGGGGTGAGCCTAAAGGAAATCGTTCCCAAAACGATGGCCTCCCGCCTGCGGCCGGGCCTGTTCTTCTGCGGCGAAGTGCTCGACCTCGACGGCGACACCGGCGGCTACAACCTCCAGATCGCCTTTTCCACCGGCGCCCTGGCCGGCACATCCTCCGCCAAGTATTTGCTATCTTTGCAGGGATGAAACGGATTCTGACACTGATGATGGTCATCCTGCTGGGCGCCACGACGGCGGCAGGGCAGAAGCTCACGCGGCGGCAGTACATTGAGAAATACGCCGAAACGGCGGTGCGCGAGATGAAGGCCACGGGCATCCCGGCCAGCATCACCCTGGCGCAGGGCTGCCTGGAGTCGGGCAACGGCAACAGCACCCTCGCCACCAAGGCCAACAACCACTTCGGCATCAAGTGCCACAACAACTGGAAAGGCAAGACCATCAAGCACGACGACGATGCCCCCGGCGAATGCTTCCGCAGCTACAAGAACGCCGACGAATCGTTCCGCGACCACAGCGACTTCCTGCGCTACCGCGACCGCTACGCCTTCCTTTTCGACCTGGAGCCTACCGATTATAAAGGCTGGGCCTACGGCCTCCAGAAAGCCGGCTACGCCACGGCGCAGACCTATGCTACGAGCCTCATCCGGATCATCGAGGACGAAGAGCTCTGGCGCTATGACAAGCTCGACAAGGCAGCCCTCGATGCCCTGCCCCTCTCCCCGGCACAGGCCGAAACCAGCATCGCCCTCAAGCCCCTGCCCGGACAGAAACTCTACACCGTCTCCCTTTACCGGGAAGTCCGCTCCACCAACGGCGTGGCGTACATCCTGGCCCAGGAAGGCGACACATACCGCGGCCTTGCCAAAGAATACAACCTCTTCCGCCGCGAACTCCTCCGCTTCAACGAGCGCAGGCACGACACCCCGCTCCACGCCGGTGAAATCGTGTATGTCGAAGCCAAGAAACGCGAAAGCGCCCGGGACCTCGACAAGCACGTCGTGGAAGAAGGCGAAACGATGCGCGACCTGTCCCAGCGCTACGCCGTGAAGATGAAGAAACTCTACCAGTACAACGGAATGGCGGCCGGCACCGAACCGGAGCCCGGCACCATCCTCAACCTCCGCAAACCCCGATGAAAAAGAAATCCCGGATCCTGCTCTGGACGGTCCTCGTCCTGATCGCCGTCGGCACGCTCGCCGCACTGAACTTCTACGGCACGTTCTACTACAACAACGTCAGGACGACCGAAAAACCGCAGGACATCCGCATCTACCGCGACTTCTCCTACGACCAGATGATCAGCGCCGTCCTGGCGACCGGCGCCATCGACAACGAGTCGACCTTCCTGCGCGCCGCCCGTTTCATGAAACTGCCCGACAACTTCCGCCCCGGCCTCTACCGGCTGAAACCCGGAGCGGGCAACAAGGCCCTCGTGCGGATGCTCTCCAAGGGCTGGCAGCAGCCCGTGCGGCTGGTCATCCCGGGCTACTTCCGCAGCCTCGACCGGTTTGCGGACTTCCTGGGCGAACAGCTGGAAGCCGGACGCGATGCCTTTGCCCGGGCCTTGAACGATCCCTCTTCCGCCGCGAAGTACGGTTTCGACCCCCAGAACTTCATCGGCATGTTCATCCCCAACACCTACGAAGTATGGTGGACCGTCACGCCGGAAGATTTCATGGACCGGATGAACAAGGAATACGAGAAGTTCTGGTCGGGCGACCGCGACGCGAAAGCGGCGGCCATCGGCCTGACGCGGCAGCAGGTCAGCACCCTGGCCGCCATTGTGATCGAAGAGACGAAATATGAGCCCGAGATGCCCCGCGTGGCGGGTGTCTACATGAACCGGCTGCACAGTGACATGCTGCTGCAGGCCGACCCGACCGTGATCTTCGCGGTCGGCGATCCGGACCTCAAGCGTGTGCTCAACCGGCACCTCGAGACCGACTCGCCCTATAACACCTATATGTATGCCGGGCTGCCGCCGGGCCCCATCACCATGCCGCCCGTGGCCGCCATCGACGCCGTGCTGAATTACGAGCATCACGACTACCTGTATTTCTGTGCGAACGACTCGTTCGACGGGCGGCACGCCTTCGCCAAGACGCTGTCGGCACACAATGAAAATGCCCGCCGTTACCAGCGGGCACTCACCAGACAGGGGGCTTCTACAGCCCGGTCGGGAAATCCCCCTTCCAGCCTTTGACAATCTCGACGGCTTTCCGGAACTCCGGATCCCACTCCGCGTTGATCACCTGCCAGTAACCGGTCAGGCCGAACGGGATGCGGGCGACCTGTGCCTTCAGCCGCGTCCGCAGGATGGCTTCACACGCCGCCAGTTCTTCAGGACTCTCCGGCACCAGGTCCTTTTCGGCACAATGGGAGAGTAATCCCTGGTAAGCTTCTTCGCCAATCTGTTCCCAGACCTTGTTGAACGCCTTGATATCCTTGACGGTCAGGCGTCTGCGGTTCTTGTCGCCATAGTCCGTCGCATACTCCGTCAGATGGCCGCTGCCCACGACCTTGACCAGGAACCGGTTGATGCCGGCCGTGTCGGACGGGACGAAGACATCGGGAATGATGCCCCCGCCGCCATAGATCGTCCGACCCAGGCGAAGCGTCTTGTACTGCAGGGAATCGATGACCTGGATGCTGTCGCGGTGGAACGATTCTCCATGTTCGTACCGCTCCCGCACCTTCTTGAAATACGCTTCCCGCTCCCCTTCCTCATACGGGGTCTGCAGCACGCGCCCGGTGGGCGTATGGTAACGGGCCACCGTCAGGCGCACCTGTGACTGGTCGGGAAGCTCATACTGGCGTTGTACCAGTCCCTTGCCGAACGTGCGGCGGCCGACGATTACGGCGCGGTCCCAGTCCTGAAGCGCTCCGGCGAGGATCTCGCTGGAACTGGCCGAGTTTTCATCGACCAGCAGCACCACCGGGCCTTTCTGGTAGAAGCCCTTTCCACGGGCCTTTTCTTCCATGTCGACCTCGGGACCCTCCGTGCGGACGATGGTCTGCCCTTTCTCGAGGAAGATGTCCGCCATCATGATCGCGCCGGCCATATAGCCTCCGCCATTGCCGCGCAGGTCGATGATGATACCCTTGGGACGGGAAGGCGACACTTTGCTCAGCGCCTCCACGAACTCCTTCGGCGTATTCTGCGCAAAACGGCTGACTTTCAGATAGACAATGCCTGGTTCGACGAGATATGCAGCGTCCACGCTCTCGAGCGGAATGGTGTCACGCCGGACCGAGAAATGCAGGATCTCGCCGCCTCGCTGCACTGTCAGTTCCACCCGGCTGCCCTTCGGGCCGCGGAGGCGGGCACGGACGCCGTCGTTCGTCAGGCCCACGCTGGCGATGTTTTCGCCGTCCACCTCCAGAATCTTGTCACCAGGATGGATGCCCGCCGCTTCGCTGGGGCCGCCGGCGATGACCGACTGGATGGTCAGCGTATCGGCAATGATGGCGAACTCCACGCCCACACCCTCGAAGGAGCCGTCCAGCGGCTCGTTCGTGTCATTCACGCGTTCCTGCGGAATATAGAGGGAATGCGGGTCGAGATTCTTCACCACCCCGTCGATCACCTCGTCGACGATCCGGTCGAGATCGACCGTGTCAATGTAGTGGGTCTGGATGTAATAGAGCGTGCGGGCCACCTTTTCGGTATTGCGCCACAACGTAGAGTCGGTCTGCGCCCACAACGCGACGGACGACAGCAACGACAGGATGACCAGTGTGATTCGTTTCATCGGTCTACTTCGAATATTTTACCTTCCTCTGCCAGATAGCTTTCGGGGAAGACCTCACGGGCCTGCGACAGCAGCACCCCCAGGTCCGTGTACCGCGACGAGAAGTGGCCGAGGACCAGTTTCTTCGCGCCTGCGGCGGCGGCGACCTGCGCCGCCTCCCGTGCCGTGGAATGGAACATTTTGTGTGCCAGATCCACGTGCTCGTCGGCAAAAGTCGCCTCGTGATAGATCAGGTCGGTGCCCTGGAGCCATTCGGCCTCCTCGGGAAAGACGGCCGTATCGGAGCAATAGGCCGCTGACAACCCGCTCTTGAGATACTTCAGCCGGAAGCCGAAGCAGTCGATGCGGTGCTGGAGCGGGAACGCCTCGACCTCGCAGTTGCGGAGCGAGATGATCCGTTCCGGCGCTTTCATCTCCAACGGAATGTGATGGATCTCGTACTTGATTCCTTCGCCGAAATGGCCGAGGAAGAAATGGAGCACGGATGCGAAATCCCGCGGCGCGTAGATGTAGAGCGGCGCCACGCGACCGTCGAGCGACATCGTGGACAGCATCCCGAAGATCCCGAACACGTGGTCGCCGTGCAGGTGGGAAATCAGGATGTTGTCCAGGCGCGCCTTCGAGATCTTGTAGCGCTTGAGCTGCACCTGCACATTCTCGCCGCAGTCGACCAAAAACAAGCGCCCGTGTAAATTGAATACGTGGGCGCTTTGATGTTGGTCAACCATCGGCCGTGCGGATGCCGTGCCAAGGGTTGTCAGGGTGAAGTTCACTACTTGCCGGCTTTTTCTTCAGCTTCGAGACGGCTCTTGAGGTCAGCCAGGTCGGAGATGTCGCCGAGGGTCGTCTTCTCGAGATTGTCCTTCAGCTTCTTCACGGCCTTCTGCGTGGAATTGGCCTCGGTTTCCTTCTCGCGGATTTCCTTCTTGGCCTCTTCGCGGCGTGCTTCCTCATACGTACGGACGTGCGAGAGCGTGATCTTCTTGCTGCCCTTGTTGAACTCGGTCACCTTGAACGGGAGGACTTCACCTTCCTTGGCCTGCGTGCCGTCTTCCTTGACGAGGTTGCGGTTGGAGCAGAAGCCCACCACGCCGTCAGCCAGCGTCACGGTAGCGCCCTTCTCACCGAGAGCCGTCACGGTGCCGTCATGGACGGAACCCACCGTATAGAGGTTCTCGAACGCTTCCCAAGGATTCTCCTCGAGCTGCTTGTGGCCGAGGCTCAGACGACGGTTCTCCTGGTCGACTTCGAGGACGACGACCTCGAGCGGTTCGCCGATGGCGGTGAACTCGGTCGGGTGCTTCACCTTCTTGGTCCAGCTCAGGTCGCTGATGTGGACAAGGCCGTCAACACCTTCCTCCAGCTCCACGAACACACCGAAGTTGGTGAAGTTGCGGACGATGGCGGTATGGCGGGAGTTGATCGGATACTTCTCGGTGATGTTTGCCCACGGGTCGGGTTTGAGCTGCTTCATGCCCAGGCTCATCTTGCGCTCTTCGCGGTCGAGGGTGAGGATGACTGCCTCTACCTCTTCGCCCACCTTGAGGAAGTCCTGTGCGCTGCGCAGGTGCAGGCTCCAGCTCATTTCGGAGACGTGGATCAGGCCTTCGACACCCGGCTGCACTTCGACGAATGCGCCGTAGTCTGCGATGACCACCACTTTGCCTTTCACCTTGTCGCCCACCTTGAGGTTCGGGTCGAGCGCTTCCCACGGGTGCGGGCTCAGCTGCTTCAGACCCAGTGCGATACGCTTCTTCGTATCGTCGAAGTCGAGGATCACGACATTGATCTTCTGGTCGAGCGAAACCACTTCTTCCGGATGGTTGATGCGGCCCCAGCTCAGGTCGGTGATGTGGATCAGGCCGTCCACACCGCCCAGGTCGACGAACACACCATAGGAGGTGATGTTCTTGACAGTTCCTTCCAGCACCTGGCCCTTCTCGAGCTTGCCGATGATGTCAGCCTTCTGTGCCTCGATCTCAGCCTCGATGAGTGCCTTGTGCGAAACGACGACATTGCGGAATTCCTGGTTGATCTTGACGATCTTGAATTCCATCGTCTTGTTGACATATACGTCATAGTCACGGATGGGCTTCACGTCGATCTGGCTGCCGGGCAGGAACGCCTCGATGCCGAATACGTCGACGATCATGCCGCCCTTCGTGCGGCACTTGATGTAACCCTTCACGATCTCGTCCTTCTCGAACGCCTCGTTGACGCGATCCCAGGACTTGACGGCGCGAGCGCGCTTGTGGGACAGGATGAGCTGGCCCTTCTTGTCTTCTGCGTTCTCCACGTACACTTCCACGGTATCGCCTACGGCGAGGTCCGGGTTGTAGCGGAATTCGTTGATGCTGATGACACCTTCGCTCTTGTAACCGATATTGACGATCACTTCGCGCTTGTTGATGGACGTGACGGTGCCCTCAACGACCTCATTCTCGTTGATACGGCTGAGGCTCTTGCTGTAACTTTCTTCGTTGGCGGCCTTCTCGGATGCGTCAAAGCCGTCGTTTTCGAATGCGTCCCAGTCGAACTTGTCGTTTGCGACGGATGCATTGCTCTGTTTCTTTGCAGGTTTCAGGATTACCTGCTCTTCGATTTCACCTGCAGCCTCGACTGCGGGGGTCTCGATGATTTCTTCAGACATGGTTAATTAATAAGTTGTTAAACAATAAGTAGTTAGACATTATTTATAATCCCGCTGCCCAAGCGGGGCTGCAAATGTAGTGATTATTATTTAAATAAGCAACTGTCCGCGCTGACGAAGAATTTTTTTCTTCAGTTCGAGGACGCGGCTGACGCTCTCATCGATGCGGGCCATGCTGATGCGGCCCGACTCCACGGCGCTGACCACCGCCTCGAAAGCTGACACGTAATCGGCCGGGTCGAGCACGATGTCCACGCCCGCCTCGATGGCGACGATGGCCGCCTCTTCGGGCGAATACTGTTGCGTGATGGCGCCCATCCCCATACTGTCGGTGATAATCACGCCCTTGAACCCGAGCCGGCCGCGGAGGATGTCGCCCAGGATCATGGGCGAAAGCGTCGAAGGGATGCTGCCGCCCGTCACGTTGGGCAGGCACACGTGCGCCGTCATGACCATCTGCGCCCCCGTTGCGATTCCTTTCTGGAAGGGAATCATCTCGCAGTCCTTGAGTTCATCCCAGGTCTTGAGGGACTCGGCATAGCCGTAGTGCGTGTCGGCCTTCGTGTCGCCATGCCCGGGGAAATGCTTCAGGCAGCCTTCGACCGATTCTTTCTGGAGGCCCAGCAGGAACTGGCTCGCCATGTCAGCCACCAGTTGCGGCGACGAGCCGAAGGCCCGGTCGCCGATGACCACGTTCTCGGGATTGGTATTCACGTCGCTGACGGGCGCCAGGTCGACGTCAAACCCGTACAGGGACAGGTAGCTGCCGATGTTGTCGCCCGCCTCGTAGGCTTTCTTCGGGTCGCCCGTGGCGCCGACGGCACTCATGCTGGCATACTTTACCACGTTGAAATTGCTGTTGTTGGCGATGCGCGCCACCCGGCCGCCTTCCTCATCGACGCAGATCAGCGGATAATTCCCCAATCCGTGCAGGTACTTTGTCAAGGCCTTGATCTGCTCGGGATTCTTGATGTTGGCGGCAAACAGGGTGATGCCGCCGCAGGGATAGCGGTTGAACCCTTCCGTGACGACGGTCGAGCCGGCCGTAATCGTGTAAGAGGATGTCAGGTCAAGGTCTTCCGCCCGGACGTTGAAGAGCTGGCCCACTTTCTCGCGCAGGGTCATCTCGCTGATGTCCTTCAGGCTGTAGACGATCTTCTCTTCCGGCTGGGGCGCCGGCTGCGGCTCCGGCTCCGGTTCCACCGGGTCGCAGCCCACCAGTATCCAGGCCGTCAGAATGGCCAGGATCCACCAGAACTTTTTCATTCTTTCTCCGGCTTTTCAGGTTTTTTCTCCGGTTTCTTGCGCGGCTCGGCGTTCTTCACGTACTTGTCGAGCCATGCGCCGGTCTCGTAGAGCATGTCGAGCGTCGTCTCGATGGCCTGGTAGCTGTGGCTCTCGTAGGGCAGCTGCACATAGCGGGCCGTCCCGCCGAAATACACGAGCGCCTGGTAGAGCCGCTCTGACTGGACCGGGAACGTACCCGTGTTGTTGTCCATCTGGCCGTGGATGATCAGCAGGGCGTCCTTGATGCGGTCTGCATAGTTGAACGGCGACATCTCGTCATAGACGTTGCGGGCCTTCCAGTAGTTGCGCCGCTCGCTTTGGAAGCCGAAAGGCGTCAGGCTGCGGTTGTAGGCGCCGCTACGCGCCACGCCGGCACGGAACAGCCTCGTGTGCGCCAGCAGGTTGGCAGTCATGAAGGCGCCGTAGGAATGACCGCCCACGCCGATGCGCTCGCGGTCGCCGATGCCCAGGCTGTCGCAGACGAAATCGACGGCCGCCTCGGCGCTCATCACGAGCTGGTCGAGGAAGCGGTCGTTGGCCAGGGAGTCCTTGTCGGCGGCGATGATGGCCATCGTGAACTCGTCGAGCACGGCATAGCCCTGTGTCGCCCAGAGCATCGCGGAGCCGTAGGAAGGCTTGGTATACTTGTATTTTTCGGGACGCGCCTTGTCGCATTCGGCGGCGCACTTGTAATCATAGGGATAGGTCCACATGAACACCGGCAGGCGGCCGTCCCGCTCCGGGTCGTAGCCGGCAGGCAGGTACAGGTGCGCATAGCACTTGAGGCCGTCCTCGCGGGTATAGGTCACATACTGGTCCGTGACCAGTTCCGGGAAACGGGCCACGGGATCCTCGAACGCAGTGATCCGGCGCTCACCACCTTTCCGCAGGTCAAGCTCCCAATAGTCGGGCATCACGCCGAACGCCTCGCGGCGGGCGATGATGCGGGGGCGCTTATAATCGGAAATGCCCGTGAGGGTTTCCTTGCGCTCGCCGGAAGCCATCCAGACGGACGAACGACTGCCGTCCTTGAGCAGGACCTTGTCGAGGAATTCGCGGCGGATGCCTTCCCCGTCGCGGCGGTCATTGCCCTGCATGTAGATGTACGAATGCTTCGCGTCGGTCCAGAGCACGTTGCGTCCGAAAGCGTTCTTGACCATATAGGCGCGGCCGTATGCCGGGAAATTGCCCAGGGTATCCACCTCGGTGCTCTGGGTGAAGAGCACGCGGCGGGGTGCCAGGGTGTCGCACGGGACGAAAGTCATTGTGCGGCGGAATTTCTGCTTCGCCGAGCTCTCTTCATAGAGGGCGAGTTTCCCGTCGCCCCAGGTGATGCGGCCCAGCTTGTATTCGGGATTGAGCACCAGCTGCTTGTCGTTCTCGAAGTCGAACGGCGCGCCGCACTGGTACACCCGGTCGGTAAAGGTCTTCTCGGGCTTTTCTTTCTCTTTCAGGGTATCCTTCGCGGCGGGATCGTCGTCCGGGCGGGGCGGCATCGGGCCGCCGGGGCCCATCGGTCCGAAGGGCGCACCGCCCTCGGATTCGCTCCAGTAGAGCGTAGCGGGCAGGTCGGGACGCCAGTTGAATCCGGCCGGGCGCGGCTTCTTCGGTTCCTTTTTATCCTTGTCCTTCGGCTTGTCTTTCGGCTCGTCCTTCTTCGTGCCGTCACGGAGCATCCGCACCATCTCACCGTCCGACAGCCGGATGATATATTGCTTGCTCGGGAAAGAATAGTGCGCCTCCACGTAGGAGTACGGGCGGTGTTCCGTCACGACGATGGCATAGTTGCCGTCGGGCGACACGTCGTACGACCGGTAGATGGCAGCCGGGCCCAGGGCGCGGGTTCCTTCCGGCCCCAGCACGGTCAGGATGCTGTTGCAGCAGTAGTCGTACATCTCCTCGTCAGCAGGGCACTGCATCAGGTCCTGGTACGTGCGGATGGACTTCTTTTCGCCGGTCACTTCCTGCACGATGGACGAGGTCGCGATGCCCGGCACAGGCTCCTTGCGGGAGGTCTGGGGCACAGCCTTGAAGAGGATGTGTTCTTCGTCGAGGAAGACGAACGGCGTGCCGAAGATGGTATTCACGCAATACGGGGTCATGCATTCCGCGACCGGGGCTGCTGCCGTGGCATCCACCCGCCAGAGTTCCACGCGGTTGTCCTCGTTCTGGGTGAAGCACAGGTAGCGTCCGCCTGGCGACCACGTCAGAAACTTGATGCGCGGTTCCCCGGGCAGGCCGGCCACCGTGCGCAACTTTCCGGAAGCCACGTCGAGCAGCTGGATATCGTTGTAGTAGTTCTCGCGCGTCTCACTGAACGTGCGGGGGTCGATGCGCATGCCCGCGATGCGGACCTCGCTGGCCGCCAGCTCGGCAAGCGGCACCTGGCGGCATTCCCGCGTAGCCACGACAGCCCGGGTCAGGTCGGCGGAAAACAGGGTGTACGGAATCGGGCTTGCCAGGGCGAATTCCTCAATCTCGGGAGCGGGATGGCGGAAACCGTCGGCCAGGCAGAACGGGCTGCAAACCAGCAGGAGTGCAGCGGCAAGGGCGAGAACTCTCTTCATATTCAAAATGCGTTTATTCGGACAAAGATAGATAATAATTGCGTTCCGCCTCAATATCGGGAATCGCAATTTCATAGGTTTTCCCGCGGCCGGGCGTCAGTTTCGTGTCGCGGAGCCAGGGATTCGCACGCCGCAACTGGGCGTAGGAGATGCCGTAACGGCCGGCGAACTCGGCCAGGTCCTCGATCGGGCTGGAAACCACCACGGTCCGCTTAGGCGGGATATAGGGATACCGTTCGTCGTCGCTGATTGCAAAACCGAACTGGGCGGGATCCTCAAACATCATCTTGGCCACCAGGATCCGGAACATGTAGCGGGACGTCTCTTCGACCAGGTGCATGTCCAGCGCCTTGGACTGGCGCTGAACCTCCCGCTTCTTCGCGATGCCGTTGATGCCGCCGTTATAGCTGGCCGCCACGGTCATCCAGTCGCCGAATCGTGCATACGCCTTTTTTAAATAGGTGCAGGCCGCCTCGGTTTCCTTCTTGACGTTGTAGCGCTCGTCGACGGTGGAGGTGACTTCCAGGCCGAATTCACGCCCCACATCCCGCATGAACTGCCAGAGGCCGGCCGCACCCGCCGTCGAGACGGCGGTCTCGCTCACGTTGCTTTCGATGGCCATCAGGTACTTCAGGTCATCGGGAATGCCGGCCGCAGCCAGCAACGGCTCGATCTGGGGGAAGATCCGCCCGGAACGCTTGAGCATGAGCAGGGAGTTGGTATGACTATAGGTGAAGGCGGTCAGCTCGCGGTCCATCCGTTCGTACAGGTCAGTCCGGTCGAAGCGGATGGTATCGCCGGCGAAGACGATATATTCGGGCACCCGGGGCGGCCGGACGGGATCGCGGACGATCGTCCTTTCGATGACCAGGGGCTCGCCCGCATCCGGATTCGCGGAAACCAGCCGGGCGTTCTGTGCCATCTCAACGGCGGGACGCGTATCAAGATACAGCCAGGCCAGCGCGCCGCAGAGCGCCAGTACCAGGATCACGAGCAGGGCTGTCAGAAACTTTTTCATGACTTTTCCTCCAAGGTTTCAAGCAGGGCGATGTCGGACGGGGAGAAGGCCAGCA
>LUZE01000024.1 GCA_001602845.1 Bacteroidales bacterium Bact_13 | reverse complement strand
GGACGCCTACAGCGTCATCAAAAAGTATTGTAAAACCGAAGAAGATTTATAATCCTTACGACTATGTGGCTTTGGGCTGCGGTTGGTTCCGCGATTCTGCTGGGTATTTACGACGTATTCAAGAAGCAGGCTTCTACCCGCAACGACGTCCTTCACATCCTTCTCTATGCAACGGCGTTGTCGACGGTCTTGTTGTCGCCGTTCATCATTGCTTCGGCTTTCGGGCTGGACTGGTTTTCCGGGACGGTTTTCGATGTTTCGCGGGGTTCTTTGCAGGATCATCTGCTGGTGCTGCTGAAGTCCGTCATCGTTTCGATTTCCTGGATCACGGGGCTGATGGGTCTCAAGAACCTGCCGATCACGACGGCGGGAACGATCAAGGCTTCCCGTCCGGTTTTCGTGCTGATCGGCTCAATCCTGATTTTCGGGGAGCGCCTGAATCTCTGGCAGTGGGTGGCCATTATCATCGCGATGTTCGCGTTATGGCTGCTGGGTCACACGAGCAAGCGGGAAGGGGTGGATTTTGTGCGGAACAAATGGATTTTCTGCATGTGGGTGGCTGTCATCACGGGTGTGATCAGCGCCCTGATGGACAAGCATCTGATGGCTTCGCTGCAGCCGATGTTCGTGCAGGGATGGTGCAATTTCTATATTGCGCTGATCATGGCTTTGATCGTGTTGTTCGGCCGTTTTGCGCATCGGAAATACTATCAGCCGTACAAGCATGACTGGGCTATCTGGATCATTGCGCTGTTCATCACGGCTTCGGATTTCCTGTATTTCCTGTCGTTGCACAGCTCGGGTTCGATGCTTTCGGTCGTGTCGATGTTGCGTCGCAGTTCGGTGATCATCACATTCCTGTGCGGTGCTGTCGTCTTCAAGGAGAAGCATCTTCGCGAGAAAGGCCTCGCCCTGCTGATTCTCCTGATCGGCATGGCCATCCTTGTCTTCAGTTCCAGATAAACCTTCTGTTTGCTTGCTAGGCGCTCTGGGTGTTGCTCCAGGCGGCATCAGCCGCTAGCGGAGACCAAGCGGGGTAGCTAGTGGAATAGCTGGTCGAAGCGGCAGGGTTTGGGGCAGCGCCCCAGTAACTCGTATGCCGAGGGTGGCACGGGTTCTGGAGCAAGCACCCACCCGCGCTTGGCGCAAGCAAACAGTTACTGTTGGCGATTGAGGGCCTTGGCGATGCGCTGGGCGGTGCCTTCGTCGGCGGCGAAACGGACGGAGAGGACGAGCAGGATGATGGCAATCAGCGGGAATACGGCGCCGATGCTGAGCGTGTAGACCGACGACATCCGAAGTCCGGTCTGTAACTTCGTGGTGAAGAAATCAACCAGGATCCAGACCTGGAACCCCAGCAGGACGATGGCATCGACGATGGCCAGGAATACCTGGTAGAAAGGCTGCTTGGCCGAAAGCAGCGCCACATCGCAGATGACGAATGTCAACACGATGAAAATGATGTAGATAGGCCTGTCCTTGAACCGGACGGCATAATGCACACCCGTTTCCGGATTGACGGCATGGCAAACGTCCATGCCCAGCAGCACGATGATCACCAACGCTGCCGCCGCAATGAGCCAGTTATGAGGTTTCTTCCACATTACCGTGCAAAGATAGCAAATACTTTCGGAAATCTTCACGGTAGGTCTCCCCGATGGGAAGTGTCGTGCCGTCGGAGAGCGTGACGTTGTTACGACGGATCTCCCGCACACGGTCGAGCGCAACGATGTATGATTTATGGATGCGCTGGAATCGGCTCGCAGGCAGTTCTTCCTGGATGTTTTTCATCCGGTAGAGTACGATCGTCGGTGTGCTCTCCCCATCCATGTGAATCTTGAGATATTCACCCATGCCCTCAATGTAGCGGATGTGTTGTGAATCAATGCGGATGTCACGTTGGGACGTTGAAAAGACAAGGATGTTCCCATCATTGCCCGATAGCGGCCGCTGCAATTCCAGCCTGTCACGAAGCTTCTTTATCGCATCAGCGAATTCCATGAAACTGAAAGGCTTGAGAAGGTAATCCACGGCGTTCACCCGGAACCCGTCCACGGCATATTCAGAATAAGCTGTCGTGAAAATCACCAACGGCGGCTTTTCCAGGCCTTTGATGAAATCCATCCCGTTGACATCCGGCATGTTGATGTCAATCAGCAGGGCGTCGGCCTGGCCGAGCCATGGCATTGCTTCGCGCGGGCTGGTGCAGGCGGCCAGCAGGTGCAGGTCGGGAATCTTGGAGATATAGACTTCCAGCAGCCGGAGCGCAAGCGGCTCATCGTCGATGGCCAGTAACTTGATCATGTGGTCAGGGAAGGAGATTTGGGAATGTCAAGCAGTACGTCAAAACGCTGAGGTTGCTCGTCGATGTGCAGGATGAAGTCGTTGCCGTAGAGAAGGTTCAGGCGCTCGCGGACATTTTCCAGGCCCAGCCCGTGATCCCCGTTATCGGGTTTCGGATGCTGGCTGTTCGAGCATTTGAAAACAATCCGTCCCGCTTGGGAAAGGCAGACGGAAATCTCTACGAAGGACGCCTGGTCGTAGCTGATGCCGTGCGTGAAGGCGTTTTCCACGAAGGATGCATAGAGCAGTGGTGGAATGACAGCTCCTGCTGTGTCTTGCGTGATATCGGCTTCTATGCGTACGGATTCGGGATAGCGTACACGCATGAGTGAAAGGTAGTGCTGCAGGAATTCTGTCTCCCGTGCGAGCGGGATGGTAGGCTCGTTTCCTTCATAGAGGATGATTCGCATCAACTTCGAAAACTCGTTGATCATTTCTGTTGCCTTGTCGGGATCGGTCAGGACAAGCGACTGGATGTTGTTGAGCGTGTTCATGAAGAAGTGCGGATTGATCTGATAGCGCAGCGTTTCCAGCTGACGGCTCACGTTGGCCGCCTGTAGCTCCTTCAACTGGGCTTCGCGCTTCCGCGAGCGATAGATAGCGGTGAGTCCAAGGTCGCCGGCTACCAACAGAATGCCGATGATGAACTCCTGTGTCTCAGGCCGGATGGGCCCTTTGCCGTCAGCAGGAGGCAACCCGGGACGATTGTAGGGTACCTCGCCCGGTGGGGGAGCGGGCATGTCTTCCTGCCGGACTGGCCGCCTGTCAGGATAAAAACAGTATAAGCTGAATCCGGCAATCAATGCAGCAGTGAGCAGGAAATAGTCGGTTTTGTTTTTCTTATGGAACAAAGGCTCCAGCAGAAAATGATGGACCAGGACCAGAACTAAGAAGGGGAGTATCTTCAGCAAGATGTTCATAATGCAAAGATACGGATTATTTCCGGACCCGGAAACGCGTTGGTTGAAGAAATCGGGTGGTTGGTTGAATGACTTTGAAAATGGCAGTATCCTTGAATCTTGCGATACCATTACATTTTACGTATATGAAACCGCATCTCTTCCTTCTCCTGGCAGCCGCCATTGTTTCCGCCGCTCCCGCTCTTCATGCTCAAGACCAGAAAATCAACAAAAAGAACCTGGTGATCAAAGAGTGGAAGACAGACGTGAGGTCCAACGCACGGATCCTAGACCACGTGACGACGTACAACGCAGACGGCAAGAAAGTGGAGGAGACCGAGTACAACTCCGACGGGCAGAAGTGGCGCAAGCGATATGAATATGACGCCGCCGGTAAGGTGACCCGAGAGTTGGTTTATGACGAGCGTAACAGGCTCGACCATGTCAAAAAGTTTGACTACAACGAATTTGGCCGCAAAAAGACGCAGTATACCTATAATCCCAAGGGCAAGCTGACCGCCGTTAAGCAATTCGAATATCTGACAGAAGATTAACCCATAAAGACCCCGAATCATGAAACGCATTTCCCAACTGATCCTGTCGTTGCTCCTGATCCTCTCCGGATGCGTGGGTGACTTGATCGAGGTCATAGACCCCGTAAGTTCTACGGATCCCGATCCGGGGACAACGACCCTGACCGATCCGGACCTCTCCTGGAACACCTCGTCCTACGAGGCGGTCCTCGGTTCGGAGAATTCCTTCCCGACGCTGACCAATACCTACGCTGTCCCGGTCAGCTATACTTCTTCCAATTCAGAGGTGGCGACCGTCACCCAGGACGGAGTTATCACCCTCGTGGCAGTGGGCTCCACGATCATCACGGCCTCATCGGCGGAAACTTTGACTTATGCCGCTTCAAGCGCCGCCTATACGTTGACCGTGGTCAAGTCAGCGGCTACCTTGTCGTGGTCGGCCGATAGCTGCCGTGTGACGCTCGGCGCCGAGAATACCTATCCGACGCTCAACAACCCCGGCCAATTCAACATTACCTATTTTTCCGGAAACAAGGCGGTAGCGACGATCGATACGGCCGGCACCGTGACCTTGGTGTCTGCGGGAACGACCACGATCACGGCCTCATCGCCTGAAACAGACGTCCACGAGGCTGCCAGCGCATTCTATGTATTGGAAGTCGTGGAAGCCGAAAGTACGCAGAAGAGCGCCGGCCTTTCCTGGTCAGCCGCCAGTTTTACAGCCGTACTGGCTTCCGAAAACACCTTCCCGACGCTGGCCAATCCAAACGGTTTGGCCGTCACGTATGCTTCGTCCGATGAAGCGGTGGCTGCTATTGCATCTGACGGTACGATTACCCTGAAGGGAGCGGGGACAGTATCCATCTCGGCAGCTTCCGAAGCGACTGAAGAATTTTATGCAGGCACAGCTTCGTACACCCTTAAGGTCGTTAAGTGTACCGTGTCACTCACGTGGTCGGCGACCGATTGTACGGCTTCCCTTGAAGAAACCAACACCTTCCCGACGCTGGGCGTCACCCCTTCCGGAGCGGAGATCGACATCACGTATGCCTCTTCCAATACCGCGGTGGCGACAATCGGGGCATCGGACGGCAAGATTTCACTCCAAGCGGCTGGAACCACTACTATCACAGCAACCTTTGCCGGCAACGATATCTACAAGGCAGCGTCCGCATCCTATACGCTGACGGTTATCAGCAATGCCGATGATGGCGCTGTCACCACCACCTTCCCTTCGGCAGGCGATAGTTCCTCGGACGACGATATCTCCAATACGACCTTCACGCGCATGGTGACCGTCACCTACGCTTCGGGCGGTGCCACCGTCACGGGCTATAGCGCTGTGGCGGACGTTATGAACGTAGTGGTAAGCGGTAACAAGGTGACCATCACATATACCGGTTCCGAGAATGTGGCCTACAAGCTCACCGGAACGGCCTCCGACGGCTTCTTCAAGCTCTATAGCTCGAAGAAACAAGCTCTTTGGCTGAGCGGCGTGAGCCTTACCAACAGCAGCGGCGCTGCCATCAACAACCAAAGCGGCAAACGCACCTTCGTCTATGTGGAAGGCTCCAACAAATTGGCAGACGGATCTTCCGCAGCCTATTCGACCAGTAGTGACGAAGACATGAAAGGCGTGCTCTTCTCCGAAGGCCAGATTATCTTCAGCGGCAGCGGCTCGCTGAATGTCACGGCCAACAACAAGCAGGGCAAGAGCGGCATCGTCTCCGATGACTATGTGCGCATGATGGCAAGTCCCACCGTTACGGTAACGGCCGGCAGCAGCGCAGGGCACGGCGTCAAGGGCAACGATTACATCCAGCTTTCCAACGGTACGCTGAACATCTCCACGGCTGCCGCAATGAAGAAAGGCATCACCTCCGGCGACTACGTACTGGTTGAAGGCGGCGTCTCGACGATCCAGGTAACCGGCGGCGTGGCCTACGACAGCGACGAGAGCGAATACAAGGGTTCCGCTGGCATCAAGGCAGACAACTATTTCGCCATGACAGGCGGTACGGTGACCATCACCAATAACGGCAATGGCGGCAAAGGCATCAGTGCCGGCAGCTATGATTTCGACAGCTCTACGCATGCCGTAGCGGACAGCTACATCTCCGGCGGTACGCTCAAGATCACAACGAGCGGCAGCGAATCGAACGATGTGTCCAGCAAGGGCATCAAGATCGGCTGGGTCACCAAGAGCGGCAATAAGGTTACCGGCTATGCGGGCAATATGACCGTGAGCGGCGGGTCGATTGTCATCAACTGCGCAAAATCCGAGGGCTTCGAAGTCAAGGGAAACCTGATCTTCAAGGGCGGCGAGACCTATGTGTACTCCACCGGCGATGATGCCATCAACTGCCAGGCTGAAATGAATATCACGGGCGGTTATGTCTACGCCTATTCTACGGCCAATGACGCCATGG
Source organism: Bacteroidales bacterium Bact_13 (assembly GCA_001602845.1). Taxonomy (GTDB): domain Bacteria; phylum Bacteroidota; class Bacteroidia; order Bacteroidales; family UBA932; genus Cacconaster. The sequence goes on along the minus strand of LUZE01000024.1, from coordinate 6,597 downwards.
ATGCCAACCACGACCTGAAGATATCGGGTGGCTATGTCTTCGCCATCACGACCAAGGGCGCACCGGAGGTGGCTCTCGACGCTAATACCGAAGAACGTTACAAATTGTACATTACCGGTGGCGTCGTCGTAGCCTACGGCGGCCTGGAGAGCGGCTATTCCGCATCCCAGAGTGTCTATACCATGAGCTGCACGGCCGGCAGCTGGAACGCACTTTACAACGGCAGTTCGTATATCGCGGCCTTCAAGGCTCCGTCGGGTGTCTCGTCAGTGGCCGTCTCGGCCCCGTCGCTCAAGAGCGGTTACAAGGGCGTGAGCGTGAGCGGCACCACCTATTGCAACGGTGTGTGGGCCACTTCTGGCATCTCGGGAGGCACGTCCGTTTCGCTAAGCACGTATAACGGCGGTGGTGGCGGAGGCGGAGGCCCCCAACATTAATGACAGCCTGTTGACATGTCTGCCTGCACACATATCGAACTGAATGGACCGCTTTCGGCCCTGGAGTCGATCTCGCTGGACGAGATGGACGCCATCAAGCTGATGAACCGTGTCGACACCAAGTATCTCACCAACGAAGCTACGTTGGTGCAGGTACTGGCCGACGCGGCCCGGGCGGGCTACCGCGCCCTGGAAACCGAGGGAACGAAGGTCAGTGCCTACGATTCCATCTACTTCGACACGGCCGGCCTCAAGATGTTCAGCGACCACCACAACCGGCGTCTGAAGCGCCAGAAAGTCCGCACGCGGAGCTACGTGGCTTCGGGCACGGCCTTTCTGGAGATCAAGCGCAAGAACAACAAGGGGCGCACGAGCAAGAAACGGATCGGGATTCCGATGGGGGAGTTGCAGGATTTCAGCAGCGACGCCGCGGCCTGCGACTATCTCTCCCGCAAGTCCTGGTTCACTGTCGATGAACTGTCGCCCGCGCTGGAAACGATTTTCCGCCGCATCACGCTTGTCAATCCGGCCAAAACGGAGCGCCTGACCATCGACACGGGCCTGCGGTTCCGGAACCTCCGGAACGGACGCCAGTGCACGCTTCGTGACGCGGTGATCATCGAACTCAAGCAAGACGGTCATGCCGACAGTCCGATGAAGCGCATCCTGCTCGATCACCGGGTCAAGCCGGTACGGATCAGCAAATACTGCATCGCCGTTACGCTGACTGACCCTGCCGCGCGGTCGGGCCGTTTCAAGACGAAGGTGCGCCAGATAGAAAAGACGATAAACCATAAAATTACCATACAATGATTCCTTTGCAAGACCTGGGCGACTACGCGCTCGCCGACGAGGACCTGTTCGACGTACAGGCCATCACCGACGCGATGATGACGACTTCGCAGAGCCTCACCGAACTGGCCATCCGCTTCTTCCTGAACCTGGCCGCCTGCTGGATCCTGGTGCAGTTCTTCTACTACCGGAAGAGCCGTCGCCGCGACTACTATTTCACCTTCATGGTGTTCTCCTCCGCGATGCTGTTGCTGCTCTATGTGATGGGTAACGTCGAGGTAGGTGTGGGGCTCACGCTGGGCCTGTTCGCCATTTTCGGCGTGATCCGCTACCGTACGGAGACCGTGCCGATCCGTGAGATGACCTATTTGTTCGTCATCATCGCACTGGCTGCTGTCAATGGCCTGGCGCCCGTCTATCGGGTGGTCGGCGCCACGGGAGCCGATCCCCATTACGAACTCAATCTGGCCGCCACAGGTGTGACGGCGCTGGCCAACCTGTTGGTTGTCTGTCTGGTCTGGGTTCTCGAAAGCGAGAAACTGCTCAAGCATACCTCGACCAAACTTGTGCTGTACGACCGCATCGAACTCATCGTGCCCGATCGCCGGGCAGAACTTGTCGCGGACCTGGAAAGCCGGCTGGGATTTCCGGTTGAGAACGTGGAGATCGGCCACGTGGATTTCCTGAAGGATGCGGCATTCATAAAAGTATATTACACTCTGTCGAAGGGACAGGCCGCCTCGATCGACACCCTGACCAAAGCCAAGGACTTTGTGGAACAATAAGCTATGAAACGGATCCTGACACTCCTTCTGCTGGCCGCGTCGTTCATTCCGGCACGGGCGCAGATCGGCATCAATGACCTGGAGACCAACCTGGGCGGCCGTTTCTCCGTGACGGCAGACAAGAAACTGGCCAAGGGACTGCATCTTTCGTTTGATGGCGAAATACGCCTGTCTGACAGTTTCTCTTCGCTGGGGCGTTGGCAGGCCGACTTGGGCCTGGCCTACAAGGTGAATCCCTATCTGAAACTGGGTGGCGGATATATGTTTATCGACAAACTGAAGTCATCCGGCGAATGGTCGCCGCGGCATCGTTTCTATTTCGACGTGACCGGTGGCATCCGGACGGGCGACTGGCGCTTCTCCCTCAAGGAACGATTGCAGCTCACGCACCGCGACGCTACTTCGATGAACATTTACCAGAATACGCCCAACGCCTTGTCACTCAAGAGCCGGCTCAAGGCCGAGTACAAGGGTTTCCAATCTGTCAGCCCGTATGCCTACATCGAGGCACGGGTGGCGTTGAACGATCCGGCCTGCTCGGTAAAATGGGACGGCACTTCTTTCAGTGACTATTCGTTCACGGGCTATACCGACACTTATTTCAACCGGGTGCGCGGAGCACTGGGCCTGGAGTGGAAAATGAGTCGGCAGCACGCATTGGATTTCTCGATCCTGGGCGATTACTGCCATGACAAGAATATCGATACGAACGCCGAGGGAACGAAGTTGAAGTCACTATCATACGACCGTACTTTCAATACCAATTTCTGCATTGGATATAAATTCAGCTTTTAGTTTGGCCGGATTGTTGATATGATCCGCGGATATATTCAACGATAATAGAGTCAACTCCATATGAAAACGCATCTCATTCTTCTCCTGACGGCTGCCGTGCTGGTCGTGGGATGCATCGACTTCGAAGGGGACGAGCCTTCCCCAGTCAACCCTGACGATACGGTTATCGTCAACCCCATTGATGAATCGACATTCGAAACCACCATCGTCCCGGCGACTTCCGCCGCCGGAACCGCTTATAATTTCGGTGACACGGATTCATCTGATGACAATATCGTGAATACGACCTTCGACCGTGTCATTTCCATCGTCTTCGGCGGAAGCCAGGCGACGGTGACCGGTGATGAGAAGGGCATCGTGAAAGTAGACGGCAACCATGTGACGGTCAACAATACGACCAAGGAAGCCATTGTCTACGACCTGAGCGGAACCGCTTCCGACGGATACTTCAAACTCTACAGCTCCAAGAAACAGGCTATCCGCCTCAGCGGACTGGGCCTGGCCAATCCGTCGGGCGCCGCCATCAACAACCAGAGCAAGAAACGTACGTTCGTCATCGTCGAGGGCTCCAATGCCCTGGCGGACGGTGCTTCCTATACGGCTACGCCGGAAGAGGAAGATGAAAAGGCAGCCTTCTTCAGCGAGGGACAGCTCATCTTCTGCGGCAGCGGCAGCCTCGTCGTCAAGGCGAAGGGCAAGGCCGGCATCACGAGCGACGATTACGTGCGCTTCATGAACAGCCCGACCGTCAAGGTGACTTCGAGCGCCGGGCATGCCGTGCGCGGCAAGGACGCGATCATCGTGACGGCAGGCGAAGTCACCGCCGCCACGTCCGCCAATATGAAGAAGGGCTTCACCTCCGATTCGCTCGTGCGCTTCGAGGGCGGCAAGACCGTCATCAGCGTGACCGGCTCCGCGGCCTATGACAGCGAGGACGCCGAATACACCGGCACGGCCGGCGTGAAGGCGGACATCCTGTTCGAGATGCTGGACGGCACATTGAACGTGTTTAATTCCGGCACGGGCGGCAAGGGCATCAGCGGCGACGCTGCGGGCTATTTCAAGGGCGGCACGGTCAACGTGGCGGTCAGCGGCTCGAACTACGGGCAAAGCAGCGGAGGAGGCTTTGGTCCCGGCTGGGGGCCGGGCAGCAACCCGGGCACTTCCAGCAGCGACAATTCCGTCTCGGCCAAGGGCATCAAGTTCGACGGTGACCTTTTCTTCTCCGGCGGTACGGTCAGCGTGACCTGCAAGTCGCACGAGGGAATCGAGGCGAAAGGCACCATGACGATCAGCGGCGGGACCATCTACAGTTATTCGAGTGACGACGCCATCAACGCGGCGGGCGACCTTACCGTTTCGGGCGGCTACGTCTGTGCGATTTCTACCGGAAACGACGGTATGGACGCCAACGGCAACTTCTACATCAAGGGCGGTGTGGTCTACGCCGTGGGTTCAGGCACGCCGGAAGTGGCGGTGGATGCGAATACGGAAGACGGCAAAAAACTGTATGTGCAGGGCGGCACGCTGGTGGCGATCGGCGGCCTGGAGAACGGATCCCAGCTCAGCCAGAGCTGCTACAGCGCCTCGTCCTGGACACAGAATGCGATGTATGCGCTCTACAGCGGGAACGACGTGGCCCTTGTTTTCAAGGCGCCTTCGCGCGGTGGAAACGGCCTGGTAGTTTCGACGGCCGGCACACCTTCCCTGAAAACGGGCGTGAGCGTCAGCGGCGGCACGGAGATCTGGGGCGGAAATGCCGTCTCGGGCGGAACCGTCACCGGGGGTTCGTCAGTCAAGCTCTCGTCCTACACGGGCGGCGGACCGTTCGGCCCTTTCAGATAAACAGTTTCAGGGCGATACGCGCACACGCCTCGGCGTCAGCCAGTGCGTGGTGGTGACGGGTGAGATCGTAGCCGCAGGCAGCGGCTACGGTTTGTAACTGGTGGTTCTCCAGCGACCGTCCGAAGTGCCGGCGTGAGGCGGCCAGCGTATCGTGGAACACGTAATCGGGATAATCCATCTGATAGACCCGAAAGACGGCTTTCAGGCAACCTTCGTCAAAGCGCGCATTATGGGCCACGAGCGGAAGGCCTTCGATCCGCGGTGCGATCTGCCGCCATACCTGCGGAAACACCGGCGCATCATCAGTATCTTCCGGTCCCAGTCCGTGGACCTGCCGGCAGAACCAGCGGTAATAGTCCGGCTCCGGATGGATCAGCGAATAGAACGAATCCACGATTTCGCCGCCGCGCACGATGACCACGCCGACGCTGCAGACGCTGCACGGCTGCTCGTTGGCGGTCTCAAAATCGATGGCGGCGAAGTTGTTCATGCTCTCTTGTCTCTTGAGGCAGGACAAAGATACTGTATTATTTCAAAGTGTCTGTGAAATATGCTATATTTGCATAGATAACACTGAATCTTACACATTGCGCACCATGAAGAAATTATTGATTATCTGCGCGCTTTTACTGATAGGAAGCGTCGCGGCAAAAGCCCAGACGGTGTATGCCACCAGTTCCAAGAGCGATGCCAACGTGAAAGTCTATGTGACCACGACCAAGAGCGAAGCCGACCTGGTGGTGTATAAATGCGACACCAAAAGCGATGCCTCCGGCAACAAAGGCCTCTGGTATTTCGTCAGTTCCTCAAGTGATGCCAAGAAAAAAGTCTACATCACCACGACCAAGTCCGAAGCTGACATCGTCATCTACTACACCCGCACAAAGTCTGAAGCCGGCTGGCAGAACCGAAGCAAATCGTCCAAGATGGACTAAAAAAAACGTCCGATTTCATTAATCGGACGGTTTTTGTTTTCTTTATGTAGGGACGATCGGATTCGAACCGATGACCTCTTCAATGTGACTGAAGCGCTCTAAACCAGCTGAGCTACGCCCCTGTTCGGTTTGGGACTGCAAAGATGCAAAATTTTTCTGAATGTCCGCATCTTTTTCCGTATTTTTGTCAAGAAAGTTTCAATTCAGATGGAAGAGCCTGTCATTAATGCACATAACAAGGAGGAGTATCCTCCGATGCACACGTGCGAGCATATCCTGAATGCGACGATGGTGCGCATGTTCGGATGCCCGCGTTCACGCAATGCACACATCGAACGCAAGAAGTCGAAATGCGATTATCTGCTGCCGGCGGCACCGACGCAGGACCAGATCGATGAAATCGTCCGGACGGTCAACGAGGTAATCGGGCGCCATCTGGACGTGACGATCTCGTTCCTTACGCATGAAGAAGCTGCGAAAGTGGTGGATTTGAGTAAGTTGCCGGAGAATGCGTCGGAGATGCTGCGGATTGTGCGGGTGGGCGATTACGATGCCTGTGCCTGTGCAGGGGCGCACGTGAAGAATACGTCGGAAGTCGGCCGGTTCGAGATTCTCAGCCACGATTTTGACGGCACCCGCTGGCGTGTCCGCTGGCGCGTCATAGACGCCGGATAAAGTCGCTACATCGATAGTTCCTGCTCGATGAGGGGGAGGAGCTGGTCGTCGGCCGGGAGCCAATTCACACTGCGCAGTTCATCGGCACGGAGCCAGCGGGCGGCTTCGTGCTCGTTGAGGTGCAGGGCGTCGCTGAGCAGGGAGCACATGTAACAGTGCAGGGTCAGGTGGAATTCGGGGTAATCCCATTCGATGGTTTTGAGCAGGTCGCCGACCTCGATGCCGGCATCCAGTTCCTCGCGAATCTCGCGCACGAGGGCCGCTTCGGGCGTCTCGCCGGGCTCTATCTTCCCGCCCGGGAACTCCCACCAGTCCTTATACGGGCCATAGCCC